>NZ_BNEB01000006.1:300000-414987 GCF_016860545.1 Streptomyces asoensis | reverse complement strand
CGGGTGCGGCCGGGGTGATCAAGATGGTGGAGGCGATGCGGCACGGCGTCCTGCCCAGGACCCTGCACGTCGACGAACCGACACCGCACGTGGACTGGTCGGCGGGTGCCGTGGAACTGCTGACGGACTCCGTCGAATGGACGACGGACGGCACACGCCCGCTCCGGGCCGGTGTGTCCTCGTTCGGCATCAGCGGGACCAACGCGCACGTGATCCTGGAGGAGGCGCCGGAGGCGGAGGAGCCGGAAGAGTCTTCGGGTGATCCGCGACTCGTGGCGGACGTGCTGCCGTGGGTGGTGTCGGGTCGTTCGGACGCGGCGTTGCGGGCGCAGGCGGGGCGGCTCGCCGGGTTCGTCGAGCAGCGCTCCGAGCTGACGGTCGCCGATGTGGCGCGTTCCCTGGTGGAGACGCGGTCGGCTCTGGAGCACCGTGCCGTGGTTCTGGTCGCTGATCGGGACTCTGCTGTTGGGGTGTTGCGGTCGGTGGCGGAGGGTGTGCCTTCGGCCGGGGTGGTGTCGGGTGTGGTGTCCGGGGAGCAGGGCCGGGTGGTGTTCGTGTTCCCGGGCCAGGGCTCGCAGTGGCTCGGGATGGGTGCGGGGTTGTGGGAGTCGTCGCCGGTGTTCCGGGAGCGGCTTCAGGAGTGTGATGCGGCCCTGTCTTCGCTGGTGGACTGGTCGGTGACCGAGGTCGTCCGGGGTGTGCCGGATGCGGCTTCGCTGGACGATGTGGTGGTTGTTCAGGCGTCGTTGTGGGCGGTGATGGTGTCGCTGGCGGCGGTGTGGCGTTCGGTGGGTGTGGAGCCGGGTGCGGTGATCGGTCATTCGCAGGGGGAGATCGCTGCTGCTGTGGTGGCGGGCGCTCTGTCGGTGCAGGACGGTGCCCGGGTGGTCGTGCTGCGGGCGAGGGCGATCGCGCAGAGCCTGTCGGGCCACGGCGGGATGGTGTCGGTGGCCGCGGGTGCGGACCGGGTAAGGGAGTTGATCGCGGGCTGGGGTGAGCGGATCTCGATCGCCTCGGTCAACGGCCCCTCGTCGACGGTGGTTTCGGGTGAGCCGGATGCCTTGGACGATTTGATGGCCGCCTGCGAGAGCGCGGGCATACGGGCGCGTCGTATCGCGGTGGACTACGCCTCACACTCCGCACAGGTGGAGTCGATCCGAGAACAGGTCACCGAGGCGTTGGCCGGTATCGAGCCGCGCCTGTCTGACGTCCCGTTCTACTCGACGGTGACGGGTTCGCTGATCGACACGAGCGGCCTGGACGCCGGTTATTGGGTGACCAATCTGCGTCAGGAGGTGCGGTTCGACGCCACGGTCCGTGAGTTGCTGGCGGACGGCTTCGGATACTTCGTGGAATGCAGCCCCCACCCGGTCCTGGCCGTCGGCATGCAGGAGACGTTCGACGACGTTGCGGGCGCCCAGGCTGTCGCGCTCGGCACCCTGCGCCGCGAGGAAGGCGGTCCGGAGCGCTTCCTGACGTCCGCCGCCGAGGGCTACGTCCGCGGCCTGGCCGTCGACTGGAACGCCGTCTTCGCCGGCACGGGCGCCCGGCGCGTGGACCTGCCCACCTACGCCTTCCAGCACCAGCACTACTGGCTGGAGTCCGTGCCCGCCGGTTCCGGTGATCCGGCCGGCTTCGGGCTCGCCGACGCCGAACACCCCTTGCTGGGGGCGTTGGTGCGGGTGGCGGCTGAGGATCGGGTGGTGTTGGCGGGGCGGGTGTCGTCGGGTTCGCATCCGTGGTTGGTGGATCACGCGGTGTCGGGTGTGGTGGTGGTGCCGGGTGCGGCGTTGGTGGAGTTGGCGTTGCGGGCGGCGGACGAGGTGGGGTGTGCCGTGGTGGAGGAGTTGACGTTGGCGGCGCCGTTGGTGGTGCCGGAGCGTGGGGGGTTGCAGGTGCAGCTTTCGGTGGGTCCGCCCGACGGGACGGGACGCCGCGAACTCACCCTCCACTCCCGTCAGGAAGGCGCGTCGGACGGCGCCGATTGGGTGCAGCACGCGTTCGGCGCCGTCAGCGCACAGGAGGAGGTGGCTGAAGTCTCGCTGACCGCTTGGCCGCCGCCGGGGGCGGAGCCGGTGGATGTGGACGGGTTCTACGAGCGGGTGGCGGCCGCCGGTTACGAGTACGGGCCGTCCTTCCGGGGTCTGCGCGCCGCATGGCGGGCCGGTGATGAGATCTTCGGGGAGGTCGAACTGCCGAAGGGCCTGCACCAGGACGCGGACCGGTTCGGGATCCATCCGGCGCTGCTCGACGCCGCCCTGCACCCGCTGCTGCTGCACGCGGCGGACCGGCCTCTGAGGCTGCCGTTCGCGTGGGCTGATGTGGCGTTGTTCGCGGTGGGTGCGCGGGTGGTGCGGGTGCGGGTGAGTCCGGTGGGCGAGGACGCGGTGTCGGTGGTCCTGGCCGATGCGGCGGGTTCGCCGGTGGCTTCGGTGGGTTCGCTGGTGCTGCGTGCGGTGGATCCGCGCCGACTGCGCACGGTCGACGACCCGACGAGGGACGCCCTGTTCCGGGTCGAGTGGACCGGACTGCCGACCGGGTCGGACGAGCCGGCCCAGCCCGCCACCACAGCCGAAGTGGGATCGTCGGAAGGCCAGTTGACCGATGCGCCCGGCTTCCCGGACCTGGCGGCCCTGGTGGCGTCGGTCGACGCGGGTGCGGAGATGCCGGACGCGGTGATCGTGCCGGTCGGTCGCGGACACCGGGACGGTGACATCACGGGTGGTGTGCGTGCCGTGACCGTGCAGGCGCTGGGGCTGGTGCAGGAGTGGCTGGCGTCGGACCTGTTCGCGGCGTCGCGTCTGGTCGTGGTGACGCGAGGAGCGGTGCCCGTCGGGGGCGACAGCGACGGCGAACGCGGTGAGGGTGCCGTGGATCTGGTGTCGGCTCCGGTGTGGGGGCTGGTCAGGGCCGCGCAGAGCGAGCACCCGGGCCGTCTCCTGCTGCTGGACCTCGACGGTGACCCACGCTCGCTGGCCGCGCTGCCCCGGGCCGTCGCGGCGGCGATGGCGGCCGAGGAGCCGCAAATGGCCTTACGGGGTGGTGAGCTGTTCGTACCGAGGATGGTGCGGGCGGATGAGGCGGGTGGCCCGTTGCTGCCTCCGGCCGATGTCGAGGCGTGGCGGCTGGAGACCACGGGGCCGGGCACGCTGGAGAACCTGGAGCTTGTACCCGCGCCGGAGGCCCTGGCGCCGTTGGGCGAGGGGCAGGTGCGGGTGTCGGTCCGCGCGGCGGGCGTCAACTTCCGCGACGTGGTGGTCGGTCTCGGGATGGTGCCCGGTCAGGAGACCCTGGGCAGCGAGGCCGCCGGTGTGGTGACCGAGGCCGGTCCCGGAGTGGCCGGCGTCGCCGTCGGCGACCGGGTCATGGGCCTGATCCCACAGGGCGCCTTCGGCCCCGTCACCGTGGTCGACCACCGGTTGCTCACCCGGGTACCGGACGGCTGGTCGTTCGAACAGGCGGCGGCCGTGCCGGCCGTGTTCCTGACCGCCTACGTCGGCCTGGCGGACTTGGGTGGGCTGTCGGCGGGTGAGTCGGTGCTGGTGCACGCGGCCACGGGTGGTGTGGGGATGGCCGCGGTGCAGCTGGCCCGGCACTGGGGTGCGGAAGTGTTCGTGACCGCCAGTGAAGGCAAGTGGGACACCCTGCGGGCGATGGGCTTCGACGCCGACCACATCGCCTCCTCCAGGACCCTGGACTTCGAGAGGAAGTTCCACGCCGCCACCGGCGGGCGTGGCGTCGACGTGGTCCTCAACTCCCTCGCGAACGAGTTCGCCGACGCCTCCCTGCGGCTGCTGCCGCGCGGCGGCCGGTTCCTGGAGATGGGCAAGACCGACGTCCGCGAACCCCACGAGGTCGCGGAGCGGCACCCCGGCGTCACCTACCAGGCGTACGACCTGGCGCGGGTCGAGCCCGACCGAGTGGCCGCCATTCTGTCGGAGTTGGGGGTGTTGTTCGAGCGGGGTGTGCTGGAGTCGTTGCCGGTGCGGTCGTGGGATGTGCGCCGGGCGCCGGAGGCGTTGCGGTTCATGGCGCAGGCCCGGCATACCGGCAAGCTGGTGCTGACGGTGCCGCGGCCCTGGGACAGGTCGGGCACGGTGCTGGTCACGGGTGGCACGGGAACGCTGGGTGGGTTGCTGGCCCGGCATCTGGTGGCCGGGCGCGGGATACGGCATCTGCTGCTGGTGAGCCGGCGTGGCCCGGATGCCCCGGGGGCTGCCGAGCTGGTGCGGGACCTGCATGACCTGGGTGCGCAGAGCGTGGATGTGGTGGCGTGTGATGCGGCTGATCGGGAGGCGCTGGCGTCGGTGCTGGCGTCGGTCGGGGGTGAGCATGCGCTGACCGCTGTGGTGCATACCGCCGGTGCGCTGGACGACGCGCTGGTGGGGGACTTGTCTGCGGAGCGGCTGGAGACGGTCCTGCGGCCGAAGGTGGATGCCGCGCTCAATCTTCACGAGCTGACCCGGGAGGCGGATCTTGCGGCCTTCGTGCTGTATTCGTCGTTCGCGGGCGTCGTGGGCAATCCGGGTCAGGCGGGATACGCGGCGGCGAATGTGTTCCTGGATACGTTGGCGGGGGTGCGCCGGGCTCAGGGGCTGCCTGGGGTGTCGCTGGCGTGGGGGCACTGGGAGCAGGCCAGTGAGCTGACCGGGCGCCTGGCGGCGGCCGATCTGAGGCGTCTGGCGCGTTCGGGGATCGTGGCGATGCCCGAACCGTTGGGTCTGGGCCTGTTCGAGGCCGGCTGCCGGGCCGGTGAGAGTGTGCTGGTCACCGCTCGGCTCGATGTGGGGGTGTGGGCGTCGGCCGGGGGTGAGGTCACCCGGGCCCTGGCCCGCACGCTGGTGGCGCCCAGGGCGGCGGCGCGGCGGGTGCGTGCGGCGGCCGGGGACGGTGGGTCGGGTGGCTCGCATCTTCAGCGGCAGCTGTCGGCGATGGGGCCGGGTGAGCGGGTCGCGCATCTGGTGGATGTGGTGCGTGCTCATGTCGCCACGGTGCTGGGGCATGGTTCACCGGCGGCGGTGGATCCCGGACGGGCGTTCAAGGAGCTGGGCTTCGACTCGCTGACCGCCGTCGAACTGCGCAACCGGCTTCAGGCCGCGACCGGCCTGCGACTGCCCGCCACCCTCGTCTTCGACCACCCCACCCCCGAAACCCTCGCCGAGCATCTCCTTGCGGAGCTGTCGCCCGAGGAAGACACGGCCCATGGGACCGAGTCCCTGCTCGCCGAACTGGCCCGGCTCGAATCGGCCTTCGCCGCGGTCTCCGCGGACGAGGCCGGACATTCCACCGTCGCACGGCGCCTGGAGAACCTGCTCGCGGCCTGGAAGGAAACAGGGCCGGCGCAGCGCAAGGAAACAGCCGGTGATCGTCTCAAGTCGGCATCCGCTGACGAAGTCTTGGATTTCATCAACAGCGAGCTCGGGATTTCCTGAACGGTCACGATCCCGCCCGCGGACAAGCCGTTCGCGCCATTCCGGAATTCCCGAACGCTCGAAGGAGGACCGCGTCAGATGACGAACGACGAGAAGCTGGTCGACTACCTGAAGCGCGTGGCGGCCGACCTCTATGAGACGAGGCAGCGCCTGCGCGAGGTCGAGGAGCGCGAGCACGAGCCCATCGCCATCGTCGGCGTCGCCTGCCGCTTCCCCGGAGGGGTGAGTTCGCCCGAGGACCTGTGGCGGCTCGTGGAATCCGGCACCGACGCGATCTCCGACTTCCCCGACGACCGTGGCTGGGACGTCGAGGACCTCTACGACCCCGACCCCGACGTCGTCGGCAAGACCTATCTGCGACAGGGCGGTTTCCTGCACGGCGCCGGTGACTTCGACGCCGACCTCTTCGGCATATCGCCGCGCGAGGCCCTCGCGATGGACCCGCAGCAGCGGCTGGTCCTGGAGTCCTCCTGGGAGGTGCTGGAACGCGCCGGCATCGACCCGACGTCGCTCAAGGGCACGAAGACCGGCGTGTTCGTCGGCGCCGCCGGCACCGGCTACCTCGGCACCATGCAGCGCGTGCCCGACGGGGTGGAGGGCTACACCGGCGTCGGCTCCTTCGTCAGCGTCATCTCCGGCCGGGTCTCCTACACGCTCGGGCTGGAAGGGCCGGCGATCACCGTCGACACGGCCTGCTCCTCTTCCCTGGTCGCCCTGCACATGGCCGTGCAGTCGCTGCGCTCGGGCGAGTGCTCGCTTGCCGTGGCCGGCGGCGTCGCCGTCATGCCCACCCCCTGGGTCTTCGTGGACTTCAGCCGCCAGCGCGGTCTGGCCCGCGACGGCCGCTGCAAGGCGTTCGCCGCCGCGGCGGACGGCACCGCCTGGTCGGAGGGCGTGGGCACCCTCCTGGTCGAACGTCTCTCCGACGCCCGGCGCAACGGCCACCGGGTCCTCGCCGTCGTCCGCGGTTCCGCACTGAACCAGGACGGCGCGAGCAACGGCCTCACCGCCCCCAACGGCCCCTCCCAGCAACGCGTCATCCGCGCCGCCCTCGCCAACGCGCAGCTGTCCGCCGACGAGGTGGACGCGGTCGAGGCGCACGGCACCGGCACCCCCCTCGGCGACCCCATCGAGGCCCAGGCCCTGGTCGCGACCTACGGCAGGAACCGCCCCGCCGACCGCCCGCTGTGGCTCGGGTCCGTGAAGTCCAACCTCGGGCACACCGCCCACGCGGCGGGTATGGCCGGCGTCATCAAGATGGTCATGGCGCTGCACAACGAAACGCTGCCGCGCACCCTGCACGTGGACGCGCCCTCACCGCACGTGGACTGGACCTCGAACACCGTCCGGCTGCTCACCGACCAGGTGGAGTGGGCACGCAACGGCCACCCCAGGCGCGTCGGCGTGTCCTCGTTCGGCATCAGCGGCACCAACGCCCACCTGATCATCGAGGAGGCGCCCCAGCCGGAGACCGAAGACCCGGGGCCCGGCGCACCGCAGCCGGGCGCGCACCAGGGCGAGTCCACCGTCGGCGCGGAGACCGGCACGGAGACCGGCACGGAGACCGGCGCAGAGACCGGCTCGGCGCCCGGCACACGGACCGGCGCCCCGACGGACGGCGAGTCGACGTCCCGGCCGCTGACCGCCCTGCCCGCGGTCCCGTGGGTCGTCACCGGCCGCACCGCGGACGCGCTGCGAGGCCAGGCCGCACGCCTGGCCGCCTTCGTGGAGGACACCCCGGCGGACCTCACCGATCTCGGCTTCTCCCTCGTCGCCTCCCGCGCCGCACTGGAACACCGCGCCGTGATCACGGCCGCGGACCGACAGGGCGCGCTGACCGCGCTGACCGCACTCGCCCAGGGCGTCCCCGCCGTGGACGCGGTGTCGGGTGCGGTGCTGTCCGGGGCGCCGCGGGTGGTGTTCGTGTTCCCGGGTCAGGGGTCGCAGTGGGTGGGGATGGGTGCGGGGTTGTGGGAGTCGTCGCCGGTGTTCCGGGAGCGGCTCCAGGAGTGTGACGCGGCGCTGTCTGTGCTGGTGGACTGGTCGGTGACTGATGTGGTGCGGGGTGTGCCGGATGCGGCTTCGCTGGACGATGTGGTGGTTGTTCAGGCGTCGTTGTGGGCGGTGATGGTGTCGCTGGCGGCGGTGTGGCGTTCGGTGGGTGTGGAGCCGGGTGCGGTGATCGGTCATTCGCAGGGGGAGATCGCTGCTGCTGTGGTGGCGGGTGGGTTGTCCGTCGAGGACGGTGCCCGGGTGGTCGTGTTGCGGGCGAGGGCGATCGCGCAGAGCCTGTCGGGCCACGGCGGGATGGTGTCCGTCGCTGCGGGTGCCGAGCGGGTACGGGAGTTGATCGCGGGCTGGGGTGAGCGGATCTCGATCGCCTCGGTCAACGGCCCATCGTCCACAGTTGTTTCGGGCGAGCCGGATGCTCTGGACGAGCTGATGGCCGCCTGCGAGGGCGAAGGGATACGGGCGCGTCGTATCGCGGTGGACTACGCCTCCCACTCCGCACAGGTGGAGTCCATCCGTGACCAGGTCACCGAAGCCCTCGAGGACATCGAACCCCGTGCCGCTGAAGTGCCCTTCTACTCCACCGTCTTGGGCTCGCTCATCGACACCAGCGGCCTGGACGCCACGTACTGGGTGACGAACCTGCGTCAGGAGGTTCGCTTCGACGCCACGGTCCGTGAGCTGCTGGCGGACGGCTTCGGTTACTTCGTGGAGTGCAGTCCCCACCCGGTCCTGACCGTCGGCATGCAGGAGACCTTCGAGGACCACGCCGACGCCCAGGCTGTGGCGCTCGGCACCCTGCGCCGCGAGGAAGGCGGTCCGGAGCGCTTCCTGACCTCCCTCGCCGAGGGATACGTCCGCGGCCTGGCCGTCGACTGGAACGCCGTCTTCGCCGGCACGGGCGCCCAGCGGGTGGACCTTCCGACGTACGCGTTCCAGCACCAGCGGTACTGGCTGGAGGCGGGCGGGTTCTCCGAGGCCGACGCCGGCGGGCTCGGGCTCGGCGCCGCCGACCATCCGCTGCTCGGCGCGACCGTGCAGGTGGCGGGCGGCGGCCAGCTGTTGCTGACCGGGCGGCTCTCCCTCCAGACCCACCCCTGGCTGGCCGACCACGCCGCCCTGGGCACCGTGCTCCTGCCGGGTGCCGCCTTCGCCGAGCTGGCGCTGCGCGCCGCCGACGAGGCCGGGTGCGGGCGGGTGGACGAGTTGACCCTCGAGGCGCCGCTCCTCCTGCCTGAGCGGGGAGGGGTACAGGTCCAGCTGTCTGTGGGCGCGCCCGACGAGGAGGGCCGCCGGGAGCTGACCGTCTACTCGCGGCCCGAGGACCCCGCCGTGACGGACGACACCTGGCAACGGCACGCCGTCGGAGTACTGGCCGGCGACTCCGGACCCGCCCCGGAGGCAGGGCTGGGGGAGTGGCCCCCCGTGGGCGGGGTGCGGGTCGAGGTCGAGAAGTTCTACGAGCAGATCGGGGACGCGGGGTACGGGTACGGGCCCGCGTTCCGTGGCGTGCGGTCGGTATGGCGCGTACGTGGTGAGGTGTTCGCCGAGGTCGAGTTGCCGGAGGAGCAGGCGAAGGACGCGGCGCGTTTCGGCATCCACCCGGCCCTCCTCGACGCCGCACTCCACCCGGCGGCGCTGCTCAGCGACGGAGACGCCGCCGGTGGCCAACTGCTTATGCCGTTCTCCTGGAGCGGCATAAGCCTGCACGCGGTGGGCGCGACGACGTTGCGGGTCCGGATCAGCCCGGTCGCCGAGGACACGGTCACGGTCGCGATCGGTGACGCCACCGGCGCCCCGGTCGCCTCCGTGCACACCCTCACCCTGCGGCCCGTGACCCCGGAGGCGCTGCGCCGCGCCACCGACCCGGCGCGCGACGCCCTGTTCCTCGTCGACTGGGTGCCGCTGCGCACCGAGCACGAGGCGCCCGCCGAGGCTCAGGGGTGGGCGGTCTTGGGTGCGGACGGTCTCTTCGAGGGAGTGGCCGGTCGGCACCACGCCGACCTCGCCGGACTCCTTGCCGAGCTCGACGACGCCGAACCCGGCACCGAGTCCGCCGCCGTGCCCGGCACCGTACTGCTCGTTCTCCAGGCATCGCCGCACGGTGTCGACGGCGAGCTGCCTGCCCTCGTCCACCGCGCTACGACCGAAGTCCTGGAGCACGTGCGGACCTGGCTGGACGACGAGCGGCTGACGTCCTCACGCCTCGTGTTGGTCACCCGCAACGCGGTCAGCGCCGGTGGCGACGAGGACGTGACGGACCTGGTGCACGCGCCGGTGTGGGGTCTGGTGCGGTCGGCGCAGTCGGAGAATCCGGGGCGGTTCGTGCTGGTGGACGTGGATGGTGGTCCGGCGTCGGCCGCGGTGTTGACGGCGGCGGTGGCGGGCGCGGTCGCTGCCGATGAGCCGCAGGTGGCGGTGCGTGAGGGCGCTGTGCTGGTGCCGCGCCTGACCCGCGCCGCACCCGTCGACGGCGGCGACGGTGGCGCGATCTGGGATGCGCGGGGGACGGTGCTGGTTACGGGTGGTACGGGGGTGCTGGGTGGGTTGGTGGCGCGGCATCTGGTGGGGGAGCGGGGGGTGCGGCATCTGTTGTTGACGGGTCGGCGGGGTGCGGATGCGCCTGGTGCTGCGGAGCTGGTGGGGGAGTTGCGGGCGTTGGGTGCGGTGTCGGTTGAGGTGGTGGCGTGTGATGTGGCGGATCGTGGGGCGTTGGCGGGGGTGTTGGGTGGTGTTCCGGCGGAGCGTGGGTTGACGGGTGTGGTGCATGCGGCCGGGGTGCTGGACGACGGTCTGGTGGGGTCGTTGGACGGGGAGCGGTTGGGGCGGGTGCTGCGGCCGAAGGTGGATGCGGCTGTGTATCTGCATGAGCTGACGCGGGAGTTGGACCTGTCGGCGTTCGTTCTCTTCTCCTCCGTCGCCGGCACCCTCGGGAACCCCGGGCAGGCCAACTACGCCGCCGCCAACACCTTCCTGGACGCCCTCGCCCGGCGCCGTCGAGCTGAAGGACTGCCGGCCCTGTCCATGATCTGGGGGTACTGGGCGCAGAACAGCGACCTGACCGGACACCTGGACCACGCCGACATCGCCCGCTACCTGCGCATGGGCGTTGCCCGCATGAACTCCGAGCAGGGCCTGGCCCTCTTCGACGCGGCCTGCGCCGGCGAACGCGGCCACGCCGCCCCGGTCCTCAGCCGCCTCGACCTGGCCGGGCTGCGCTCCCAGGCGAGCGCCGGAGAACTCCACCCCCTGCACCGCGGCCTCGTACGGGTCACTGCCCGGCGTACCGCCTCCGGCGCCGGAGACGACTCCGGAACGCTGCTGCGCAGGCTCGGTGGCCTGAGCGAGGAGGAGCAACTGCGGCTCCTGCTCGACCTGGTGCGCGACCGGGTCGCCACCGTCCTGGGCCATTCCGACGGCGAGAGGGTCGACGTCAACCGACCCTTCAAGGAGTTGGGTTTTGATTCGTTGACGGCGTTGGAGTTGCGGAATCGGTTGAACGCGGTGACGGGGTTGCGGCTTCCGGCGACGTTGGTGTTCGACTATCCGACGCCGTTGGTGTTGGCGGGGTTTGTGCGGGGTGAGGTGCTGGGTCTGGGGGCGGGTGTGTCTGCGGGTGTGGCGCGTTCGGTGGTCGGTGGTGTGGGGGTGGATGAGCCGGTGGCGATTGTGGGGATGGCGTGTCGTTTTCCGGGTGGGGTGGGGTCGCCGGAGGGGTTGTGGGATCTGGTGGCGTCGGGTGGGGATGCGGTGTCGTTGTTCCCGGGGGGTCGTGGGTGGGATGTGGAGAGGTTGTACGACCCGGATCCGGGTGTGGTGGGGAAGTCGTATGCGCGTGAGGGTGGGTTTTTGGAGGGGGCGGGGGAGTTCGATGCGGGGTTCTTCGGGATTTCTCCGCGTGAGGCGTTGGCGATGGATCCGCAGCAGCGGTTGTTGTTGGAGACGGCGTGGGAGGTGTTCGAGCGGGCGGGTATTGATCCGGGGTCGTTGAAGGGGAGTGCGACGGGGGTCTTCGCGGGCGTCATGCACCACGACTACGCCTCCCGGGTCGAACAGTTGCAGACCGAGACCGAGGGGTACGCCCTGATGGGCGCCTCCCCCAGCGCCGTGACCGGCCGTGTCGCCTACACGTTCGGCCTGGAGGGTCCGGCGGTGACGGTGGACACGGCGTGCTCGTCGTCGCTGGTGGCGCTGCATCTGGCCGTGCAGGCCCTGCGCTCCGGCGAGTGCTCCATGGCCCTCGCCGGCGGTGTGACCGTCATGTCGACGCCGACCCTCTTCGTCGAGTTCAGCCGTCAGCGCGGCATGGCTCCGGACGGGCGGTGCAAGGCGTTCGCGGCGGCGGCCGACGGCGCCGGGTGGTCCGAGGGCGTCGGCCTGCTGCTCGTGGAACGGCTCTCGGACGCCCGGCGCCATGGGCACCGGGTCCTGGCCGTGGTGCGTGGCAGCGCGATCAACCAGGACGGTGCGAGCAACGGCCTGACGGCACCCAACGGCCCGTCCCAGCAGCGCGTCATCCGCGCGGCGCTGGCCAACGCGCGGCTCACCCCGGCGGACGTCGACGTGGTCGAGGCCCACGGCACGGGCACCACGCTCGGTGACCCGATCGAGGCCCAGGCCCTGCTGGCGACCTACGGCCAGGACCGTCCTGCCGGCCGGCCGCTGCGACTGGGCTCGGTGAAGTCCAACATCGGCCACACGCAGGCCGCCGCGGGCGTAGCGGGCGTGATCAAGATGGTGGAGGCCATGCGTCACGGCGTCCTGCCCAGGACCCTGCACGTGAACGAACCCTCCCCGCACATCGACTGGTCCTCCGGTGCCGTGGAACTGCTGACGGACACAGTCGAGTGGACGACGGACGGGCAACGTCCGCGTCGCGCCGGGATCTCGGCGTTCGGCGCCAGCGGGACCAACGCCCACCTCATCCTGGAGCAGGAGCCCGAGGAGAACACCCCGCCTGCTACGGAGCCCGCTGTCTCCCCGGTGGACGCACTGGTCGTGCCCTGGGTGCTCTCCGGGAGGACCGAAGGTGGCCTGCGGGGTCAGGCGGCGCGGCTCGCCGCGTTCGCGGACGAGCGTACGGGCGTGTCGCTGCCGGACGTGGGTTGGTCGCTGGCGACGGGCCGGGCCGCGCTCGAGCACCGTGCGGTGGTTCTGGCCGGTGATCGGGAGGCTGCGGTTGGGGTGTTGCGGTCGGTGGCGGAGGGTGTGCCTTCGGCCGGGGTGGTGTCGGGTGTGGTGTCCGGGGAGCAGGGCCGGGTGGTGTTCGTGTTCCCGGGCCAGGGGTCCCAGTGGCTCGGGATGGGTGCGGGGTTGTGGGAGTCGTCGCCGGTGTTCCGGGAGCGGCTTCAGGAGTGTGATGCGGCCCTGTCTTCGCTGGTGGACTGGTCGGTGACTGATGTGGTGCGGGGTGTGCCGGATGCGGCTTCGCTGGACGATGTGGTGGTTGTTCAGGCGTCGTTGTGGGCGGTGATGGTGTCGCTGGCGGCGGTGTGGCGTTCGGTGGGTGTGGAGCCGGGTGCGGTGATCGGTCATTCGCAGGGGGAGATCGCTGCTGCTGTGGTGGCGGGTGGGTTGTCCGTCGAGGACGGTGCCCGGGTGGTCGTGTTGCGGGCGAGGGCGATCGCGCAGAGCCTGTCCGGTCATGGTGGCATGGTGTCGGTGGCCGCGGGTGCGGACCGGGTACGGGAGTTGATCGCGGGCTGGGGTGAGCGGATCTCGATCGCCTCGGTCAACGGACCTTCTTCGACGGTGGTTTCGGGTGAGCCGGTGGCTTTGGACGATTTGATGGCCGCCTGTGACGGCGAAGGCATACGGGCCCGTCGTATCGCGGTGGATTACGCCTCCCACTCCGCACAGGTGGAGTCGATCCGGGAGCAGGTCACCGAAGCCCTCGCGGACGTTGAACCCCGTACCGCGCACGTCCCGTTCTACTCGACGGTGACCGGTTCGGTGATCTACACGAGCGGCCTGGACGCCGGTTATTGGGTGACGAACCTGCGTCAGGAGGTGCGGTTCGACGCCACGGTCCGTGAGTTGCTGGCGGACGGCTTCGGTTACTTCGTGGAATGCAGCCCTCACCCGGTCCTGACCGTCGGCATGCAGGAGACCTTCGACGACGTCGCGGGCGCCCAGGCTGTGGCGCTCGGCACCCTGCGCCGCGAGGAAGGCGGCGCGGAGCGCTTCCTGACGTCCGCCGCCGAAGGCTACGTGCGCGGCCTGGCCGTCGACTGGCAGATCCTCTTCGCCGGCACCGGTGCCCAGTGGGCTGACCTCCCGACGTACGCGTTCCAACGGGAGTGGTTCTGGCTGCGTTCGACGGCCGGGAGCGGTGCTGCGGACATGACGGGGGCGGGCCTCGACGTGACGGGTCATCCGCTTCTGGGTGCGTTGGTGCGGGTGGCGGCTGAGGATCGGGTGGTGTTGGCGGGGCGGGTGTCGTCGGGTTCGCATCCGTGGTTGGTGGATCACGCGGTGTCGGGTGTGGTGGTGGTGCCGGGTGCGGCGTTGGTGGAGTTGGCGTTGCGGGCGGCGGACGAGGTGGGGTGCGCCGTGGTGGAGGAGTTGACGTTGGCGGCGCCGTTGGTGGTGCCGGAGCGTGGGGGGTTGCAGGTGCAGCTTTCGGTGGGTCCGCCCGACGGGACGGGACGCCGCGAACTCACCGTCCACTCCCAGCCGGAGCAGTCGGACCCCGGGGCGGCATGGACGTCCCACGCCATCGGTGTGCTCGCGGACGGGGACCGGGACGGCGGCCAGGGGCTGACCGCTTGGCCGCCGCCGGGGGCGGAGCCGGTGGACGTGGACGGGTTCTACGAGCGGGTGGCGGCCGCCGGTTACGAGTACGGGCCGTCCTTCCGGGGGCTGCGCGCCGCATGGCGGGCCGGTGACGAGATCTTCGCCGAGGTCGCGCTGCCCGACGAGGCGGAGGACGACGTGGACCGGTTCGGGATCCATCCGGCGCTGCTCGACGCCGCGCTGCACCCGGTCGTCCTGCTGAACGGCGGTTCCGCCGAGGACATCGCCGGGATCAGGCTGCCGTTCGCGTTCGGTGACGTGGCGTTGTTCGCGGTGGGTGCGCGGGTGGTGCGGGTGCGGGTGAGTCCGGTGGGCGAGGACGCGGTGTCGGTGGTCCTGGCCGATGCGGCGGGTTCGCCGGTGGCTTCGGTGGGTTCGCTGGTGCTGCGTGCGGTGGATCCGCGCCGACTGCGCACGGTCGACGACCCGACGAGGGACGCCCTGTTCCGGGTCGAGTGGCGGCCGCTCCCGGTCCGGGCGGACTTGACGACCTCCGTCGCGGTCGCGGAGATCGGCGCGGCGGGGGACCGCTTCACGGACGCGCCCGGCTACCCGGACCTGGGGGCGCTGGCCGCCGCGGTCGGCGCCGGCGGTGAGGTGCCCGGCGCGGTGGTGGTCCGCCTTGACGGAGGCCGTGCGGGCGGGGACCTCGCCGCCGGTGTGCGTGCCGTGACCGTGCAGGCGCTGGGGCTGGTGCAGGAGTGGCTGGCGTCGGACTTGTTCGCGGCGTCGCGTCTGGTCGTGGTGACGCGGGGAGCGGTGCCCGTCGGGGGCGACAGCGACGGCGAACGCGGTGAGGGTGCCGTGGATCTGGTGTCGGCTCCAGTGTGGGGGCTGGTCAGGGCCGCACAGAGCGAGAACCCGGGCCGTCTCCTGCTGCTGGACCTCGACGAGGTGGATGCCTCGGGTGACGTGCTGGTGCACGCCGTGGCCGCCGCGCTGGAACACGAGGAACCGCAAGTAGTTCTGCGTGATGGTGAGTTGTTCGTTCCGAGGATGGTGCGGGCGGGTGAGGCGGGTGGCCCGTTGCTGCCTCCGGCCGATGTCGAGGCGTGGCGGCTGGAGACCACGGGGCCGGGCACGCTGGAGAACCTGGAGCTTGTACCCGCGCCGGAGGCCCTGGCGCCGTTGGGCGAGGGGCAGGTGCGGGTGTCGGTCCGCGCGGCGGGCGTCAACTTCCGCGACGTGCTGACCGGTCTCGGCATGTACCCGGACCCCGACGCGTACTTGGGCACGGAGGGCGCGGGTGTGGTGACCGAGGTCGGTCCCGGAGTAGCCGGCGTCGCCGTCGGCGACCGGGTGATGGGCCTCCTGCCCGAGGCGTTCGGGCCGGTGTCCGTCGTGGACCGACGGCTGGTCGCTCCCGTTCCCGAGGGTTGGTCGTTCGAACAGGCCGCCGCCGTACCCGTCGCCTTTCTCACGGCCTGGTTCGGCCTGGCGGACCTGGGTGGGCTGTCGGCGGGTGAGTCGGTGCTGGTGCACGCGGCCACGGGTGGTGTGGGGATGGCCGCGGTGCAGCTGGCCCGGCACTGGGGTGCGGAAGTGTTCGCGACCGCCAGTGAAGGCAAGTGGGACACCCTGCGGGCGATGGGCTTCGACGCCGACCACATGGGCTCGTCGCGGGACCTGGGCTTCGAGGAGAAGTTCTTACGGGTGACCGGTGGGCGTGGTGTGGATGTGGTGCTGGACTCGCTGGCGAAGGAGTTCGTGGACGCGTCCCTGCGGCTGCTGCCGCGCGGCGGCCGGTTCCTGGAGATGGGCAAGACCGACATCCGCGACCCTCAGGCCATCGCCCAGGCACACCCGGGCGTCACCTACCACCCGTACGCCCTCACCGAGATCTCCTACGACCGCCTCGGCGAGATTCTGTCGGAGTTGGGGGTGTTGTTCGAGCGGGGTGTGCTGGAGTCGTTGCCGGTGCGGTCGTGGGATGTGCGCCGGGCGCCGGAGGCGTTGCGGTTCATGGCGCAGGCCCGGCATACCGGCAAGCTGGTGCTGACGGTGCCGCGGCCCTGGGACAGGTCGGGCACGGTGCTGGTCACGGGTGGCACGGGAACGCTGGGTGGGTTGCTGGCCCGGCATCTGGTGGCCGGGCGCGGGATACGGCATCTGCTGCTGGTGAGCCGGCGTGGCCCGGATGCCCCGGGCGCTGCCGAGCTGGTGCGGGACCTGCATGACCTGGGTGCGCAGAGCGTGGATGTGGTGGCGTGTGATGCGGCTGATCGGGAGGCGCTGGCGTCGGTGCTGGCGTCGGTCGGGGGTGAGCATGCGCTGACCGCTGTGGTGCATACCGCCGGTGCGCTGGACGACGCGCTGGTGGGGGACTTGTCTGCGGAGCGGCTGGAGACGGTCCTGCGGCCGAAGGTGGATGCCGCGCTCAACCTTCACGAGCTGACCCGGGAGGCGGATCTTGCGGCCTTCGTGCTGTATTCGTCGTTCGCGGGCGTCGTGGGCAATCCGGGTCAGGCGGGATACGCGGCGGCGAATGTGTTCCTGGATACGTTGGCGGGGGTGCGCCGGGCTCAGGGGCTGCCTGGGGTGTCGCTGGCGTGGGGGCACTGGGAGCAGGCCAGTGAGCTGACCGGGCGCCTGGCGGCGGCCGATCTGAGGCGTCTGGCGCGTTCGGGGATCGTGGCGATGCCCGAACCGTTGGGTCTGGGCCTGTTCGAGGCCGGCTGCCGGGCCGGTGAGAGTGTGCTGGTCACCGCTCGGCTCGATGTGGGGGTGTGGGCGTCGGCCGGGGGTGAGGTCACCCGGGCCCTGGCCCGCACGCTGGTGGCGCCCAGGGCGGCGGCGCGGCGGGTGCGTGCGGCGGCCGGGGACGGTGGGTCGGGTGGCTCGCATCTTCAGCGGCAGCTGTCGGCGATGGGGCCGGGTGAGCGGGTCGCGCATCTGGTGGATGTGGTGCGTGCTCATGTCGCCACGGTGCTGGGGCATGGTTCACCGGCGGCGGTGGATCCCGGTCGGGCGTTCAAGGAGCTGGGCTTCGACTCGCTGACCGCTGTCGAACTGCGCAACCGGCTTCAGGCCGCGACCGGCCTGCGACTGCCCGCCACCCTCGTCTTCGACCACCCCACCCCCGAAACCCTCGCCGGGTTCCTGCTGTCGGAGCTGGTCACCGACGACCTGACCGACGCCGACGCCGCCGGGCATGCCGGTGCCGCCCCCGCCGTGACCCCCCTGGACGACGACCCGGTCGTCATCGTGGCCATGGCCTGCCGCTTCCCCGGTGACGCGGACTCACCGGAGGGGCTGTGGGACCTGGTCGCGGACGGCCGCGACGCCGTCTCGGGCTTCCCCACCGACCGGGGCTGGGACCTGGACCGGCTGTACGATCCGGACCCGGACCGGTCGGGCCGGAGCTACGCGCGGGAGGGCGGCTTCCTGCGCAACGCCGCGGACTTCGACGCCGGACTGTTCGGCATCTCGCCGCGCGAGGCCCTGGGCATGGACCCGCAGCAGCGGATGATGCTCGAATCCTCCTGGGAGGTCTTCGAGCGGGCCGGCATCGACGCCGTGTCGCTGCGCGGCAGCCGCACCGGTGTCTTCGTCGGCGCGGTCACCACCGGCTACGGCCAGGACACCAGGCTCCAGCGGAACGTCGAGGGCTACTCCGTCACCGGCAACGTGCTCAGTGTCGTGTCCGGCCGCGTCTCCTACGTCTTCGGGCTGGAGGGCCCGGCCATGACCGTGGACACGGCGTGCTCCTCCTCCCTGGTGGCGCTGCACCTGGCGGCGCAGTCGCTGCGCTCGGGCGAGTGCTCGCTCGCTCTGGTCGGCGGTGTCACCGTGATGCCGAGCCCGTTCGGGTTCGTGGAGTTCAGCCGCCAGCGCGTGCTGTCCCCGGACGGCCGCTGCAAGGCGTTCGCGGCGTCGGCCGACGGCACCGGCTTCTCCGAGGGCGTCGCCACCCTGCTCGTGGAACGGCTGTCCGACGCGCGGCGGCACGGGCACCCCGTGCTCGCCGTCGTACGGGGCTCGGCGACCAACCAGGACGGTGCGAGCAACGGCCTCACCGCCCCCAACGGCCCCTCCCAGCAACGCGTCATCCGCGCCGCGCTCGCCAACGCACGGCTCACCCCGGCGGAGGTGGACGCCGTCGAGGCGCACGGCACCGGCACCGGGCTGGGCGACCCGATCGAGGCGCAGGCCCTGCTCTCCGTCTACGGCAAGGAGCGTCCGGCCGAACACCCGCTGTGGCTGGGGTCGGTGAAGTCCAACATCGGCCACACCCAGGCCGCCGCCGGAGCCGCCGGCCTCATCAAGATGGTGCAGGCCATGCGGCACGGCGTCCTGCCCAGGACGCTGCACGTGAACGAGCCCACGCCCGAGGTCGACTGGTCGGCGGGCGCTGTGCGGCTGCTGACCGAGCCGGTGCGCTGGCCGGACACCGGAGGCCGCCCGCGCCGCGTCGGCGTCTCGGCGTTCGGTATCAGCGGCACCAACGCCCACGTCATCCTGGAGGAGCCGCCCGCTGTTCCGGCCGACGACACCGCGCCGGACGAGCCCCGGAAGGCCCGCACCCCTGACGAGCCGCGGGACGCGCTCACCCCGGACGGGGCCGACGACACCGGCCTCACCTCCGAAGTGGTGCCGTGGCTCCTGTCCGGCAAGACCGACGCGGCCCTGCGCGCCCAGGCCGGAAGGCTGGCCGCCCACCTGGAGGAGAACGACGGGCCGTCGGCCCTCGACGTCGGCCACTCCCTGGCCGTGTCGCGGACCGTCCTCGAGCACCGGGCCGTCGTCCTGACCGGGCATGGTGAGAGCGCCGGCCCTGCGCTGTCTGCGCTTGGCGGGGGGTTGCCTGGGGTGGGGGTGGTGTCGGGTGTGGCGGATGTGCGGGGTCGGGTGGTGTTCGTGTTTCCGGGTCAGGGTTCGCAGTGGGAGGGGATGGCGGTGCGGTTGTTGGGTGAGGCGCCGGTGTTCGCTGCTCGTTTGGCGGAGTGTGATGCGGTGTTGGGTGAGTTTGTGTCGTGGTCGGTGGTGGATGTGTTGCGGGGGGTGGTGGGGGCGCCGTCGTTGGGGCGGATCGAGGTGTTGCAGCCGGTGTTGTTTGCGGTGAATGTGTCGTTGGCTGCGTTGTGGGAGTCGGTGGGTGTGGTGCCGTCGGCGGTGGTGGGTCACAGTCAGGGTGAGATTGCGGCGGCGTTGGTGGCGGGGGCGTTGTCGTTGCGGGATGCGGCGCGGTTGGTGGTGTTGCGTAGTGCGTTGTTCGCGGAGCATCTGGTGGGGCGTGGGGCGGTGGCGTCGGTTGCTTTGTCGGTGGGTGAGGTGGAGGGGCGTCTTGGGCGGTGGGGTGGGGGGTTGGTGGTTGCTGGGCGTAATGGTCCGGGTGCGGTGACGGTGGCGGGGGAGGTTGCGGCGTTGGAGGAGTTCGTGGCGTCGTGCAAGGGGGAGGGTGTGCGGGCGCGGGTGGTGGGTTCGACGGTGGCGTCGCATTGTGGGCAGGTGGATCCGTTGCGTGGGCGGATTTTGGGGTTGTTCGCGGATGTGAGGCCGGTGCGGGGGAGGGTGCCGTTTTATTCGACGGTTTCGGGTGGGGTGTGTGAGACGACGGAGTTGACTGCGGGGTATTGGTTCGAGAATGCGCGTCGGCCGGTGGATTTCGAGGGTGCGGTGCGGGCGTTGCTGGCGGACGGGTACCGGTTCTTCGTGGAGTGCAGTGCTCATCCGGTTTTGGTGATGGGTATCGACGCCACCAGCGAGGACGCCGGGACCGACGCGGTCGCCGTGGGCTCACTGCGGCGTGACGAGGGTGGCGCCGCCCGCTTCCTCACCTCGGTGGCCGAGGGCCATGTGCGCGGCCTGCCCGGCGTCGACTGGCGGGCCGTCTTCGCCGGGACCGGCGCCGCACGGGTGGACCTGCCCACCTACCCCTTCCAGCGCACGCGCTACTGGCTGGACGACCTCGCCGCGTCCGTGACCGATGAGGACGGGAGCGCGGCCGACCCGGCCGAGGCGGAGTTCTGGGACGCGGTGGAACGCGGTGACCTCGACGGCGTCGCCGCGGAACTGGAGGTCGGCACCGATCCGCTCGGGGCGGTCCTGCCCGCCCTGTCCGCCTGGCGCAGGCGCCGCCGCGAACGCTCCCAGGTCGACCGCTGGCGCTACCGCACCGTCTGGCGGCCCCTCGAGGCCGGGAGCGCGACGCGCTCCTCCAACGACGGTGCCCTCGCCACCACCCCCGTCCTCACAGGGCGCTGGCTGCTGCTCATCCCGGCGGACCTCGCCACGGACCCGTGGGCCGACGCCGCCGAGAGGACCCTGACGGGCCACGGCGCGGAGGTGGAACGCGTGACCATCGACACCGCTGACACCGTGAACGCCGCGGACGCTTCGGACGGCGGGCGCGACCGGTTCGCCGGACTGCTGCGCGACGGCACCGCCGGCGTCCTGTCCCTCCTCGCCCTGGACGACGCCCCGCACCCCGGCCACCCCGCCGTTCCCGCGAGCCTCGCCGCCCATCTGGCGCTCGCTCAGGCCATGGCCGGCTCCGGGACCACGGCACGGCTGTGGGCCGCCACCCGAGGCGGTGTGCTCACCGGCCGCAGCGACCCCCGGACGAGCCCGGGCCAGGCCCAGACCTGGGGCCTCGGGCGGGTCGTCGCCCTGGAGGAACCCGCGCTGTGGGGCGGCCTCGTCGACCTGCCCGACACCGCCGACGACGCGGCCGCCGCCCGGCTGGCCGCGGTCCTCGGCGGCCTCCCCGCCCCCGACGGACACGGGCAGGAGGACCAGCTCGCCATCCGCCCGGACGGCGTCCACGCGGCCCGCCTCGTCCGTGCCCCGCTCGGCGACGAGCCGGCGCGACGCGCCTGGCAGCCCGGCGGCACCGTGCTGATCACCGGCGGCACCGGAGGGATCGGCTCCAAGGTCGCGCGCTGGTTCGCGGGCAACGGAGCGCGGCACCTGCTGCTCACCGGCCGCCGCGGGCCCGGCGCACCCGGCGCCGCGGAACTCCGCGCGGAACTGGAGCAACTGGGCGCCCAGGTGACCATCACCGCCTGCGACATGGCCGACCGGGACGCGGTCGCCGCCCTGGTGGCGGCCGTACCGCAGGAGCACCCGCTCACCGCGGTCGTCCACGCGGCCGGCGTGCCGCAGGGCTACACCCCGTTCACCGACACCACGGCCGGTGACCTCGCGGAGGTCACCGCGGGCAAGGTCGCGGGCGCCGCCCACCTGGACGACGTGCTCGCGGACACGCCCCTGGACGCCTTCGTGCTGTTCTCGTCCAACGCGGCCGTATGGGGCAGCGGCGGCCAGGCCGCCTACGCGGCGGGCAACGCGTACCTCGACGCGCTCGCCGCGCGGCGCCGCGCCCTCGGCAGGACCGCCACCTCCCTCGCCTGGGGCGCCTGGGGCGGGGGCGGCATGATGGCCGCCGAGGGGGCCGCCGAATACATGGGCCGCCGCGGCGTGCTGGAGATGGCGCCCGAGCCGGCCACGGCCGCCATGGTGCAGGCCGTGGAACACGACGAGACCACCGTCGCGGTGGCGGACGTCGAGTGGGAGCGTTTCGTCCTCGGCTTCACCGCCCGCCGCCCCAGCCCGCTGCTCGCCGAGATCCCCGAGGTCCGGGCAGCCCTGCGCGAGGACGCGGACGAGCAGGACGCCGGGCAGGACACCGCCCGGGCCGCGCTCACCGCCCGCCTGGCCGGCATGACGGGGCACGAACAGCTCAGGACGCTCATGGAGCTGGTCCGCGAGGAGGCCGCGGCCGTCCTGCGGCACGACGGCACCGACGGCATCCAGGGCGGTCGGGCGTTCAAGGAGCTGGGCTTCGACTCGCTGACCGCCGTAGAACTGCGCAACCGCCTCAAGGCCGCCACCGGCCTGCGGTTGTCCGCGGCCGTCGTCTTCGACCACCCGACCCCGGCCGCGCTCGCCGCCCACCTGCGCGGCCTGCTGGTCGCGGACGGCGCCCAGAAGGAAACCGGCGCCGCGATGGACGGGCTCAAGGCCCTCGAGGACTCCGCCGCCGCACTCGCCGGCGACCGCGACGCGGACGGCAAGGCCAGGATCGTCGAACGCCTCGAGGCGCTGCTGTGGAAGCTCCGCGACAACGGCGCGGAGGCCGGGTCGGGTCCGGGCGACGACGCGGACCCCGCACCGGACACCGACGACCTCGCGGCGGCCACGGCCGAGGACATGTTCGACCTGCTCGACCGCGAACTCGGCACCGCCTGACCCGCCGCCCGGACACGGCACGGACTCGACGCGCGACTGGGGGACCAGAGGCAATGGCAGAGAACGAAGAGAAACTGCTCGAGTATCTGAAGCGGGTGACGGGCGACCTCCGCCAGACGCAGCGCCGCCTGCGCGAGGCCGAGGCGGCGCACAGCGAACCTGTCGCCATCGTCGGGATGGCCTGCCGCTACCCGGGCGGGGTCGACTCCCCGGAGGACCTGTGGGAGCTCGTCGCCCGCGGCGGCGACGCCGTCACCGGTTTCCCCACCGACCGGGGGTGGGACGTCGAGGGCCAGTACGACCCCGACCCCGCCCGCAGCGGGAAGAACTACGTCCGCGCCGGCGGCTTCCTGCACGGCGTCACCGACTTCGACGCCGGGTTCTTCGGCATCTCCCCCCGGGAGGCCCTGGCCATGGACCCCCAGCAGCGGCTGCTGCTGGAAGGCGCGTGGGAGCTGTTCGAACGCTCCGGCATCGACCCCACATCGCTCAAGGGCAGCCCCACCGGCACCTTCATCGGCTTCAGCTCGGCGGACTACGGCTGGGAGCTGCCCAGGATCCCCGAGTCCGTCGAGGGCTACTACGCCACCGGCAACTTCGCCAGCGTCATGTCCGGGCGGATCGCCTACACCTTCGGCCTCGAAGGACTCGCGGTCACCGTGGACGCGGCCTGCTCCTCCTCTCTGGTCGCCTTGCACCTGGCCGCCCAGGCGCTGCGCTCGGGCGAGTGCTCCCTGGCCGTCGCCGGTGGCGTCACCGTGATGTCCACCGCGGTCGGGTACGCCGAGTTCAGCCGGCAGCGCGCACTGTCCCCCGACGGAAGGTGCCGCGCGTTCTCCGCCTCCGCCGACGGCTTCGGCCCGGCCGAAGGGCTGGGCCTGCTGCTCGTGGAGCGGCTCCGCGACGCCCGTCGCAACGGTCACCAGGTCCTCGCCGTGGTCCGGGGCTCGGCCGTCAACCAGGACGGCGCCAGCAACGGCCTCACCGCACCCAACGGCCCCGCCCAGGAGCGCGTGATCCGCGCCGCCCTGCGCAACGCCCGCGTGTCCCCCGACGAGGTGGACGCGGTCGAGGCGCACGGCACCGGCACCCCGCTCGGCGACCCCATCGAAGCCCACGCCCTCCTGTCCACCTACGGCGAACGCCGCCCCAAGGAGCGCCCGTTGTGGCTGGGCTCCGTCAAGTCCAACATCGGCCACACCTCGGCCGCGGCCGGGGTCGCGGGCGTCATCAAGATGGTGCAGGCCATGCGGCACGGCGTCCTGCCCAAGACGCTGCACGCCGACGAGCCCACACCCCACGTCGACTGGTCCCCCGGCACCGTGCGCCTGCTCAGCGAACCCCGGCCGTGGCCCGACACCGGTGACCGCCCGCGCCGGGCCGGCGTGTCCGCGTTCGGCATCAGCGGCACCAACACCCACGTCGTCCTCGAACAGGCCCCGGCCGCGAACCCCACCGCCACCGAGCCCGCGCCCGCCCCACGCCCACTGTCCGGGCTCACCGCGGCGACCGTGCCGTGGCCGCTCTCGGCACGCTCCGCACCCGCACTGCGCGACCAGGCGGAACTCCTGAGCGCCCACCTGAGCGAGAACCCCGGAACCCCCCTCGACGGCGTCGGCCGCACCCTGGCCACCGCCCGTGCCGCGCTGGAACACCGCGCCGTACTCCTGGCAGCCGACCGCGACGAGGCCCTCGCCGCCCTGGCCGCCGTGTCCGGCGGGCACCCGGACGCACGTGTGGTGCACGGCGTCACTCTGACGGACGGGACCGAACAGGAACTGGCCGGCCGGGTGGTGTTCGTGTTCCCGGGTCAGGGCTCGCAGTGGCTCGGGATGGGTGCGGGGTTGTGGGAGTCGTCGCCGGTGTTCCGGGAGCGGCTTCAGGAGTGTGACGCGGCGCTGTCTGTGCTGGTGGACTGGTCGGTGACCGATGTGGTGCGGGGTGTGCCGGATGCGGCTTCGCTGGACGATGTGGTGGTTGTTCAGGCGTCGTTGTGGGCGGTGATGGTGTCGCTGGCGGCGGTGTGGCGTTCGGTGGGTGTGGAGCCGGGTGCGGTGATCGGGCATTCGCAGGGCGAGATCGCTGCTGCTGTGGTGGCGGGTGGGTTGTCCGTCGAGGACGGTGCCCGGGTGGTCGTGCTGCGGGCGAGGGCGATCGCGCGGAGCCTGTCGGGCCACGGCGGGATGGTGTCGGTGGCCACGGGTGCGGACCGGGTAAGGGAGTTGATCGCGGGCTGGGGTGAACGTATCTCGATCGCCTCGGTCAACGGCCCCTCGTCGACGGTGGTTTCGGGTGAGCCGGTGGCTTTGGACGAGCTGATGGCTGCCTGCGAGAGCGAAGGGATACGGGCGCGTCGTATCGCGGTGGATTACGCCTCGCACTCGCCGCAGGTGGAGTCGATCCGGGAGCAGGTCACCGACGCCCTCGCGGACGTTGAACCCCGTACCGCGCACGTCCCGTTCTACTCGACGGTGACCGGTTCGGTGATCGACACGAGCGGCCTGGATGCCGGTTATTGGGTGACCAATCTGCGTCAGGAGGTGCGGTTCGACGTCACGGTCCGTGAGTTGCTGGCGGACGGCTTCGGTTACTTCGTGGAATGCAGCCCTCACCCGGTCCTGACCGTCGGCATGCAGGAGACCTTCGACGACGTCGCGGACGTCCAGGCCGTGGCGCTCGGCACCCTCCGCCGCGACGAAGGCGGTCCGGAGCGCTTCTTGACCTCCCTCGCCGAGGGCTACGTGCGCGGCCTGTCCGTCGACTGGAACGCCGTCTTCGCCGGGACAGGTGACGACGAGCCGCTGCTCGACCTGCCGACCTACGCGTTCCAGCGCAGGCGTTACTGGCTCGACGGGGGTGCCGCGTCCGTCACCGACCCGGCCGGTCTCGGGCTCGGTGACAGCGGTCATCCGCTGCTGGGAGCAACGGTCGGGGTGGCGGACGACGAGCGGCTGCTGCTCACCGGGCTGCTCTCCCGCCGGGCCCAGCCCTGGCTGGCCGACCACGCCGTCCATGGCAGGGCGCTGGTCGGCGGCGCCACCGTCGCCGAACTGGCGCTCGCCGCTGCGGTGCAGGCCGGTGCCGACCGCGTGGAGACGCTGGTCGTGGAGGCGGGGCTGCCGCTGCCCGAGGGAGGCGGCGTGCAGGTCCAGTTGTCCGTCGGCGCACCGGACGGCGAGGGGCGGCGCGACCTGGCGCTCTACGCGCGCCCCGGCGACGCGTTGCCCGACACCCCGTGGACCCGGCACGCCCGGGGCACCGTGGCGGCGTCCCCGTCCACGGCCCCTGCCGGGGAGCCGGCCGGTGTGTGGCCGCCCGAGGACGCCGTGCCCGTGGGGACCGGTGAGGTGTACGAGCGGCTGGCTTCCGCCGGGTACGGGTACGGTCCCGCGTTCCAGGGGCTGCGGGCCCTGTGGCGACGGGGCGGGGACCTCTTCGCCGAGGTCGCGCTGACGGAGGAACAGGCGCGGGGCGCGGGCGCGTTCGGTCTGCACCCGGCCCTGCTGGACGCCGCCCTGCACCCCGTGCTGCTCGATCACCTGGACGGCGCCGACCCGGCGGTGCTGCTGCCGGCCGAGTGGCACGGCCTCGCCCTGCACGCGGTGGGCGCCACCTTGCTGCGGGTCCGGATCCGGCCCGCCGGACCCGGCGCCGTGTCGCTGTTCCTCGCCGACGCGGCCGGTGCCCCGGTGGCCTCGGTCGCCGAGGTGCGACTGCGCGGGCACAGCCCCGAGGAGCTGGCCGGTGCCCCGGGGGCGCTCCGGGACGCGCTGTTCCGACTCGAGTGGGCCCCGTTCGACCGGCCGCTCTCCGCGGCCGCCCCCGTCGGCGGGTGGACCGTGGTCGGCCCGGACGAGCTCGGGATCGGCTCGGACGCGGAGCGGGACGCCGAACCGGGTCTCGCCCTCGCCTCGTTCGCGGCGTTTCCGGCGGCCGACCCCGCTGCCGCGCTCGCCCCACGGGTGCACGAGGCGGCCGCGGAGGCCCTCGGCCTGGTGCAGAAATGGCTCGTCGACCAGCGCTCCGAATCCGTCCCTCTGGTGCTGGTGACCAGCGAGGCGGTGGCCGCCGCACCCGGCGACCGGATCACCGACCTCGTCCACGCCCCACTGTGGGGCCTGGTCCGGTCCGCGCAGGCCGAGTACCCGCCCGGCAGGTTCCTCCTGGTGGACGTGGACGACCACGAGGGGTCCCGCACGGCGCTCGCGGCAGCGGCAGCCGCCGCGCTGGAGGCGGGCGAGCCGCAACTGGCCGTGCGGAACGGCACCGTGCTGGTGCCACGCCTGGTGCGCGCGGGGACGGTGGAGGGCGCCGCGGCGCCGTTCCCCGAATCCGGCACCGTGCTGATCACCGGCGGCACCGGAACCTCCGGCGCCCTCGTCGCCCGGCACCTCGTGGCCGCCCACGGGGCGCGGCACCTGCTGCTGGTGTCCCGCCGAGGCCCGGACGCCCCCGGTGCCGGGGCCCTCGCGGAGGAGCTGCGCGGGCTGGGTGCCGACACCGTGGACGTCGTGGCCTGCGACGCGGCCGACCGGGACGCCCTGGCGGACGTCGTCGACTCCGTGCCGGGGAACCGTCCGCTGACCGCAGTGGTGCACGCGGCCGGGGTGCTGGACGACGCCCTCACCGCGTCCCTGACCGCCCCGCAGATGGGACGGGTGCTGCGGCCGAAGGCCGACGCCGCGCTCGTCCTGCACGAACTGACCCGCGACCGCGAACTGTCGGCGTTCGTCCTGTTCTCGTCGGCCGCCGGCACGCTCGGCAACGCCGGACAGGCCAACCTCGCCGCCGCCAACGCCTTCCTCGACGCCCTCGCCGCACGCCGGCGCGCCCTCGGCCTGCCGGCCGTCTCCCTGGCCTGGGGCCCCTGGGCCCTGGGGGAGGACGACGGCAGGGCGGCGGGCGGGGGAGTGCGGCCCTTCTCCCCGGAGGAAGGGCTGGGGCTGCTGGACGCGGCCCTGGCGGACGGCGCCGCCCTCACCGTGCCGGTACGGCTCGACCTCCCGGCGCTCGAGGCCGCCGCGGCCTCGGGGACGCTCCCCGCACCGCTGCGCCGCCTGGTGCGCGTCCCCGCCCGTCGCGCGGCGGCCGCGGGACCGGGCACGGCGGCGGGCACCGGTCTCGCCCGCGGGCTGGCCGTGGTGCCCGAGGCCGAGCGGCGCAGGATCCTGCTCGACCTGGTGCGCACCGAGGTCGCGGCGGTCCTGCGGCACGCGACCGTGGACGACGTGGAGGCCGACCGGGCGTTCAAGGAGCTGGGCTTCGACTCCCTGACCGCCGTGGAGCTGCGCAACCGGCTCGGCGCCGCGACCGGCCTGCGGCTGCCGCCCACGCTGGTCTTCACCTACCCGACCCCCGCGGCCCTGGTGCGTTTCCTGCTCGACGAGATCGCACCGGGGACCGGGGAGGATTCCGCAACCCCCGTCCTCGCCGACCTGGAGCGGCTCGACGCGAGCTTGTCCGGCCTCGCCGCGGACGCCGTCACCCGCGACAGGATCACGCGGCGCCTGGAAGCGCTGCTGTGGAAGTGGAGCGGTGAACCGGACGGCGAGGAGGGCGTCCTCGACCGGGGAGACCTCGACGCCGCTTCGGACGACGAGATGTTCGCGCTCATCGACCAGGAGCTCGGCGGAGCCGGCTGAGGTCCCCGCCACCCACCACGCGGAGAACCCGCCGCGGGCGCACCCGCGCCGCACATCGCTCGTACGGCTTGCGAAGGAGTTCTGGGGAAGATGTCCAACGGCAGCAAGGACGGCAGCAGGGGCGGCAGCGGCGACGGCGGTACCGAGGCGAAGCTCCGCGACTACCTCAAGCGGGTCACCGCCGAGCTGGGCCAGGCCCGGCACCGTCTGCGGGAGGCCGAGGCCGCCGCCGGGCAGCCGATCGCGATCATCGGCATGGCCTGCCGCTACCCGGGCGGCTGCGATTCCCCCGAGCGGCTGTGGGAGTTGGTCGACTCGGGACGGGACGCCATCACGCCCTTCCCCGCCGACCGCGGCTGGGACCTCGACGCGCTCTACCACCCGGACCCGGACCACCGCGGCACCAGCTACGTCAGGGAGGGCGGGTTCCTGCACGACGCCGCCGACTTCGACGCCGCGTTCTTCGGCATCACCCCACGCGAGGCGCTCGGCATGGACCCCCAGCAGCGCCTGCTGCTGGAGACCTCCTGGGAGGCGTGTGAACGGGCGGGCATCGACCCCCTCACCCTCAAGGGCGCGCAGGTCGGCGTCTACACCGGCATCGTCAACTCCGGCTACGTCTCCCGGCTGCGGGAGACCCCCGAGTCCGTCGAGGGCTACGTCGTCACCGGCACCATGGCGAGCGTCGCATCGGGCCGCATCGCCTACACCCTCGGCCTGGAAGGACCGGCCGTCAGCATCGAGACCGCCTGCTCGTCCTCCCTGGTCGCCCTGCACCTGGCCGTGCAGGCCCTGCGGGACGGCGAGTGCTCCATGGCCCTGGCGGGCGGGGTCGCGGTGATGCCGGTGCCGGACGCCTTCGTGGAGTTCAGCCGCCAGCGTGGCATGGCCCCGGACGGGCGCATCAAGGCCTTCGCCGCCGCCGCCGACGGCACCACCTGGTCCGAGGGCGCCGGCGTGCTGCTCGTGGAACGGCTCGCCGACGCCCGCCGCAACGGCCACCCCGTGCTCGCCGTGGTCCGGGGCTCCGCCATCAACCAGGACGGCGCGAGCAACGGCCTGTCCGCCCCCAACGACCTCGCCCAGGAACGGGTGATCCGCGCCGCGCTCGCCAACGCACGGCTCACCCCGGCCGACGTGGACGCCGTCGAGGCGCACGGCACCGGGACGACGCTGGGCGACCCGATCGAGGCCCAGGCCCTGCTGGCCGCCTATGGCAGGGAACGCCCGCAGGACCGGCCCCTGTGGCTCGGTTCCATCAAGTCCAACCTCGGCCACTCAGGCCCCGCCGCCGGCGTGGCCGGGGTGATCAAGATGGTGGAGGCGATGCGGCACGGCGTCCTGCCCAGGACCCTGCACGTGGACGCGCCCACCCCGCACGTGGACTGGTCGTCCGGTGCCGTCCGGCTGCTCACCGAACCCGTCCCGTGGACCGGTCACGACGATCGCCCCCGCAGGGCGGGCGTGTCCGCCTTCGGAATCAGCGGCACCAACGCCCACGTCATCCTGGAGGAGGCGCCGGAGGCGGGGCCGGGGGAGCGGAGGCCGTCCGGCGAACCGCACCTCGTGGCGGACGTGCTGCCGTGGGTGGTGTCGGGTCGTTCGGACGCGGCGTTGCGGGCGCAGGCGGGGCGGCTCGCCGGGTTCGTCGAGCAGCGCTCCGAGCTGACCGTCGGCGATGTGGCGCGTTCCCTGGTGGAGACGCGGTCGGCTCTGGAGCACCGTGCCGTGGTTCTGGCCGGTGATCGGGACGCGGCGGTCGGGGCGTTGCGGTCGGTGGCGGAAGGTGTGCCGGTACCGGGTGTCGTGGCCGGTGTGGTGTCCGGGGAGCAGGGCCGGGTGGTGTTCGTGTTCCCGGGCCAGGGCTCGCAGTGGCTCGGCATGGGTGCGGGGTTGTGGGAGTCGTCGCCGGTGTTCCGGGAGCGGCTCCAGGAGTGTGACGCGGCCCTGTCTGCGCTGGTGGACTGGTCGGTGACCGATGTGGTGCGGGGTGTGCCGGATGCGGCTTCGCTGGACGATGTGGTGGTTGTTCAGGCGTCGTTGTGGGCGGTGATGGTGTCGCTGGCTGCGATGTGGCGTTCGGTGGGCGTCGAGCCGGGTGCGGTGATCGGTCATTCGCAGGGGGAGATTGCCGCTGCTGTGGTGGCGGGCGGGTTGTCCGTCGAGGACGGTGCCCGGGTGGTCGTGCTGCGGGCGAGGGCGATCGGGCAGAGCCTGTCGGGCCACGGTGGCATGGTGTCGCTGGCCGCGGGCGCGGACCGGGTACGGGAGTTGATCGCGGCGTGGGGTGAGCGGATCTCGATCGCCTCGGTCAACGGCCCCTCCTCGACGGTGGTTTCGGGTGAGCCGGATGCGCTGGACGATTTGATGGCCGCCTGTGACGGCGAAGGCATACGGGCCCGTCGTATCGCGGTGGACTACGCCTCCCACTCCGCACAGGTGGAGTCGATCCGGGAGCAGGTCACCGAGGCCCTCGAGGACATCGAACCCCGTGCCGCTGAAGTGCCCTTCTACTCAACTGTCTTGGGCTCGGTGATCGACACCGGCGATCTGGACGCCGGTTATTGGGTGACGAACCTGCGCCAGGAGGTGCGGTTCGACGCCACGGTCCGTGAGCTGCTGGCGGACGGCTTCGGTTACTTCGTGGAGTGCAGTCCCCATCCGGTCCTGACCGTCGGCATGCAGGAGACCTTCGAGGACCACGCCGACTCCCAGGCTGTCGCGCTCGGCACCCTCCGCCGCGACGAAGGCGGTCCGGAGCGCTTACTGACCTCCCTCGCCGAGGGCTACGTGCGCGGCCTGGCCGTCGACTGGCACACCCTCTTCGCCGGCACCGGCGCCCAACGGATCGAGCTGCCCACCTACGCCTTCCGGCGCCGGCGCTACTGGCTGGAGGAGCCTGCCGGGGCGGCGCCGAAGCAGGACGCCGGGGAACTTGACGAGGTGGACGCCGGGTTCTGGGCCGCGGTGGACGCTGGAGCCCTGGAGACGCTGACCACCGAGCTGGGCGTTCCCGCCGACGAGCCGTTCAGTGCGCTGCTGCCGGCCCTGTCGTCGTGGCGGGGCCGGCGTCGGGAGGAGTCGCGGGCCGACGGGTGGCGCTACCGGGTGGTGTGGCGCCCCGCCCGGTTCCCTGCCGACCGGCAACCGCGGGGGCATTGGCTCGTCGTCGTACCCGAGGGCCGCGCGGACGATCCGTGGGCCGCCGGTTCCGTGCGCGCCCTGGAACGGGCGGGCGCCGGAGTGACGCGGCTGGTCGTGGACGCGGTGGGCGCCGATCGCGACCGCCTCGCGCATGTGCTGCGTGAGGCGTTCACCGAGGGCTCCGGCGCAGGCTCCGGTGAGACGCCGCCGGGCGGGGTGCTGTCCCTGCTCGCCCTGGACGACGCCCCGCATCCCGCGTACCCGGCCGTCCCCTCGGGACTCGCCGCGACCGTGACGCTCGTGCAGGCGATGGTCCAGGCGGGTGAGGGGATGCCCGCACCGCCCCGGCTGTGGTGCGCCACGCGGGGGGCCGTGTCCACCGGCGCGTCCGACCCGCTGGCCAGTCCGGCGCAGGCCCACGCCTGGGGTCTGGGCCGCGTCGCGGCGCTGGAGCACCCGCTGCTGTGGGGCGGTCTCGTCGACCTGCCCGCGGACGCCGGTGACACCGAGGTGGCCCGGCTGGCGGCCGTGCTCCGCGCGCCCGCCGAGGAGGACCACCTGGCCGTGCGCGGCGACGGCGTGCACGTCCGCCGTCTGGTGCGGGCGCCGGCCGAGGCGGTTCCCGCGGTGCGCGAGTGGCGGCCGCGCGGCAGCGTCCTGGTCACCGGCGGGACCGGAGGCATCGGCGGGCACCTGGCACGTCGTCTGGCACAGACGGGCGCCGAGCACCTGGTGCTGGTCAGCCGGAGCGGCCCCGAGGCGCCCGGCGCCACGGAACTGGCGGAGGAGCTGACCGCGGCCGGCGCGAAGGTGTCCCTGGTGGCGTGCGACGTCGCCGACCGGGACGCGCTGGCCGCCGTACTCGCGTCCGTCCCCGCCGACCAGCCGCTGACGGCCGTCGTCCACGCCGCCGCCGTGCTGGACGACGGAGTGATCGAATCGCTGGACCCCGAGCGGATGGAACGCGTGCTGCGGGTGAAGGCGCAGGGTGCGCTCCACCTGGACGAGCTGACCCGGGACGCGGATCTGTCGGCGTTCGTGCTCTGCTCGTCGTTCGGTGCCACCTTCGGTCTCCCGGCGCTCGGCAACTACGCGCCCGGCAACGCCTTCCTCGACGCCCTCGCCGAGAGGCGCCGGGCGCAGGGGCTGCCCGCGACCTCCGTGGCCTGGGGCACCTGGGCGGGGACCGGGATGGCGGCCGGGGACGTCGGCGCCCGTGGCCGTCTGGAGGGCATCCACGAGATGGATCCGGAACCGGCCTCCGCCGCCCTGGGACGGATCCTCGACCGTGACGAGACCACGGCGGTCCTCATCGACCTGCGCTGGGAGCGCTTCGCCCCCGTCTTCCACGCCAAGCGGCCCACCGCCCTGTTCTCCGAGATCCCCGAGGCCGTCAGGGCACTGGCCCGGGGCGCCGGGGACGGGGACGCGGACCCGGCCACGGCCGACGAGGCGGCCGACGGACTGCGGGCCAGACTCGCCGGTGTCCCGCGGGCCGAGCAGGAGCGCGAACTGCTGGAACTGGTCCGCTCCCACGCGGGAGTGGTCATGGGCCACGTCACCCTCACCGGGAACGCGCGCGACGCCGTCGCACCCGACCGTCCCTTCCGCGACCTGGGGTTCGACTCCCTGATGGCCGTGGAGCTGCGCAACCGGGTCGGCGCCGCCACCGGTGTCGCCCTGCCGGCCACGCTGGTCTTCGACCACCCGACCCCGGAGGCGGTGGCCCGTCATCTGCGGCAGGAGATGGGTCTGGGAGACGCCGACGGCATTCCGCCCGGCTTCCCCGAGCTGGAACGCCTCGAGGCCGCGCTCGCCGCCGCGCCTGCCGACGACGAGGCCCGGGCCCGCCTGGCCAAACGCCTGGAACGGCTGCTGTGGACGGTGAGCGGGGACGACCTCGCGACGACGCCCGGAGAGGGCTCCGGGGACCGCGAGTTCTCCACCGTCAGCAACGACGAGATGTTCGACCTCATCGACCGCGAACTGGGGGCCTAGCCGACATGACCACCGACGAGCAGAAACTCCGGGAATACCTCAACAAGGTCATGACCGACCTGCGCCGCACGCAGCGCCGCCTGCGCTCGGTCGAGGAACGGGACCACGAGCCGGTCGCCGTCGTCGGCATGGCCTGCCGCTACCCCGGCGGCACGGAGTCCCCCGAGGACCTGTGGCGGCTCGTCGAGGGCGGCGGTGACGCCATCTCCGGTTTCCCCACGGACCGTGGTTGGGACCTGGCGAGCCTGCGGCTCACGGACCCGGAGGGCAGGGAGCTGGCGCCCGAGGGCGGCTTCGTGGCCGGGGCGGCCGCCTTCGACGCCGGACTGTTCGGCATCTCGCCGCGCGAGGCCCTGGCGATGGACCCGCAGCAGCGACTGGTCCTGGAGTGCTCCTACGAGGCGTTCGAGCGTGCGGGCATCGACCCGTTCTCGCTGAAGGGCAGCGACACCGGCGTCTTCGTCGGTGCCTCCTACACCGGTTACGGCGCCGACGTGGAGCGCATCCCGGACGGTCTCGAGGGCTACACCATGACCGGGTCCGCGAACAGCGTCGTGTCCGGGCGGGTCGCCTACACCTTCGGCCTGGAAGGGCCCGCGGTGACCATCGACACGGCGTGTTCCTCCTCCTTGGTGGCGCTGCACTGGGCGGTGCAGTCGCTGCGGGCGGGGGAGACCTCCCTGGCGCTGGCGGGCGGGGCCATGGTGATGCCGAGCCCGATGGAGTTCGTGGAGTTCAGCAGGCAGCGGATCCTGGCCGCGGACGCCCGCTGCAAGGCGTTCGCCGAGGCCGCGGACGGCACCGGCTTCTCCGAGGGCGCCGGTCTCGTCCTGCTGGAACGGCTGAGCGACGCCCGGCGCCACGGCCACCGGGTCCTCGCTGTCGTCCGGGGCTCGGCCGTCAACCAGGACGGTGCGAGCAACGGCCTCACCGCCCCCAACGGCCCTTCCCAGCGACGCGTCATCGAGGCCGCCCTCGCCAACGCCCGGCTCGCTCCGGCGGACGTGGACGCCGTGGAGGCGCACGGCACCGGCACCACCCTGGGCGACCCCATCGAGGCCCAGGCCCTGCTCGCCGTCTACGGCAAGGAGCGTCCGGCCGAACACCCGCTGTGGCTGGGCTCGGTGAAGTCCAACATCGGCCACACCCAGGCCGCCGCGGGCATCGCCGGCGTGATCAAGACCGTCGAGGCTCTGCGCCACCGCTCGCTGCCCCGCACCCTGCACGTGGACGCCCCGACCCCACAGGTCGACTGGTCCCCGGGAACGGTGCGCCTGCTGACCGAGGCCCGTCCGTGGGACACTCCGGGGGGCCGCGCGCGCCGCGCCGCCGTCTCCGCGTTCGGCATCAGCGGCACCAACGCCCACGTCATCCTGGAGGAGGCACCGGAGGACACGGGGACTCCCGGCACCGACGGGACCGGCGCGACGGGCGTCGGCGCCACCACGACCGGGGAGCACCCGGTCGGCCTGGTCGGCGACGTCGTCCCCTGGCCCCTGTCCGGTCGGACGACGGCAGCCCTGCACGCCCAGGCCGCCCGCCTCTCCGCCTACCTGGACGACCACCCCGGCACGTCCCCGCTCGACGTGGGAGCCACCCTGGCCCTCTCCCGGGGCGCTCTCGACCACCGTGCGGTCCTGCTGGCGACCGACGCGGGAAGCATCCACACCGCGCTGACCGCTCTGGGCGAAGGCGTTCCCACGGCCGACGTAGTGCCCGGCACGGTGCTGTCCGGGGCGCCGCGGGTGGTGTTCGTGTTCCCGGGGCAGGGGTCCCAGTGGCTCGGGATGGGGGCGGGGTTGTGGGAGTCCTCTCCGGTGTTCCGGGAGCGGCTTCAGGAGTGTGACGCGGCGCTGTCTTCGTTGGTGGACTGGTCGGTGACCGAGGTCGTCCGGGGTCTGCCGACGGCTGCCTCTCTTGACGATGTGGTGGTTGTTCAGGCGTCGTTGTGGGCGGTGATGGTGTCGCTGGCGGCGGTGTGGCGTTCGGTGGGCATCGAGCCGGGGGCGGTGATCGGGCATTCGCAGGGGGAGATCGCTGCTGCTGTGGTGGCGGGCGCTCTGTCGGTGCAGGACGGTGCCCGGGTGGTCGTGTTGCGGGCGAGGGCGATCGCGCGGAGCCTGTCCGGTCATGGTGGCATGGTGTCGGTGGCCGCGGGTGCGGACCGGGTACGGGAGTTGATCGCGGGCTGGGGTGAGCGGATCTCGATCGCCTCGGTCAACGGCCCTTCTTCGACGGTGGTTTCGGGTGAGCCGGTGGCTTTGGACGATTTGATGGCCGCCTGTGACGGCGAAGGGATACGGGCGCGTCGTATCGCGGTGGATTACGCCTCCCACTCCGCGCAGGTGGAGTTGATCCGGGAGCAGGTCATCGAGGCCCTCGCGGACATTGAACCCCGTGCCGCTGAAGTGCCCTTCTACTCCACTGTCTTGGGCTCGGTGATCGACACCGGCGATCTGGACGCCGGTTATTGGGTGACGAACCTGCGTCAGGAGGTGCGGTTCGACGCCACGGTCCGTGAGTTGCTGGCGGACGGCTTCGGCTATTTCGTGGAATGCAGTCCTCACCCCGTTCTGACCGTCGGCATGCAGGAGACGTTCGACGACGTCGCGGACGCCCAGGCTGTCGCGCTCGGCACCCTCCGCCGCGACGAAGGCGGCCCGGAGCGCTTCTTGACCTCCCTCGCCGAGGGCTACGTCCGCGGCCTGGCCGTCGACTGGCACACCCTCTTCGCCGGCACCGGCGCCGACCGCCGGCTCGACCTTCCCTCGTACGCCTTCCAGCGGCAGCGGTACTGGCTGGAGTCCGGCCCCGCCGGGGCCGGTGACCCGGCCGGGCTCGGGCTCGCGGACGCGGGACATCCGCTGCTGGGCGCGGCCGTCGAGGTGGCGGGCGGCGACCAACTGCTGCTGACCGGGCGGCTGTCGCTCCACGCCCACCCCTGGCTGGCCGACCACGCCGTGCAGGGCACACCGGTGCTGACCGGTGCCGCGTTCGCGGAGCTCGCCCTGCACGCCGGTGAGCGGGCCGGGGCCGAGGTCGTCGAGAGCCTGACCGTGGAGGCGCCGCTGGTGGTGCCGGAGAGCGGCGGGGTGCAGGTCCAGCTGTCCGTGGGCGCGCCGGACGAGGACGGCGCGCGTGAACTGGGCGTCCACGCACGGCCGGGGACGCAGGAGGACGGGACGCCGTGGGTGCGGTACGCCACCGCCCGGCTGGTTCCCGACGGCGCCCGACGGACCGGGGCTGCCGACGATGCCGGGACCGTCGAGAGGCTCGCGCAGTGGCCGCCCCCGGGGGCCCAGCCGGTCAGCGTCGCCAACTTCCACCAGCGCGCGGCCGACGCCGGACAGGGCTACGGCCCGGCGTTCCGCGGGCTGCGCGCGGTGTGGCGGCAGGGCCGTGAGATGTACGCCGAGGTGGCCCTGCCGGGCGATCAGGAGCGACAGGCCGCCGGGTACGGGATCCACCCGGCGCTGCTCGACGCGGCGTTGCAGCCGGCCCGGCTGGAGGAGCGCTCCGGAGTGCTGTGGACCGACTGGTCGGGCGTGTCGCTGCGCGCGATGGGAGCGACCGAGCTGCGGGTGCACGTAAGGCCTTCGGACGACGGCGCCGTCACCGTGACCCTCGGCGACGCGTCAGGCCGCCCGGTCGGCACCGTGGAGGCGGTGGCCGCGCGCGCGGTGGCCCCCGAGGAACTGCGCCGTGGCGCGGACGGCGTCCGGGACGCGCTGTACCGGGTGGAATGGACGCCGGTGCCGGCGCCCGGGCAGACCGCCGACTGGGTGGTGCTGGGCGACGACCCGCTCGGGGTGACCGACGTGCTGGAGGAGGCGGGCGCGTACCCGCAGACGTACGACGACCTGGACGCGCTGGCCGGTGCCGTGGACGCGGGACTGCCGCTGCCGGAGCTGACCGTGGTGTCCCACGGTGGCGTGGCGCCCGCGAAGGACGGTGCCGTGGCGCGGCACGCCCTGGAGGCGGTCACGGGCCTGCTGGCGGTCGTGCAGCGCTGGCTCGCCGACGAGCGGTTCGCCGGAGCGCGGCTGCTGGTGGTGACCAGGGGCGCGGTCGCGGCCGGCCCCGGGGACGGCGCGGTGGACCTGGCGCACGCCGCCGCGTGGGGCCTGCTCCGCTCCGCGACGGCCGCCCACCCGGGCCGGTTCGGGCTGCTGGATCTGGACGGGGACGACGGTTCGCTGGCGGTCCTGCCGGACGCCGTGCCCGCCGTCGTCGCCTCGGGCGAGCCCGAGACGGCCCTGCGCGCGGGTGTGGTCCTGGTGCCCAGGATCCGCCCGGCGGCCACCGCGCCCGCCGCGGCACGGGCCGTCTGGGACCCCGACGGCACCGTGCTGATCACCGGCGGTACCGGCGCGCTCGGCCGGGTCCTCGCCCGCCACCTGGTCAAGCAGCACGGTGTGCGCCACCTGCTGCTGGTGAGCCGCCGCGGCCGCGACGCGGACGGCGCCGAGGCCCTGGAACGCGAACTGTCCTCGCTCGGGGCGACGGTGTCCGTGGAGGCGTGCGACGCCGCGGACCGCGAGGCGCTGGCGCGGGTGCTGGCCGCCGTTCCCGCCGACCGGCCCCTGACGGCCGTCCTGCACGCCGCCGGGGCGCTCGCCGACCGGCCCCTGGAGGCCCTGACAGCACAGGACGTGGAGCACGTCTTCACGCCCAAGGTGACGGCGGCGGCGAACCTGCACGAACTCACCCGGGAGTCCGACCTGGCCGCGTTCGTGCTGTTCTCCTCCGCGTCCGGTGTGCTCGGCAGCCTCGCCCAGCCGAACTACGCCGCCGCGAACGCCTTCCTCGACGCCCTCGCCGCGCACCGCAGGGCGGCGGGCCTGGCCGGTCTGTCCCTGGCCTGGGGGCTGTGGGCCGGGGCGAGCGAGATGGCGGGAGGCGCGGACACGGACCGGTTCGCCCGCGCGGGCATCCTGGCGCTGTCCCCGGACGAGGGCACCGCCCTGTTCGACGCCGCGTCGGCCACCGACGAGGCGCTGCTGGTGCCCGTGCTCCTGGACACGGCCGCGCTGCGCTCCCGTGCCGCCGACGGCACCCTGTCCGGGATGCTGCGCGGCTTGGTGAAGGCGGCGCCAGGCAAGCGGGCCGCGTCCGCACCCGGCACCGGGCCGCAGGAGCCGGACTGGGCGGCACGGCTCGCCGGCCTCACCCGGGACGAGCAGCTGCACCGGCTGGTGGAGCTGACCCGCGCCCACGTGGCGTCGGTCCTCGGCCACGGGACCCCGGAGGCCATCGAGCCCGACCGTCCGTTCAAGGAGATCGGCTTCGACTCGCTGACCGCGCTGGAGCTGCGCAACCGCCTCGGTGCGGCCACCGGCCTCACCTTGCCCGCCACCCTCGTCTTCGACCACCCGACGCTGAATGCCACCGCCGCCCTCCTCCTCGACCTGCTCGCGCCCGCCGCCACGACCGCGCCGCCACCCGCCCTGGCCGAACTGGACCGGCTGGAGGAGGCACTGGCCGCCGTCCCCGACGACGACACCGCGACCCGCGCCCGGGTGCGGGAAAGGCTCCAGGCCCTGCTGGCCGGGTGGAACGGCGCGCCCCGGCCGTCCGACGGTGGCGACGAGGAACTGGACGACGCCACCGACAGCGAGCTGTTCGCACTGCTCGACGACGAGCTGGACACGCCGTGACCACGGCCTGCCTTCCACACAGCGACCCGAGGACCTCGGCCATGGATGGGTGTGACAGCCGATGAACAGCGAAGACAAGCTGCGGGACTACCTGAAGCGGGCCACCGCCGACCTGCGCAGGGCGCGCCGCCGCATCCAGGAGCTGGAGGAGCCCGAACCGGTCGCCGTGGTGAGCATGGCCTGCCGCTACCCCGGCTCCGCCGACACCCCGGAGGCCCTGTGGGAGCTGCTGGCCTCCGGCGTCGACGCCATCTCCCCGTTCCCCGTCGACCGGGGCTGGGACCTGGAGGCCCTGTACGACCCGGACCCGGACGCGGAGGGCCGCAACTACGTGCGGGAGAGCGGGTTCCTGCACGACGCGGGCGAGTTCGACGCCGACTTCTTCGGCATCAACGCCCGCGAGGCGCTGATCATGGACCCGCAGCAGCGGCTGCTGCTGGAGACGTCGTGGGAGCTGTTCGAACGGGCGGGCATCGACCCGCGGTCCGTCCGGGGCAGCCGCACGGGCGTCTTCGTGGGCGCCGCCACCGTCGACTACGTGACGGGCCACCAGTACGTGCCGGAAGGCCTGGAGGGCTACACCGGCGTCGGCTCGTTCGCCAGCGTCATCTCCGGCCGGGTCGCCTACTCCTTCGGCATGGAGGGACCCGCGCTCACCGTCGACACGGCCTGCTCCTCCTCCCTGGTCGCCCTGCACCTGGCCGTCAGGTCGCTGCGGCAGGGCGAGTGCGCCATGGCGCTCGCCGGGGGCGTCGCACTGATGCCGACGCCGCAGGGGTTCATCGCCTTCAGCAGGCAGCGCGCCCTGGCGCCCGACGGCCGCTGCAAGGCCTTCGCCGACGCCGCCGACGGCTTCGGGCCGTCCGAGGGCGCCGGGATGCTGCTGCTGGAACGCCTGTCGGACGCGCGGCGCAACGGCCACCCGGTGCTCGCCCTGATCCGCGGCACCGCCGTCAACCAGGACGGCGCCAGCAACGGCCTCACCGCCCCCAACGGCCCCTCCCAGGAGCGGGTCGTGCGCGACGCCCTCGCCGACGCCCGGCTGACGCCCGCCGAGGTGGACGCCGTCGAGGCGCACGGCACCGGGACCACCCTCGGCGACCCCATCGAGGCCCGCGCCCTGCTCACCACGTACGGCAGGGACCGGGACCCGGCACGCCCCCTGTGGCTCGGCTCGGTCAAGTCCAACTTCGGGCACACCGCGCACGCCGCGGGCGCGGCCGGGGTCATGAAGATGGTCCTGGCGCTGCGCAACGAACTGCTGCCGCGCACCCTCCACGTGGACCGCCCCTCCACGCACGTCGACTGGACCTCCGGCGCGGTCGCGCTGCTCACCGAACCCGTGGCCTGGAAGCGCAACGGCCGCCCGCGCCGCGCCGGCGTGTCCGCGTTCGGCATCAGCGGCACCAACGCCCACGTGATCGTGGAGGAGGCCCCGCAGCCCGAGGACGGCGCCGCGCCCCCGGACGGCGGTGGCGGGAGCGGCGCTTCGGCCCGCCCCCCGCTCGCGCTGCCCGTCGTGCCCTGGGTGCTGTCCGCCAGGACGCCGGCCGCCCTCGCCGCGCAGGCCGAGCGCCTCGCCGCCTTCGCGGAACGCCGCGGCGAGGTGCCCGACACCGACATCGGCCGGTCCCTGGCCACCGGACGCGCCGCCCTGGAACACCGCGCCGTGGTCCTCGCGGGCGACCGCGCCCGCGCCCTCGCCGGCCTGGAAGCCGTGCGCCGCGGCGAGCCCACCGCCGGGGTGGTCACCGGCACCGCGCGGCCCGGTGCGGCCCGCGTGGCGTTCGTCTTCCCCGGCCAGGGGTCCCAGTGGCAGGGCATGGCGGCCGGGCTGCTGGAGTCGTCCCCGGTGTTCGCGCAGCGGCTCACCGCCTGCGACGCCGCCCTGCGCCCGTGGACCGGCTGCTCGGTGATCGACGCCGTCCGCGGCGGCGAGGGCGCGGCGTCGCTGGACGACGTGGTGGTCGTCCAGTCGGCGCTGTGGGCCGTCATGGTGTCGCTGGCCGCGCTGTGGCGCTCCGCCGGAGTGGAGCCCGCCGCCGTCATCGGGCACAGCCAGGGCGAGATCGCCGCCGCCGTGGTCGCCGGGGCGCTGTCCCTGGAGGACGGGGCCAGGGTCGTGGCGCTGCGCGCCCGCGCCATCGCCGGGGGCCTGTCCGGGCGCGGCGGCATGGTGTCCGTGCCGCTGCCCGCGGGACGCGTCGCCGCGCGCCTCGCCCGCTGGGAGGGCCGCGTCGGGATCGCCTCCGCCAACGGGCCGTCCTCCACCGTGGTCTCGGGCGACCCCGAAGCCCTCGACGAGCTGCTGGCCGACTGCGAGGCGGACGGGGTGCGGGCCCGCCGCATCGCCGTGGACTACGCCTCCCACTCGGCCCACGTCGAGACGATCCGCGACGAGGTCCTCACCGCCCTGGACGACATCCGGCCGCGCGGCGGCGCCGTCCCCTTCCACTCCACCGTCACCGCCGGCCCCCTCGACACGGCCGGGCTCGACGCCGGGTACTGGTACACCAACCTCCGGCGTACCGTGCGCTTCGAGGAGACCGTGCGCGGCCTCCTGGCGGGCGGCATCCGCTTCTTCGTCGAATGCAGCGCCCACCCGGTGCTGGCCGTCGGCCTCCAGGAGATCTTCGACGACGCCGGGGCCGACGCCGTCGCGCTCGGCTCCCTGCGCCGCGACGAGGGCGGCCCGGAGCGCTTCCTCACCTCGCTCGCCGAGGGGCACGCACGCGGACTGCCCGTGGACTGGGACGCCGTGTTCGCGGGCACCGGCGCCCGCCGCGTTCCCGACCTGCCGACCTACCCGTTCCAGCGACGGCACTACTGGCTGGAGGCCGAGTACCGCAATGCGGGCGACGCGGGCGACCTCGGTCTCACCTCCGCGGGACACCCCCTGCTCGGGGCCGCGGTGCGGCTCGCCGAAGGGGACCGGCTGCTGCTGACCGGGCGGCTGTCGCTCAAGACCCACCCCTGGCTCGCCGACCACGCCGTGGGCGGGACCGCCCTCGTGCCCGGCACCGCGTTCGCGGAACTCGCCTTGGAGGCCGCCGCGCGCACCGGCTGCGCGGGCGTCGCCGAGATGACCCTGCACAGCCCCCTCACCGTCCCCGCACGCGGCGCCGTCCACGTCCAGGTGGAGGTCGACGGCCCCGACGACGCCGGCCGGCGCGCCCTCACCGTGCACGCCCGTCCCGGCGACGCCGCCGACGGCGATCCCTGGACCCGGCACGCCACCGCCTTCCTCGCCCCGCCCGGGCCCGTCACCGACGGCGAGGCGCTCACCGCGTGGCCCCCGCCCGGCGCGGCGCGCCTGGACACCGCGGGGATGTACGAGCCGGTCCCGGGCGGCGCCTACCGGTTCGGCCCCGCCTTCCAGGGGCTGCGCTCCGCGTGGCGGCTCGGCGACACCGTCTACGCGGAGGCCGCGCTCCCGCCCGAACTGCACCAGGACGCCGCCCGGTTCGGCGTCCACCCGGCCCTCCTGGACGCCGCCCTGCACGCCATCGGCTTCGGCGGCTTCCTCGGCGAGGGCACCCACCTGCCGTTCTCCTGGCACGACGTCACCCTGCGCGCCGTCGGTCCCGCCGCGGTGCGGGTGCGGGTGCGCGCCGCCGGGAACGACGCGGTCACCGTCACCCTCGCCGACGCCGAGGGCGCCCCCGTGGCCACGGTCGGGCGCCTGGTGTTCCGGCCCCTCCCGGCCGGCGGCGACGACACGGGCGACGGCCTGCGCGACTCGCTGTTCCACGTCGACTGGGCGCCGCTGCCCGTCGACGCCGCCGCCCCGTCCGGCGCGGGCTGGGCCGTGCTCGGCGGTGACGGCCACGGTCTGGTGCCGGCCCTGCGCGGCGCCGGCGTGTTCGCCGGCGCCCACCGCGGCCCGGCCGAGCTCGCCGCCGCCGTCGCGTCCGGCGCGCCCGCCCCCGACGTGGCGCTGCTGTCCTGCCCGTCCGACCCGGCCACCGTCGCCGCCGACGGCCTGCCCGCCGCCGTCCGCCGTGCCACCGAGGGCGTGCTGCGCGTCGTACAGGAGTGGCTGGCCGACGACCGGTTGCGCGGGGTCGTCCTCGCCGTGGTCACCCGCCGTGCCGTGGCCGCGGGGCCCGGCGAGGACGTCGAGGACCTGGCGCACGCCGGCGTGTGGGGCCTGCTGCGCTCCGCGCAGATGGAGAACCCCGGCCGGTTCCTCCTCGTCGACCTCGACGGGCGCGACGAGTCCAGGGCCCGCGCCGCGGCCGCCGTCAGGGCCGCCCTCACCGCCGACGAGCCCCAGCTCGCCCTGCGCCTCGGCGCCGCCCGCGTCCCCCGCCTGGCCAGGACCCCGGCCGGCGCCTTCCTCGTCCCCCCGCCCGGCGAGGCCGCCTGGCGCCTGGACACCACCGGCCCCGGCGACCTCGACCGGCTCGCGCTGCTGCCCCACCCGCAGGCACTGGCGCGCCTCACGGACAACCAGGTCCGGGTCTCCGTACGCGCCGCCGGCGTGAACTTCCGCGACGTGCTGGTCGGCCTCGGCATGGTGCCCTCCCAGGAACGTCTGGGCAGCGAGGGCGCCGGGGTGGTCACCGAGGTCGGCCCCGGCGTCACCGGCGTCGCCGTCGGCGACCGGGTGATGGGCCTGCTGCCCGACCCGTTCGGCCCCGTCTCCGTCGTCGACCGGCGACTGGTCACCCGCATCCCGCGCGGCTGGACCTTCGAGCAGGCCGCCGGTGTGCCCGCGGCGTTCCTCACCGCCTGGTTCGGCCTCGCCGACCTCGGCGGGCTCCGCGAGGACGAGACCGTGCTCGTCCACGCCGCGACCGGCGGCGTCGGCATGGCCGCCGTGCAGCTGGCCCGCTACCGGGGTGCGGAAGTGTTCGCGACCGCCGGTGAGGGAAAGTGGGACACCCTGCGCCGGATGGGCTTCGACACCGGCCACATCGCCTCCTCCAGGACCCTGGACTTCGAGAAGAAGTTCCACGCCGCCACCGGCGGACGCGGCGTCGACGTCGTCCTCAACTCCCTCGCGAACGAGTTCACCGACGCCTCCTTACGGCTGCTGCCGCGCGGCGGCCGGTTCCTGGAGATGGGCAAGACCGACATCCGCGACCCCCACGAGGTCGCCGAGCGCCACCCCGGCGTCGTCTACCGCCCCTACGACCTCATCGACGCCGGCGCCGACCGCATCGGTGAAATCCTCGACACCCTCGTCCGGCTCTTCGAACGCCGCGTGCTGCGGCCGCTGCCCGTCCGCACCTGGGACGTGCGCCGCGCCCCCGAGGCGTTCCGGTTCATGGCCCAGGCCCGGCACACCGGCAAGCTCGTCCTCACCGTCCCCCGTCCCCCGGACCCCGACGGCACCGTGCTCGTCACCGGCGGCACCGGAACCCTCGGCGGCATCCTCGCCCGGCACCTGGTCACCGCCCACGGCGCGCGGCACCTCCTGCTGGCCGGACGCCGCGGCCCGCAGGCACCCGGCGCCGACGGCCTGCGCGAGGACCTGCTCGCACGCGGCGCGCACACGGTCACCGTCGCCGCCTGCGACACCGCGGACCGCGAGGCGCTCTCCGACCTGCTGGCCTCCGTGCCCGCGGACCGCCCGCTGACCGCCGTCGTGCACGCCGCGGGCACCACCGCCGACGGCGTCCTGTCCTCCCTCACCCCGCAGCGGCTCGACGATGTGCTGCGGCCCAAGGCGGACGCGGCGTTCCACCTGCACGAGCTCACCCGGGAGTCGGACCTGGCCGCGTTCGTCCTGTACTCCGCGGGTGCCGGCGTCCTCGGCAACCCCGGCCAGGCCAACTACGCCGCCGCCAACACCTTCCTGGACGCCCTCGCACACCAACGCCGTGCCGCCGGTCTCCCCGCCGTCTCCCTGGCCTGGGGGTACTGGGCCGAGACCAGCGAACTGACCGGCCGCATGGACGACTCCCACGTGGAGCGGATGACCCGCTCCGGAGTCCTGCCCATCGACGCCGGGCACGGCATGCGCCTGTTCGACGCCGCCCGGGCGGCGGGCGAGGCCCTCCTCGTGCCCACGCGGCTCGACGTGTCGGCGCTGAGGACGGGCGCCTCCACGGACGTCGGCCCGGCGATGCTGCGCGGCCTGCTCGGCGGCCGGCGGCAGGCACCCCGCCAGGCCGCCCGGGCCGGGACCGCAGCCGTCGAGGCCCGCTCGCTGGAGGCCAGGCTCGCGGCCCTGCCCGCCGACGAGCAGCGGCTCCTGCTGGAGGACCTGGTGCGCGGCCACGTCGCCGCGGTCCTGGGCGCCTCCGGGCCCGAGGCCGTCGGCGCCGGGAGGGCCTTCAAGGACATGGGCCTGGACTCGCTCACCGCCGTGGAACTGCGCAACCGCCTCGGCGCGGCCACCGGCCTCACCCTGCCCAGCACCCTCGTCTTCGACTTCCCCTCGCCCCGGGAGCTCGCCGGGCACCTGCACCAGGAGCTCGCCCCGGACGGGGCCGCGGCGGCCGCGGACGGCCCCGACCCGCAGGAGGCCCGGGTGCGGGCCCTGCTCGCCACCGTCCCGCTGGCCCGCCTGCGCGCCGGCGGACTGCTCGACACCCTGCTCGGGCTCGCCGAGGAGCCGGCGCCCGGCACCACCGGACCCGCGCCGGACCGGAACGCCGGGGCGATCGCCGACATGGACCTCGAGGACCTGGTGCGCGCCGCCCTCGGCGGCACCGGGTCGTGAACCGGCCGCCCGCGGCGGGCCACCGCCGCACCCCCGGGGACCAGGAACGGCGCGGTGAGCGCCCGACAGAGAGGGAGTGACCGATGACCTCCACCGAACAGATCATCGAGGCCCTGCGCGCGGCCCTCACCGACAACGAACGACTGCGCGAGCAGAACCGGCGGCTGGTCGCCGCAGCCTCGGAACCGCTCGCCGTCGTCGGCATGGCCTGCCGCTTCCCGGGCGGGGCCGACTCCCCGGACCTGCTGTGGGAGCGCCTGGCCGACGGCAGGGACATGATGTCCCCGCTGCCCCGCGACCGGGGGTGGGACCTCGACGCCCTGCTCGGCACCGCCGACGGCGGCCCCGCCGCGTCCGCCGCGCGGGAGGGCGGGTTCCTGGCCGACGTCTCCCGCTTCGACGCCGAGCTGTTCGGCATCTCGCCCCGTGAAGCCCTGGCCATGGACCCGCAGCAGCGGGTCATGCTGGAGGTCGCCTGGGAGGCGTTCGAACACTCCGGCCTGGACCCGCTGTCCCTCAAGGGCAGCCCCACCGGGGTCTTCCTCGGCGTGTCCTACGCCGCCTACGGCTCCGACGTCACCCACGTCCCCGCCGAGGTCCAGGGCTACTCCATGACCGGCAACGTCACCAGCGTCGCCTCCGGTCGCATCGCCTACACGCTCGGCCTGGAGGGCCCGGCCGTGTCCGTCGACACCGCCTGCTCGTCCTCCCTGGTCGCCCTGCACCAGGCGGCGCACGCGCTGCGGGCCGGCGAGTGCTCGCTCGCGCTCGTCGGCGGGGTGTCGGTCATGCCCACGCCGGCGCTGCTCGTGGAGTTCACCCGGCAGCGCGGCATGGCGGGCGACGGCCGCGCCAAGGCGTTCGCGGCCGCCGCCGACGGCACCGCCTGGGCCGAGGGCGCCGCGGCCGTCGTCGTGGAACGGCTGTCCGACGCGCGACGCCACGGCCACCGGGTCCTCGCGCTGGTGCGCGGCTCGGCCGTCAACCAGGACGGCGCCAGCAACGGCCTCACCGCCCCCAACGGCGCCGCACAGCGCCGGGTGATCCGCGCCGCGCTGGACAGCGCCGGCCTCACGCCCCAGGAGGTGGACGCCGTCGAGGCGCACGGCACCGGGACCCGCCTGGGCGACCCCATCGAGGCCCGCGCCCTGTTCGACACCTACGGCAGGGACCGGGACCCGGCGCACCCGCTGTGGCTGGGCGCCGTCAAGTCCAACTTCGGCCACGCCGGGACCGCGGCGGGCCTCGCCGGGCTCGTCAAGACGGTGTTGGCGATGCGCGCGGGGCGGCTGCCGAGGACCCTGCACGTGGACGAGCCCACCCGGGCCGTCGACTGGTCGTCCGGCACGGTGCGGTTGCTCACCGAGGACGTCGCCTGGACCCGCGCCGGCCACCCGCGCCGCGCCGGGATCTCCTCGTTCGGCATCAGCGGCACCAACGCCCACGTGATCGTGGAGGAGGCCCCGCAAGCCCCGGACTTCCCGGCCCCGGGCACCCCGCAGGCCCGAGGGCTCACGGAACCTGAGGGCGCGGTGGGCGCGGCCACGGCGGGCGACGGGACGGCGGCCGTCACGGAAGGACCGGGATCGGCCCGCGGCACGGGCGCGGTTCCCGGCGCGGGCCGGGCCCCGGTCCCCGAGGCGGCTTCGGCCCCCGGCGAGGGCACGGGCCGCCCGGAGGCGGCCGCCGCGGCCGACAGGCACACGTCCGGCTCCGGCTCCACCCCCGCCGAGACCCCCTTGCCCCTCGCCGGGCGGACCGGGGCCGCGCTGCGCGCCCAGGCCGCCCGGCTCGCCGACCACATCGCCCGCAGGACCGGCGTCCCCCTCGCCGACGTCGGCCTCTCGCTCGCCACCACCCGCGCGCGGCTGCCCCGGCGCGCCGTCGTGGTCGCGGACGGCCGGGAGGAGGCCCTGCGGGCCCTGCGCGCCCTCGCCGCCGGTGAGCCCGACCCGGCCGTCACGGAAGGCGAGGCGGAGACCGAGAACCGGCCCGCGTTCCTGTTCACCGGCCAAGGCGCCCAGCGCCCCGGCATGGGCGCGGGCCTGTACGCCGCGTTCCCGGTGTTCGCCGCGGCGTTCGACGAGACCTGCGGGTCCCTGGACCGGCACCTGGAGCACTCGCTGCGCGAGGTCGTCCTCGCCGCGCCGGGCACCCGAGGAGCCGCCCTGCTCGACACCACCGCCTACACCCAGCCCGCCACCTTCGCCCTCCAGGTCGCCCTCCACCGGCTGTGGGAGTCCTGGGGCGCCGCCCCGCGCTTCCTCATCGGCCACTCCGTCGGGGAGATATCCGCCGCGCACGTCTCCGGTGTCCTCTCCCTGGACGACGCGGCCGCCCTGGTCACCGCGCGCGGCGCCCTGATGCAGGCCCTGCCGCCCGGCGGCGCCATGTACGCCGTGCAGGCCACGCCGGACGAACTCGCGCCCCACCTGGCGGGCCGCGAGGCCGAGGTGTCCCTCGCGGCCGTCAACGGGCCCCGCTCCGCCGTGCTGTCCGGCGACGCCGAGGCCGTGGCCGGGGTCGCCGCGCACTGGGCGGAGCGCGGTCGCAGGACCAAGAGGCTGCGCGTCGGCCACGCCTTCCACTCGGCCCGTATGGAACCCATGCTCGACGCCTTCCGCGAGGTCGCGGCCGCCCTCTCCTACCGGCAGCCCACCGTGCCCGTGATCTCCAACGTCACCGGCCGGGCCGCCGCCCCCGGTGAACTGGCCGACCCGGGCTACTGGGTGCGGCACGTGCGCGGCACCGTCCGCTTCCTCGACGGGATGCGCGCGCTCGCCGACGAGCACGTCACCGCCTACGTCGAGCTGGGGCCCGACGCCGTCCTCACCGCCATGGCGCGCGAGTGCCTGGGCGGCCGCGCCGCGGCCCGCGTCCTGGCCCCCACCCTGCGCCGTGACCGGCCGGAGACGCGCACCGCCCTCACCGCGGTCGCCGCCGTGCACGCCCACGGGGTGCCGCTCGACTGGGAGGCGGTGTTCTCCGGGCGCGGGGCGCGCCGCACCGACCTGCCCACGTACGCGTTCCAGGGCAGGCGCTACTGGCTGACCAGCGCACCCGACGCCCACGCCGGTGACGTCGTGCCGACCCTGCTGGCCCAGGCCCCGTCCCGGGACCGGGACCCGGCCGCCGCCGGGGACGGTACGCCGCCGCCCGCGGACGTGGGGGAGCGGTGGGCCGACCGGCTGCCCGCCCTGGACGAGGAGGCCAGGACCGCCCTGCTGACGGGACTGGTCCGCCGGCACGTCGCCGCGGTGCTCGGCCACACCTCCCCGGAGGAGGTCCTCGTCGCCCGCGACTTCGGCGAGCTGGGTCTCGACTCCATGCCGGCCGCCGACCTGCTGACGCGGCTCCAGGCGGCCACCGGGCTCGACCTGCCGGCCACCGCAGTCCTCGACCACCCCAGCTGCGAACGCCTCGCGGCGCATCTCGCCGACCGTCTCGCCGACGGCGTCCCTGTCGCCGCGCCCCCCGCCCGCCCGGACGGGCTCGCCGGGCTGTTCCTGCGGGCCTGCCGCGAGGGCCGGGCGCGCGAGGCCCACGAGCTGACCGCCGGCCTCGCGGCGTTCCGGTCCTCGTTCACCGACTCCGCCGGGCTCGACCGGGCGCCGCGCACCGCCTGGCTGTGCGACGGCCCGGACGAGCCGGTGCTGCTGTGCTTCCCCTCGTTCGTCTGGCAGCAGAACTTCTACACCTACGCCAAGCTGGCCTCCGGCTTCCGCAGCGGTCGCGCCGTCGCCACGATCGGGCTGCCGGGCTTCGAGGAGGGCGAGCCCCTGCCGGCCTCCGTGGACGCCCTCGCCGAGGCGCTGGCCGACGCGGCCCGGCGGGCGGCCGCGGGCCGGACGTTCGCCCTGCTCGGGCACTCCGGCGGCGGCAACGTCGCCGCGGTGGTCGCCGCCCGGCTGGAGCGGCGCGGCACCCCGCCCGGGGCGCTGGTGCTGCTCGACACCCCGGCATGGGGCGGCGGGCACGGCCTCGGCGGCGAGCGGTGGGGCGACGCCGTGCAGCGCGCCCTCGTCGAGCGGGCCGCCCTGGTGGCGCGGGCCGCGGACGGCGCCGCGGAGGCGTGGATCACCGCACGGGCCCGGTACGCCGGGTTCGACTACGCAGTCCCCCACCTCGGCACCCCCACGCTGCTCGTGCGCGCCACCGAACCCCTCCCGGCGCAGGGCGGCCCGGACCCCGCCGACGACGGCTGGCGGGTGGCCTGGGCGCTGCCGCACACCGTGGCCGACGCGCCCGGCGACCACTTCTCGATGCTGGAGGCCGACCACGCGGCCAAGACGGCACAGGCCGTCGACGACTGGCTGCGCGGCCCCCGGTGAGCCCGGCGGCGCCCCCGGACGCCCCGGATCCTCTTCGGCCCGACGGCGTCCGACCCCGGGCCGGGACGCAACCGGGCCGGCCCCCTTCCCCGCACCACGGAGCAGAAACGGACACACGGCATGACCCCCTGGGACCGTGCAGCCGGACCATGGCTGACGCGCTACACCCCGCCCCGGCCCGCTGGTGGCCGCATCCAGCTCGTCTGCCTGCCGCACGCCGGCGGCTCGGCCACCTTCTTCCAGCCGCTCGCCAGGGCGTTCGAGGCGCTGCCAGACGCCCCCTTCGAGGTGCTCGCGGTCCAGTACCCGGGCCGTCAGGAACGGCGCGCGGAACCGCTCCTCGACGACCTGGCGGCCCTGGCGGACCGGGTGGCCGAGGCCCTGCGGCACGCCGGGGACGCCCCGCTCGTGCTGTTCGGGCACAGCATGGGAGCGCTCGTGGCCTGGGAGGCCGCACGCAGGCTGTGCCGGCCCGGGGACACACCCCCGGCGGGGCTGGTCGTCTCCGGCCGCGGCGCGCCCTCCCTCCACCGCGACGTGCGGCTGCACCTGCGCACCGACGCCGAACTGGTCGCGGACCTGCGCTACCTCAGCGGCACCGCGTCCGACCTGCTGACCGACCCGGATGTCCTCGGCATGGTCCTGCCCGTGCTGCGCGGCGACTACAAGGCCGTCGACGGTTACCGCTACGAGCCCGGGTCCCCGCTGAGCTGCCCCGTCGCCGTCTTTCTCGGCGACCGCGACCCGTGGGCCAGGCAGCGGGAGGCGCGCGGCTGGCAGGAGGAGACCACCGGACCGGTGACGTTCCGCACCTTCCCCGGCGACCACTTCTACCTCACCGCGCGGTGGGACGCGGTGGCCCTCGCGGTCGCGGAGTCCCTGGCCGGCGTCACGGCCGGCTGACGGCGCGCACGCAGACGATCGTCTTCCCCGAAAGGAACGTGAGAGGAACGATGTCCGAGACGACACGGGCGGTGGTCCTGGGCGCGGGCATGGCGGGCATGCTGGCCGCCACCACGCTGGCGCGGCACGTCGACGCGGTGACCGTGCTCGACCGCGACCGGCTGCCCGGCGACGCCGACCCCCGCCGCGGCGTGCCGCAGGCCCGGCACACCCACGTGCTGTGGTCGGGCGGCGCGCGGGTCATCGAGTCACTGCTGCCCGGCACCACGGACCGGCTCCTCGACGCGGGAGCGCACCGCATCGGGCTCCCCGAGGACCTGGTGTCGCTGACCGCGTACGGCTGGCAACGGCGCTTCCCCGAGACCCAGTTCATGATCGCCGCCAGCCGCTCGCTGCTGGACTGGACCGTGCGCGACCGTGCCGGGGCCGACCCACGGATCACCGTGACCGGCGACACCGACATCATCGGGCTGCGGGGCGACGCGTCGGCGGTCACCGGCGTCACCTACAAGCCGCGCCGGGAGGGCACCGTGTCGGTGCTCGACGCCGACGTCGTGGTGGACGCCACGGGCCGGGGCTCCCCGGTGAAGCGCTGGCTCGCCGCGCTCGGCCTGCCCCCGGTGCAGGAGGACGTCATCGACTCCGGCATGGCGTACGCCACCCGGATCTTCCGGGCGCCCCCGGGCGCGCGGAAGAAGTTCCCGCTGGTCAGCGTGTACGCCGATCACCGCGCCGGGGTGCCGGGGCGCAACGGCATCCTGCTGCCCATCGAGGACGGCCGCTGGATGGTCACGCTCTCCGGCACCCGCGGCGGCGAGCCGCCGACCACCGAGGAGGGCTTCACCGCCTACCTGCGCACCCTGCGCCACCCCCTGATCGCCGACCTCGTCGAGCGCGCGGAGCCGCTGACGGGTGTCCAGGCGTCCCGTTCGACCGCGAACCGGCGCCTGTACTACGACCGGCTCGTGGAATGGCCCGACGGACTGGTGGTCCTGGGCGACGCGGTCGCCGCGTTCAACCCCGTCTACGGGCACGGGATGAGCGCCGCGGCGCTCAGCGCGGCGGCCCTCGGCGCCACCCTGGCCGAACGCGGACTGCGGCCGGGCACCGCCCGGGCCGTGCAGCGGGCCGTCGGTGCGGTGGTGGACACCCCGTGGTCGCTGGGCACCTCCCAGGACATCTGCTACCCGGACGTGCTCGCCCGCACGGACGACCCGCGCCTGACCAGGCACGCGGCGCAGCGGCGCGCCCAGGCCGACCTGATCGGCACGGCGGCCCTCGCGGACGCCGCGGTGTGCGCGGCCGCGATGCGCGTCAACACCCTGTCGGGCGTCGCCGACGACGCCTTCCAGGCACCGGAGGTGCGCGCGGCACTGGCCGGGGCGGCCGCGCTCGACCTGCCCGACGGGCCGACGCTGAGCGACGACGAGTACGCGGCGGCGCGGACGGCGGTGCCCGCGGGCCACTGAAACGGGCGGATCCGGGCTCCGGCAGCGCGCCACCGCTGTCGCGAGCTTCCCGTTTCCTCGTTCAGTCATTACAGTGATGACTGAAACGGCTATAGCTCACTATGAGCTACAGGAGGTGCTGCAGCATGTCGTCGGACGACGCCGGGAGACAGCAGGATCCCGACGCGGAGCGGCTCCGCGCCTGGATGGAGCGGGTGACGGCATGGTTCATGCTGCAGGCCGGCTGGCCGCCGATCATGGGCAGGACCATGGCGTGGCTGATGATCAGCGAGCCGCCGGAGCAGACGGCCGCGCAGATCGCCGAAGCCGTGCAGGCCAGCCGCGCGTCCCTGACCACCACCCTCCGGCTGCTCACCGAGGCCCGCATGGTGCAGGCCGTCACCCGCGCCGGTGAGCGGGCCACGTACTACCGGATCACGGAGGACGCCTGGTCGGGCGTCCTCAAGCGGCGCCTGGAGAGCATGACGTCCTTCGCGGACATCACGGCAGAGGGCCTGCGGCTGTTCCCGGAGGGTGAGGTGCGCGCGGCCAGGATGCGCGAGGCCCACCGCATGTTCACCTGGCTGAACTCCGAGGCCGAACCCATGTGGAAGCGCTGGGACGCCGTCAACCGCGGTGACCGGGCGGACGATCCGAACGACGAGGACGGGATGCCGTTATGAGTGATGTGCAGAGCCGCAAATGGTGGGCCCTCGGGGCCATCGGCTTAAGCCTGCTGGCGATCGGTGTCGACGCGACCATCCTCAACGTGGCGCTCCCCACGGTGAGCGCCGACCTCGACGCGTCCACCAGCCAGCTCCAGTGGATCGTCGACGCCTTCACCCTGGTCCTGGCGGCCGTGCTGCTGCCCGCCGGCCTGCTGGGTGACAAGTTCGGCCGCAAGAAGTTCCTGGTCGCCGCGCTCCTGCTGTTCGGCGTCGCCTCCCTGCTGTGCGCCTACTGCACCAGCTCAGGGCAGCTCATCGCCGCCCGGGCCGTGCTCGGCCTGGCCGCGGCCTTCATCGTGCCGCTGTCCACCTCCGTCCTGCTGAACATCTTCGAGACCGAGGCGGAGCGTACGAAGGCCATCGCCGTCATCGCCGTCTCCCAGATGCTCGGCCTGCCGCTCGGCCCCATCATCGGCGGCGCCCTGCTCAACCACTTCTGGTGGGGCTCGGTCTTCCTCATCAACGTGCCCCTGGTGCTGCTCGGCGTCCTCGCCGTCGCGAAGCTCGTGCCCGAGTCCCGCAGCGCCGAGCGCGTGACCATCGACCTGGGCGGCGTGGTGCTCTCCAGCGCCGGTCTCACCGCGCTCACCTACGGCGCCATCGAGGCGGGCGAGAAGGGCTGGGACAGCACCGAGACGGCCGTCGCGCTGCTCGCCGGCGCCGTGCTGACCGGCCTGTTCGTCCTGTGGGAGCTGCGCGTCACCGCGGCCGGCAAGGACCCGCTGGTCGACCTCGGCCTCTTCCGCGGCAGGGGCTTCGTGTGGGGCTCCGTCCTGAGCACCATCGTCAGCTTCGCGATGTTCGGCCTGATGTTCGCCCTGCCGCAGTACTTCCAGGCGGTGCTGGGATCCGACGCCCTCGGCACCGGCCTGCGGCTGCTGCCGCTCATCGGCGGCCTGCTCGTCGGGGCCAGCGTCATCAACAAGATGCCGGCGCAGCTGGGCCCGCGCGCCGTCCCCGCCCTGGGCTTCCTGCTGGTGAGCGTGGGCCTGTTCATGGGCACCGCCACCGAGACCGACTCCGGCTACGGCTACGTCGCGATCTGGCTGGTCGTCATCGGCGCCGGCCTCGGCCTGGCGATGACCCGCTCCATGGCGGCGGCCCTCAACTCCCTGTCCAAGGAGCGCAGCGGCGTCGGCTCGGCCGTGGTGCAGGCGCTCCGTCAGGTCGGCGGCGCGATCGGTGTCGCGGTGCTCGGCGCCGTCGCCAACTCCGCCTACCGCGGCAACCTCGACCTCCCCGGCACCCCGGACGAGATCGCGGACGCCGCCGGGCGCAGCGTCTCCACCGGCGTGGCCGTCGCCGCCAAGCTCCGTGACCCGGCGATGCTCGAGGAGGTCCGGGACGCGTTCATGGGCGCCATGCACACCCTGCTGTACGTCTGCTCCGGCATCGCCCTGGTCGCCGCGCTGCTCGCCCTCGCCTTCATGCCCAAGCAGGCCGCCGTCCCGGCCAAGGACACCGAGCAGGAGAGCGCGGAAGGGAAGCGGATCACCGGCTCGGTCGCCTGAGGAATCCCCCGTCCCAGGCGACCGTGAAAAGGCCGCGGCACCACCGGCTCACGCCGAGGGTGCCGCGGCCGCCCCATACCCGCCGCACCGCCCGTTCCCGGCCGCACCCCTAACCACCGCCCCCGACCCCTAACCCCGGCCCGCGGCGGGGCCCCGGCGGGTACGGGGCGTCCCGGCAGATTAGGGGTTCTGGCCCCTCGTCGACGGTCCCTACAGTCGCAGACGGCGGTCAGTCACTCCTCACGCCAGAATCGGGGACCTCGTGGAAGCCATAGTCAGCGCCGTACTCTCCGACGATGCCCGGCCCGAGGACATCGCGGCCCTCCCGCTGCCCGAGTCGTACCGCGGGGCGGTGATCCGCAAGGAGGACGCCACGATGTTCGAGGGGCTCGCCACCCGGGACAAGGACCCGGCCAAGGCCCTGCGCGTGGAGGAGGTGCCGACCCCGCAGCCGGGTCCCGGAGAGGCGCTGATCGCGGTCATGGCCAGCGCGATCAACTACAACACCGTGTGGAGCGCCATCTTCGAGCCGCTCCCCACGTTCACGTTCCTCGAGCGCTACGCCCGCTCCGGCGACCCCGACGCCGTCCGGCACGACCAGCCGTACCACGTGCTCGGCTCGGACCTCGCGGGCGTGGTGCTGCGCACCGGCCCCGGCGTGCGCGGCTGGAAGCCGGGGGACCGGGTGGTGGCCCACTGCCTGTCCATCGAGCTCCAGGCGCCGGACGGCCACGACGACACCATGCTCGACCCCGAGCAGCGCATCTGGGGCTTCGAGACCAACTTCGGCGGCCTGGCCGAGCTGTCCCTGGTGAAGGTCAACCAGCTCATGCCCATGCCGGGCCACCTCACCTGGGAGGAGGCCGCGGCGTCCGGACTGGTGAACTCCACCGCCTACCGGCAGCTGGTCTCGCGCAATGGCGCCCGGATGAAGCAGGGCGACACGGTCCTCATCTGGGGCGCCGCCGGCGGGCTCGGCTCCTACGCCACCCAGATCGCGCTCAACGGCGGTGCCGTTCCCGTGTGTGTGGTCTCCGGGCAGCGCAAGGCCGAGCTGGTGCGCTCCATGGGCGCCGAACTGGTCATCGACCGGGCGCAGGAGGGGTACCGGTTCTGGAAGGACGAGTCCACACCGGACCCCCGGGAGTGGAAGCGTTTCGGCGCCAGGATCAGGAAACTGACGGGCGGTGAGGACCCGGACGTCGTCGTGGAGCACCCCGGCCGGGAGACGTTCGGCGCCAGCGTGTACGTGACCAGGCGCGGCGGCTCCGTCGTGACGTGCGCCTCCACCTCCGGATACCGGCACGAGTACGACAACCGCTACCTGTGGATGTCCCTCAAGCGCATCATCGGCAGCCACTTCGCCAACTACCGTGAGGCGTGGGAGGCCAACCGTCTCATCGCCAAGGGCATGATCCACCCCACGCTCTCCACCGTGTACCCGCTCTCCGCGGTGGGCACCGCCACCCAGGACGTGCACCGCAACCGCCACTCCGGAAAGGTCGGCGTGCTGTGCCTGGCGCCGGAGCCCGGCCTCGGAGTACGCAACGGTGAACTGCGCGAGCGGCACCTGCCCGCCATCAACCGCTTCCGCGCTCCGACCGACTGACGCCCGCCGACCGCACGAGCGCCGCAGGGCAGCCCGCGGACGACGGCGCGGCACCACCGCTCCTCACGGTGGTGCCGCGCCGTCCGCGTCCCGCTCCACCGGCGTCAACCGGCGTCGGCCGCCGCCTCCTTCGCGAACGCCGCCACGTACTCGTCGATCGTGTCCGCCACCGACGCCTGGTGGTCGTTGAGGTAGAAGTGCCCGCCCGGGAAGACGCGGAAGCGGAAGCCGCCCGTGGTGTGCCGACGCCACGCCTGCGCCTCCTCCGGCGTCACCCGCGGGTCCGCGTCGCCCGTGACCACCCCGACGGGGCAGCGCAACAGCGGCTCGGGCGCCGGCTCGTGCGTCTCCACCGCCTGGTAGTCGGCCCGCAGCCCCGGCAGGATCATCCGTACGATCTCCTCGTCGTCCAGGAGCGCCGAAGCGGTGCCGCTCAGGGAGCGGACCTCGGCCAGGAACTCCTTGTCGCCGAGCCGGTGCGCGTCCTCCACCCGGTGTACCGACGGGGCCCTGCGGCCGGAGGCGATGACGCCGAGCGGCACACCGTTCCCCTCGCGTTCCCCCAGCCGGGCCACCTCGTAGGCGATGACCGCGCCCATGCTGTGCCCCATCAGCACCAGCGGCCGGTCCGTCCAGCCGCGCAGCGCCCGGTGGACGCCGTCCGCCAGTTCCGCCAGGGACCGCAACGGCGCCTCGTCACGCCGGTCCTGGCGCCCCGGGTACTGCACGCTGAGCGCCTCGACGCGACCGGTGGCGGCCAGTGCCGCCGAGAAGGGGAAGAAGAACGACGCCGAACCACCCGCGTGCGGCAGGAACACCACCCGCACCCTTGCGTCCGCCACCGGATGGAACCGCCGCACCCACAGGGTGTCCCCGGCGTCGGCAGCGCCGCCCGGCGCGCCCGTTCCCGTGCTCCTGTCCGTGCTCATCCACGTGACTCCTCACCGGGCGGCCCCGCGGGGCGTGTCCACATGACGGCGCCAGCCTAGGTGGCCCCGGGCCCCACCCGAACCCCTAATCCCACCCCGGGCCCCGACACGGCCACCCCTGAGAACTCGTGAACCGCCCCTGAAGCCAGGCATGTTGAGCATCCGCACGAGCGCGTGTGAGTACGCGTACTCAGGGCTCGGCAGCCCTCCGGCGGCGAGAGTGGTGGCACACCGAACGACTGGAGAAAGTCATGAACACGTCCCGCAGAGCGGGCTTCACCACCAGAGTCCGTCCTGGACGCATGCGCATCGCGGCCGCCGCTTTCGCGAGCGTGGCCGCGGTGGTGGCGCTCACCGGTTGCTCCGGCTGGGAGTACCGCGAAGACGTCTGCGCGAGTGGCGAGTACCCCGTCCTGTCCGTGGGCGGAACCGGCAGTGCCTGCGTTTCGGACGGACAGGAACCTCCGTCGGGATTCGCGCGGTATCCGCAGGGCAAGGTGCCGCAGGAGGTCGGCGACAAGTGGGACACGTACTGGGACACCCACACCCTGGACAAGGAGGGCAACGTCATCGACGCCCCGGCGGAGGGCTGACCCCGACGCCCGCATCCGGCGGGCATCCCAGTGCATGGCGCCGCAGGGCCGCAGCCAGTCGACTTGCCGGTTCCTGCTTACCGTGTTCGGTCGGCCCGCGACGATCCGACGTGCCGGTTCTGGAGCTGCTGAAGGCCCAGCAGGTCGGCGAGACACCGGAGTGGCCGTCAGCGATAAGGGTTCCCGACAACGGCGTTGGACGTGTCGGTGGGTGATCAGGCAGGTGTCGAGGCAGAGGAAGGTTTCGTGGATGTCGTCGCGGCTCTCCCAGCGGATTCGCGGCGGCGGATGCCGTTCAGCCGTCAGGTCGGCGTCGTGGCCGACCGACCGCGCCGGCCACGGGTGGGACCGTGTCCAGCAGCGGCAGCAACTGCGCGACGTCGTTGCGGTTTCCGCCGGTCAGCGACACCGCGAGCGGGATGCCCTGTCCGTCGGTGAGGACATGGTGCTTGCTGCCCGGCCGTGCGCGGTCGACCGGGCTGGGCCCGCTTGTCGGCCGCGCAGGGCCGCCCGCACGTGGGAGGAGTCGATCACCGCCCGCGACCAGTCCAGCTTCTTCGCCGCCGCAGCTTCTTCAGCAGCACCAGATGCAGCTCGTCCCACGCGCCGGCCCGTTTCCACGCGGTCGGCGGTCGCCAACAGGCATCCCCGAGCCGAAGCCCAGTTCCTGTGGCAGGTGCTCCCACTGGATGCCGGTATGCAGCACGCACTGGATCCCGCACAACGCCTGCCGGTCCGGCAGGCTTGTGACTGTGGCTCGGCGGCCTGTCGGCGACGCGACGCGCAACGGCGATCCGTGGCGTACCTGGCCTACTTCGCCGTAACGGTCGTGATGTACGTGTCAGTCCACTTCGAGGGCGTCCAGGGCCAGCGTGTGGGCGATGGCGAGGCGGCGGTCGATGTCGGGCGCGAGGATCTCAAGTACGTACCGGGTGTGCAGCCCCAGCTTCTTGGTGACGGTCATCAGCGGCTTGCCGCTCTCGGTGTACTCGAAGCGGTACGGCCAGATGAACGGCACGTATTCGAGATACGGCACGAACTCCCAGACGAACCGGACGAAGGCCACCACCCTGCTGCGCTCGCGGCAGGTCAGCTTCGTCGTCCCCGGCTGCCGCACCTGCCATGTCCTGCGGAGGAAAGACGCGCCCGCGTCCTCGTGGAACGACCCGAAGGACCGGCCCGAAGCGTCCCGCACGTCGTACATGTAGCCCACTTCGTGGTCGCGGCCCTTGAAAGCGGCGAGAACGGACTTCCTGGACGCGTCCGTATAGACGGTCACCTGCCCCCTGAGCGACAGCCGCTTCTGGCGTGCGTATGCGACGGGCTCGCCCTCGGAGCCGTCCGGCCGTGCCACGCTCACCACGTACTCGCCGGTCGTGAGGCTCAGTGACTTCTTGATGACGAAGGTGTCGTGGGACTGGATGTCCGGTGCTTCCGCGGGGGTTGGGGCCGGGGCTGGGGCGGGGGCGGCCTTGGTGAGACCGACGGCGGCCTCGTCCTGCTCCGCGCCCGTTCCTGTACTCGACTCCGCGCCGGTGCTGTCCATGTGGATCTCCCGTTGTCCCCGTGTCCCCGTTTCGGTCCGTCCATCGTCGGCCGCACGACCGGCCCGGCGCAGTCTCCGGAAGTCGTGATCCCGTACGACGAAAGATGTCAACTTTCGTCGTACGGTGGCACGACGCTCGGCCGATGCAGGCGCTCTTCCGGGGGCCTACCGTCGGTCCGGTGTATGCGGACAGGGAAATGGATGTGGATGTGCGGGTGGGTACGGATGTGGGAGATCGACGGGTACCTTCCGCCGGGCTCGCCGTTCGGGGTCTGCGGCGGCGGTTGACCGGCGGTGTGATCTGGAGCCCCGCCCGTATCGTCGGGGAGGCGGTGCTCGCCGTCACCCTCGCCGGGCTCGCCACGGGCATCGGCGCGTGGATGGACACTATCGGCGCGCAGACCGTCCTCCTCGCCGGGGCGATGGCCCTGCTGGCGCCCGCGCGCCACGCGCTGCCCGCGACCGCCCTGATCCTCTCCGCCCCGCTGGCCGGGGGGTGGAATGTCATGGCCTCCGTGCTGCTGGTGTGCGCCGCCTGGTCGGCGGGGCGGCGGATCACGGAACCCTGGCGGGTGGCCGCCGCGTTCGGGGCCGCGTGTGTGCTCCACACTGTCCCGGACCTGTACCAGGACATCGCCTCAGGGGTCGCGCCTGTGCTGCTCGTCACCCTCGGGTGGAACGTCGCGACATTCCTCACCCTTGCCGTGGTGCCTGCCCTCGTCGGCCGCTACCGGGACCAACGGCGGCGGCTGCTCGATGCGTTGTGGCTGAACAACGAGCAACTCAGGCGCGAGCAGGCGATGGTGGCCCGCGAGGCGCGGCTGCTGGAGCGCAACCGCATCGCCCATGACATGCACGACAGCCTCGGCCACCAGCTCGCCCTGATCTCCGTGCACGCGGGCGCCCTCCAGGTCGACCCGGAGCTGACCGCGAACCAGCGGGAGGCCGTACGGATCCTCCGGGGTGCCTCCGTCACCGCGATGGCGGAGCTGCGGGCGGCGGTGGGGGTGCTCCACGACGAGGCGGAGTACGGGGAGTACCGGGAACACCAGGGGCACCAGCCGCAGTCGGTGGGCGACGCCGCCTCGGTGTCGTACGCGCCCCGTACCATCGCCGCCATCGACGGCCTGGTCGAGTCGTCCCGGGGCGCGGGCACGGCCGTGTCGCTGGACCGAAGCGGTGTCCGGCGGCCGTTGGCGCCCGCCGCCGACCACGAGGCGTACCGCATCGTCCAGGAGGGGCTGACCAACGCCCACAAGCACGCGCCGGGCGCCCCGATACGCCTTGCCCTGCGGTACGAACCGGACAGCCTGGTCGTGGAGGTCACCAACGGGCCCGTGTCGGGCGGAGCGCCCGAGGTGCCGCCGGAGATCAGCGGCGGCCAGGGGCTGAAGGGGCTGTGCGAGCGGGTCGGCCGGGTCGGCGGCATGGTGCACACCGGGCCCACCGAGGACGGCGGCTTCCGGATCGCGGGGATGCTGCCGTACGGGGAGGAGAGCAAGGCGGGAAGCGGCGCGGAGGGCCGGGTGGGGAACCTCGGGGGACACGGGGCGGGGAGCGGTGCGCGGGGCGGCGCGGGACCGAATGGCGCGACCTCGGTCGTATCGGCTCGCGACTTTCGGGGGCAGCGGCGTCCCGGGGCGGTGGGCGACGGTGGAACGGTCATCAACGGGGCCGATCCACAAAGGGAGTTCACCACCACTATGAGTACCAGGAAGAACGTCGCCATCGGCTGTGCCGTCACCGCCGTCGTCCTCGTCGCGGGCGTCATCGGCCTGGGCGTCTGGGGGATCGGCGTCATGACGGAAGAGGTGAAGAAGGCGGACATCTCGCCGAGCGTCTACGAGGAGGCGAAGGTCGGGGACGCCGAGGCCGACATCCAGGCCAGGCTCCCCGAAGAGGACTCGTGGCTCACCTCGGACCTGGCGGACCAAGGGCCCAAGCTGCCCGAGGGAGCGACGTGCCGGCACTTCACCTCCAAGGACGACCAGGGGGCCGACGCCCTCACCGTCTTCCGGTTCTGCTTCCAGGACGGGAAGTTGGTCTCCAAGGAGACGTACAAGGCGAAGTGATGCCGGGCCCCGTGCGGAGGGTCGGCCGCTACAGGGCATGATGGCGGGGCCACTCCATCCGCTTCTCCATCACCACGTCATGATCGACACCGCGCAGGAGGCTGTGTGATCCGGGTCCTCGTCGCCGACGACGAGCCGCTCATCAGGGCCGGCATCAGAATGATCCTCACCTCGGCCGACGACATCGACGTGATCGCCGAGGCCGGGGACGGCCGCGAGGCGGTGGAGACGGCCCGGGGCGGCGGGGTCGACGTGGCGCTGCTGGACATCCAGATGCCGGTGATGGACGGGCTGACGGCGCTGGTCGAACTCGGCCGCGCCGCGCCGAAGGTACGGGTCCTGATCCTCACCACCTTCGGAGAGCGGGACAACGTACTGCGCACGCTCGGCCACGGCGGTGCGGGGTTCCTGCTGAAGGACTCCGCGCCCGACGAGCTGATCCAGGCGGTGCGGGCCGCGGCGGCAGGTAACGCGTACCTCTCACCCGCAGCCACCCGGCATGTGGCGGACGCGCTCTCCGCCACCGGGGCCACCACGCGCGGGGAGGCCGCGCGCCGCCGGCTCGACGGGCTCACCACCCGGGAGCGCGAGGTGCTGGCGCTGCTCGGGGAGGGGCTCTCCAACGCGGACGCGGGGCGGCGGCTGCATATGAGCGAGGCCACGGTGAAGACGTACGTCAGCCGCATCCTCACCAAGCTCGACTGCGACAACCGAGTCCAGGCCGCCCTCCTCGCTCGCGACGCAGGGCTCCAGCCGGGGGGACTTCAGCCGGGCAGGCACTGACCGGACGGAGCTACCCAGCCTGTTGACCAGCAGTGAACGCCGTACGGTGGACACCCGGAAGCAGCCACGGACCCGTCAATGAGCGGTGGCCGACCCTGCAGACCTACAGGTCGTCGTACTCATCAGGTGCCTCCTTCGGGGAAGATCACATCTGATTCGGCTTGTGTGGTGAGGGCATGCTGAGTAACCGGTTGGGGATGGGAGCCCAGGCTGGCTAGGCTCTCGTCATGAGTGGTCCGGTGTTGGTGATCGAGTTGGCGGAGCCCGTCCCACTCATATCCATCCAGCGGCTCCGGGAGCTCCTTGTCCGTTCCTCGTCGCACTTTGAGGAGAAGCGGGTCGGCGAGTACGAGCTCAACATTCACGCGGAGAGCCTCGGCGTCGCCTACACCGGGGGCATCGACGGAGGCCGGCCTGTCATGGTCTCTCTCATGGGACCCGGCATCGGCGACGAGGCCGTCTTCGAGGCCGAGCACGCCGACGAAGTCGATCAGGAACCCCTCATCGGCTTTACCCCGACACAGCCGTCGACGTCATAGCGTTCTGTAACAGGCCGGTCGACCACGTCATCACGGCCCTGCTGACCGCTGCTGTCATGGACGTGATCGGCGGCGTCGCCAATGCCGAACTTCTTGAGGGCCAAGTCCCGATCGTGACCGACCTTCCTGGCATCATCGCGACGATGACGGATCCGTGGCCTGCCGCCTACGGTTCGGCGGAATTCCTCAGAGCGTGGGCTCGGCAGCCCGGCTTCCGGCTCCTGAAGTAGCCGCAGACCAGCCCGACAACCTGGGAGGTTCGCGACCGAGCTTCTCCAGCCCGGACTACAGCAGCCCCGACTTTGGCGGCCCGGAACAACAGAGGGAATGACCGACCGCAGCCCTCTGCCGGCCCGGACTCGGACCCGCAGAGTCGCCGCAAACGGTTCCGGCACCGCGAACGCGTGATGGCGCTGGCCAGCCCTGAGCTGTCCTGGCTTTTCGGCCAAGACCATATGATCCGGCCAGACGGTACCTGCCGGGGCGTAAGGGGAAGTCCCGCCGCCGGCCGGCCTCTTGTCCCTACCCCCTTTGCTACGTCCGGTCCAACGCCGCGAAGACGGCCAGGCACAGGGTGAGGCTCGCGGCGAACGCGATGCCGCAGCGGGACAGGGCCGCCGGCACCGCGGCCCCCTCCCAGCGGGCGAGGGCGAAGGCGATCGCCGCGGCGATGACGGAGAAGAGGACGGCCACCGCCAGCGCAAGGAGCAGCAACGCCGGGAAGGTGTGGTTCATGAGAGCACCGCCTGGATCGTGTGGTGTCGATGACGAATTACGACGATCCCCGGACGGAACCGCAGGTGGGGCGGTTGGATGTTTCTCCGGCGACAACAGGGGGTTGTCCGGCGAACAAACCACGGGGGAGACGAGTGGCCGGCGAGAGGAAGCGGGCGGGACGGCCGTGGGGACCGGCCCAGGGCTCGTGCGTCGAGATCAACCAGCTGGTCGCGGTGGTGCGGACCTGGCTCGACGAATCGGAGCTGTCCGTAAGGGAGTTGCACGCACGGCTCACTCCCGAGCACTTCGTGGCCGCAGTCGTGCCAGAGTTACGCCAGTTACGTGACCGGCTGTCCGGCAAGTCGCTGGAGTGGGATCTCGTCGAGGCCGTGGCCGACGTGTGCTTTCCCCACGAGCAGGCCGACCTCTCCCGGCAACGCCTCGGTCAGGCGAAGACACTGTGGGACCGGGCGGGCGCGAACCCCACGCCGATCACGGAGCCACAGGAGCTGGTGCCCGCCCGGGAACTGCTGGCCGCCAAGGACCGCACCATCGAGGTCCTTCAGGAGATGCAGCGCGCCCGGCAGGCCTACGAGGCCGGCGAGCACGGGCGGCAGCAGGCTCTGTCGATCGCCACATTGCTGTTCGTCATGCTCGGACAGGCCCAGGCGAAGGTCACCGAACTGAGGCGTCGCCTCGACGCGCTGGAGTCGGTGACCGTAGAACTCCCCGACGGCCAAGGAGTAGTGGAGCTCCTCTCCCGGGCGCAACGGCAGGAGTCACAACTGTGTGAACAGCTGGTGCGCGCAGAGCGGGAGCGGGGCATCGCTCAGCAGGTCGCCGACCACGCCGCACGCCGCATCCATGAACTGGAGGCCGAACTCGCCGAGCTACGGCTCCGCATGGGCGACGACGAGACCTCCCGAACGCAGGAGCCGGCACCGCTGCTGTCCCAGCTCGACATGCACGCGCTCAGCTCCGACGATGCCGCGCTCAACGACGTGGACCGTGCACTGGAGAAGGCGCGCGCCGTCCTCGACGAGGAACACGAAGCCGTTCAGCAAGCCGCCGACGAGGTGGGTTACTGGTCGCCCTCGATTGCCTCGCCTTCCCCGGCGGAAGCCGGCGTCTCCGTGCCCGAACAGGTTCGCCAGCACCTGGGCGGACAACCCGCCGGGTTGTCCGGAACAACCCAGGACAACCCGCCGACCAGCCAGGAGACAACCTTCCCTGCACTCGAATCCCCGCAGCCTGCGGCCGCCGACTCTCAGGACGACATCTTCGAGGCGGCTCGCCGGATCACCCGGGGAAGAGACCCGGAAGACATCGTGACGCGACTGTGCCGGGCCGTCGTCCCCACCGTCGCCGACGCGGTCATGGTCTATCTGCGGGACCCGATCCCGGTGGGCGATGAAGGACACGAGGGCCCGCTGGTACTGCGGCTGCAACAGGTGCACCCGCCCCACGCCGGCATGGGTTCCGCACGGTGCGAGGTACGCCCCGGCAGCGCGCTCTTCGAAGTGCTCAACGGGGCACTGCCGGTCGCCACCGACTCGCCCGGCGCTGGCGCCGCGCTGCCGGAACTGATCGGTATGAGGCATGAGGTACCACGCGGAGGCCACACCGTCCTCGTGCCCCTGCACGGCCGCAGGCGGATCATCGGCATAGCGGTCCTCCTGCGCCACCCCAAGGGGCACGCCTTCCAGGACGCCGACCTGTCCGTCGCCGCCGAGTTCGCCAACCGCAGCGCCCTCGCCATCGACAAGAGCCACAGTCTTCAGGCCGCGGTCCAGGGTCTCCATCTCGCCCGCAGCCTCGCGGACACCCTGCAGATCGTCGCCGACGGTCTGGTGACTGGTCTCGGCTACGAACTGGCGTGCGTCAACCTCGTCCGCACGGACGGCAATCTCGTCGTCGCCTCTTTCGCGGGCAATCCTGCCGCCGAGGAGCTGATCACCGGCCGCGTCGGTTCCCGCGAGTCCTGGGAACGTCGGCTGAGCATGGGCGAGGCCTGGGGCGACCTGCGGTTCATACCGCACACCGAAGGCTGGGTCCTCGACGATGACGACGTACCGCAGTGGTACACCGACGGCCCCGCCCCCAGTTCCGAGGACGAGTGGCACCCCTCCGACCGCCTCTTCGCGCCGCTCTACACCCGAAGCGCTTCCGGTGCCTCCCGCGGTGAGCTGCTCGGTGTGATCTCCGTCGACCGGCCCCTCACACGCCGGCGTCCCACGCCGGACGAGCGCCGGGATCTGGAGGAGTACGCCTTCCAGGCCGCCATCGCGATCAGCAACGCGCGGTTACGTGCGAACATGCAACGCGCACTGGTCAGACAAGAAAGAGAGCAGCAGGCGCTGCGGGCCAGCGAGGAATCCTTCCGCCAAGCCTTCGAGTACGCACCCAACGGTATGGCCATCGCCGAGATGGGCGGCGACCACCACGGCCGCATCCTCCAGACGAACGACGCGCTGTGCCGCATGCTGGGCCGCCCGGCCTCCGCCATGCGCCGTTACTCGTTCTCCGACCTTGTCCACCCCGAAGACATAGGCACTTTGCTCCGCACCAGCTCTGAGGGCGGGCACGCGGAACTGCGCCTCGGGCGCCGCGACGGCACGTACCTGTGGACCTCGCTGCGCAACAGCGTCGTCGCGGACGCCGACGACGGCCCCCGCTTCCTGCTCACTCACGTCGAGGACATCGAGGAGCGCAAGCACCGCGAGTTCGAACTCGCCCACCGTGCCTCGCATGACGACCTCACAGGCCTGCCGAACTCCGCCGAGCTGCACGCCCGCATCGACGCCCGTCTCTGCGCACTCCCGGAGCACGGGGCCGACGCCGCCGGGGAGCCACATGACAACTCCTACCTTGGATACGACGACCAGGCCGCGCCCCCTCACACTCACGTATGGGCCCCCGTACGCGAGGACGACACCCATGGCCTGGCCCTGATTTTCTTCGCCTTGCGCGACTTCAAGGCGATCAACACCCAGTTCGGGCACGACGCGGGGGACAGCGTCCTCGTCGAGGTCGCACGGCGGCTCCGTCAAGCCATACGCGACAACGACACGGTCGCCCGGTACGGCGGAGACGAGTTCGTCGTCCTCGCCGACGACTTCGGCCCCGCCGACGCACACACCGCCGCGGTGTGGATGCAGTCCCAGATCCACCTGCCGATCTCTCTGGGCGGCCAGGTGGTCCGCATGCACGCGGGTGTCGGTATCGCATGGGCCCAGTGCGGGACGTCCCCTAGTGACACCCTGCGGGCGGCCCGCGGGTTCGCGTCGTGAGCGAAGGCTTTCAAGGGCCGATGCGCAGAACGGCGCCACCTGCAAGGAATTCAAACACTACTGACAAGCGTGCGCGATTGGCGCTGAGATTGATCATGACCCTGGGCCGGGCTTCTCGGCGATCGTTCGGCCTCGGCACAGCCCGGCCGGCGGACTTCCTCGGGGCGGCGATCTCGCCGAGGATCGGGTCCGGTGGCGGGTGGGCAGTTACCGGGGGACCGGTTCGACGGGCCGGGGCGTGCTGTCGAGGATGGCCAGTTCGGTCTCGGTGGCTTGGCGTTTCCACTCGGGGGCGACGGTGGCGTAGGTGGTGACATCGTGCCAGCAGCCCCGGGTGCGGAACAGCTGGCGAAGTGTGGCCTCGGGGCGCAGGCCGGCGGCGTGCATGATCTGGGCCATGTGGTGGTGGTCGCTGCGGTGGCCGGCCCAGATTCGGTGCAGGCCCAGGTGCCCGAAGGCGTAGGCCATCAGCAGGCGTCCGGCCTCGTGGCCGTGGCCGCGGACCGGGGCGCCGGGCAGCATGACCAGGGCGGTGAGCATGGCGTTGCTGCCGTAGTCCTCGACGAGCAGTCCCATGGTGCCGACCATGGTGTCGTCGTCGGGGGCGCAGATGGCGAGGGTGTACTTGCGCCGCGGGTGGGTGTGGGGCTGGGCGAGGCATTGGGCGAAGGCGTCGTGGGCCTGGGCGGCGTCCATGCGGTCGTTGCCCAGGTAACGGGTGAGGGCGCGGTGGGTGAGGATCCGCGCGAAGGTGTCGTGGTCGCCCGCGTGCAGTTCCCGCAACCGCAGATGCTCGCCGCGCAGGTCGGGGATGCGGTTCACAAGGCGGCTCCGTGCGGCGTGGGCAGGGTGGACACGGTGGGGATGAGGGCCTCAAGGTCGGCCCAGTGGCGGCCCGAGGGTACCGGCTCGCCGAGCAGGATGCGGCGGGCAGTGTCGGTGATGAGAGCCGCGCCGAGCATCACGCCACTGGCCAGCTGCGGCCAGCTGGACAGGGTGCGGCCCACCCGGGTGAGGGCGTCGCTCATGGCGGGGCTCAGCCGCTGCCCGTCGACGATTGTGAGCAGGAAGCGGATGGTCTCTTCCCGGCTCAGGCCCACCACGTCGGCGGCGGTCGTGGTCCCGATGCGGCCGTGGAAAAGCGGACGGTTCCCGTCGAGGTCGAAACGCTCGATGTCGAGCACGCCCCGGTCGTTGGTGTCCATCAGGACCGGGACCCGCCGGCGGCGCGCGTGCTCACGGGCGGCGACCTTCACCCACAGGGTGTCGCACTCCTCAACGAGCAGGTCCAGGCCGTTGTCCTGGTCACCGAAGAAGTCCCCGACGTTCTCCTCGTTCACCCCACCCCGGTGAACCTCGATGTCCAGGTAGGGGTCGAGCTCATACATTCGCCGGGCGCACAGCACGCTCTTCTCCAGGCCCAGTTCGTGGACGCCTGCGCGCAGCCTGTTGAGGTTCGACAGGCCGAGGTGGTCGAAGTCGGCCAGCCGGAAGGCACCGCCGACGCCTTCCATGGCGCAGGTCAGTGCGGCGCTGCTGCCCACCGACAGGCCGATGACGCCGATGCGGCGCAGCAGCAGGCGCTGCTGCTGCCCGCGGGTGATCTTGTTGCGGTTGCGGTCGGTGCGGACCAGGCGGAACTCGGCCTCGGGCAGCACATGGACCAGGCGCCCCGACCACGGGTACCAGGCCCACCTGCCGTACCTGTCGGGCCGGCCCGACACGACCTTGGCGACCGCCCGGTCAAGGGCCTGCGGGCCGAAGGACTCGCCGGGCGCCTGACACCCCACGAGTTCGGCGACCTGGTCCTCGATACGGTCGTGGACCTCGCGTACCAGGGGCGAGCCACGCAGCATGGACAGGGCCTGGGCACCGGCAGGCCGGGAGGGGTCCAGCAGCACTGGACGAAACGATTCACTGGCCTGGCGAGGCGAAGGAAGGACGAAGGAGGCCGGCTCCGGGCCGGCGGACAGCGACTGAGACACAACGGCGACGCTAACAATCCAAGATCACCGAATTCGGGGGATCACCCGCCGGGGCGCACTCGAATTGATCTTCTAGCTGAATGCGCCCCCCTGAAAGTACAGGGCCTCTGGCGGGGCTGTGGCGCACCGCGCGATCAGCGCGTAGGCCAGGGGTAGCGGCTGGCGAGGATCGTCCACTCCTCATCCGCCCGGCCGGGACAGCCCGGCCCTCGGCCTCCCACTGCCGGGCGAGCCCGGTGAAGGTCAGCTCCAGTTCGCAACACGCTTTTTCCCGCACACACGGCGAGGCACGAGAATAGGCAACCGACGGCTCAGCCGGCTGTCGAAAGCGCGGCCCCAGCGCGGCCAGCACAACCAGCGCCTACACCGCGACCGTCACCGTCCGCTAGAGGGTGTTGCACAGGTCTGTGTTTGGGCAGGTCAGGGCCCGTGGTCATAGTCTTCTGGTCATGATGTGAGTGCCAGATTGTGGATGTGGGCGACGGCTTGGACGGCGGACGGCGGAGCGGATGCGGCGCGCGCTATAGCAGGGAGCCTGCTGGAGAGGATGGTGATGTGCGTCGGTGACCTGACCGAGCAGGACTTGGGCGGGTCTGCCGCACAATCGGGTGACATCTCGGGTGACATCTGAACTGGCTTGACGGGTTTCCCCGGGGTGGTCTGCGGGTGGTGTGGTGGGGTCGGGTGGTTGGGGTGTGGGGGTTGGTGTTGTGGTGTGTGGGGGTGTGGTCAGGCTGGGATGGGTGCGTGTGCCTGTGCCTGTGCCTGTGCCTGTGCCGGGGCGGGTGCCTGTGCCTGTGCTGGGGCTGGTGCGTGTGCCGGGGCGGGTGCTGGGGCGGGTGCTGGTGTCTGTGTGTGGGTGGGTGTGTGGGTGGGGGTGGTGATGGTGGTGGTGAAGATGGGGGTGTTGTTTTGGTGGCCGGTGATGAGCAGGCGGGTGTGGCCGTGGGGGTGGGGGGGTTGGGGGTGGGTTTTGATGATGGTGGGGGTGTGGAGTTCGGCGTAGTGGGTGAATTCGCTGTGCAGGGTGGTGGGGAGGCAGGGGTGGCCGAGGTAGGCGGTGGCGGCCTGTCGGGCGGCTTCGATGAGGGCCATGCCGGGGACGTGGTCGAGGGGGTGGTCGAAGAGGACGGGGTGGCGGGTGTCGATGCGTAGTTGCCAGGTGTCGGGCTGGTTGTGGGGGGACAGGACGACGTCGGTGGGGGAGTGGCGGCCGACGGTCTGGGGTGCGGTGGGGCTGGTCAGGGGCAGGGGTGCGGGGGTGGTGTTGTTGAGGCGGTGGGCGCGCAGGCGTCGGTAGACGGCTGGGGAGGTGCAGGTGAAGGCGGCGGTGCCGGTCGCGGCGGGGGTGCCGTCGCGGTGGATGGCGGCGGTGAGGTGCAGTCCGGACAGCTGGGTGCCGCGGCGTTTGATGTCGGTGCAGGTGACGTGGATGTCCAGGGAGGCGGGGGTGGCGCCGACGAGGAGGTGTTCGTGTCGGAGGTCGACGGCGAGGTTCCACATGAGGAACTGGTGGCCGAAGGGTACGCCGAACTCGGTGTGGGCGAGCAGGAGTCCGGTCTGGCGGACGGTTTCCGCGATGAGCAGGGGGTCGTGGCAGCCCTGGACGGTTTCGAAGAAGCCGTGCCGGCGGGGGAGTTGGGCGCTGACGGTGAAGTGGGTGTCGTCCTGGCGTTGCCAGCCGGTCAGCATCACCTCGGCGATGCTGGCGCGGTGGACGAGTTCTCTGGGGACGGTGCTGGTCAGGGACGGGAAGTGCGGGACGGTGAGGTAGGCCGGGGCCGTGGTGTCCTTGCCCGGAGTGCGGGTGGCGGTGGCCTGTCGTTCGACGTGGAAAGTGCTCACAGACATGTCTCTCCCCCTGAGCCGCATGAAGCGTGACGTCGATGGAACGGGCCCTGTGGGGCCCCTCAGGCCTGCGAAGATACATACCACCCGGTTTAATTTCTAGCGGTACCCGTCATTCCGGCCGCGCGGTGGAGCGAACGGCTTGTTCCCCGTCGCGGCCCCCGTCCGCCTCCCGGCCCGCCGGACAGGGGCTGAACTCCGGCTTTACCGCGGGACGAGGGCTGCTCGAGAGGTGCTCGCACGCCGGTGAAACGTATGTTTTGAGCCATGTGGGCGCGGGTGGTGGGGGTGCGGGTGATCGGATGCCCGTAGGGAACGGGCTGTGGCGTGTCTGCTGCGGGGGCCCGGACCTGCGGCGGGTGCGGGCGGGGCCGCTGCGGGGAGGGCCCGTGTCCCGGGGGAACCGCATGCGCGGTCTGTTGTGTGGGCCGGGGGCGGGCCGGGGTGGGCCTGGGGCGGCTCGTGGGCGGCCTGGTGCTCGCCCGTCCGTCAGCCGTGGCCCAGGTCGGCCCGGCTGTCGGCGTGCTCGGCCTTTGTGGAGGGCGCGGGGCGGGCGGGCGCTTGCGGTCTTCCGGGTCGGCGGGGCGGGTGGGTGTTCCCGGGCCTCCGGGGCGCTCCGGGGCGGGCGGGCGCTCGCGGTCTCCTGGCTCCTGGCCCGGCGCAGCACCGTCGGTCCCGGTCCGGTCCCGGGTCCTGGCCGAGGGCGTCTGCGGTTGTCGGGGTCCCGGGGGCGCTCCCGGGTCCTGTCGCCGGGTCTGGCCCGTCTGCGGATCTTGTTTTCGGGTTCTGTTGCCGAGGCCGGCCCGTGGCGGGGTCCGGCCTCGGGTCTTTCGGCGTGGGGTCTGTCTCTTGGGCGGGTGCCGGGTGGGGGTACCTGTGAGGCCGGGGGGCTGGTGGGTGGTCGTGAGGGGGTCGTTGGTGCGGCCGGGCCGTGCCAGGGCCTTGTGCCCGCTCGTTGCCGGGGGCAGCGGCTGGTTGCGCCACGGGTACTGCGCCGTGTCCGTCCCGCGCGGGTGCAGTTGCACGCGCGCGGGACGGGGAAGGGGGGGGTAGAGGGCTGGGGCGACTCGCTGAAGCGGCGGCGGACTTCATCGGGGCGTCGGGATCCCTGCGGGGGCGGGTGATGGGGGCCCGCGTGGCCCGTGCCCGTCCGGTGTCCGGGGGCCGGGCCGTGTTCGCCGGCTTTCTGTGTCAGTCCTTGCCGTCTGTCTCCTGCCGTCGGTCTGGGGTCGGCTGTCCGTCTGTGATCGGTTCAGCCTGTGATGGCGTGCGGGATCGAGCCGGCCGGGTGTGCCGGGCCGGCCGGCGAGTGCTCCGAGCGGGCCGGTCGGGTGGGCGCCGGCGGTGGCCAGTGCACCTGCGGAGGACGGCAGCCGGGTGATCGGGCCGAGCCGGCCCGCCGCGGCCTGCCGGCCCGCCACGGTCTGCCGGTCCGGCTCGGGCCGGGCGACTTCCTCCTCCAGCGAGTCCGGTTCGGCCCGCGCCTCGGGTTTGATCGCCGCTGGCAGTGCCGTGCGCTCGAGCGACGTCCCTCAGGTCCCGGACCAGCCGCACGCCTCCTGCCCGCCGTGAAGACGGCCGGCTGGCCGCCGGTGAACGCTCTGGTTCCCGGTGACGTTGCCGACCGTGCCGCCCTGCTGGTTGCCGATGTCGGGGAACCTGGCCGCTCCTCTTCTTGCTTGCTCACGGCTGCCGCCGGGCCGCCTGCCGTTCGGCGTCCTCGAAGCGCCGGCGCCGGGGGTGCCGTCACGATGTGCCCAGCGGTCCCGGCGGCCGTCAGGACCGTCCCGGGGGCCGGGATCGCCGGCCCGGCCGCCCCGGCCGGCACCCGCCCGCTGCAAGCCGGTGCCCTCCCCGCCGCGCACGAGACGGTCGTGTCCCGTATCCGTATCCCCCGAAGCCGGCGGGCGCGGCCGCGGACTTGAGCCCTCCTCGCCCTGTGTGGGCACTCCCCGCCCGAGGCCTGGGCGGGGCACGCACTCCCCGCCCGCTGGGTGCGCTGCCTGCCGCCCCCGGCGTACTTCACCGCCCCGCACCTTGACGCTCCGGCCCCGGCGTCCTGCCGGACTTTGCCCCTCCCGGCGTCCCCCTGCCCCCTGCCCCCGGCGCACCGCCCCAGGGCCTCCACGTCCCCGCGTGCTGCCGCACCCCCGGGCGTCCGCCGCCTCAGGGCGTTTCACGGCCCCGGCATTCTGCCGGGCCCCGCCCCTCCCGGCCGCCGCTGTACCCCCCCTCCCGGCGTTCCGCCGCCCCTTAGGGCCGTTCACGGCCCCGCCGTCCCGTAACCCCCCCCGCCCGGGCACCGGCCCCCGCTGCACCGCCCGCCTGCCGCCCCCGGCGGTCCTGCCCCGGCCCCGGAGGGCAGCCCGCCTGCGCACTCCCCCCGCGGTCCTGCCCCGGCCCCGGAGGGCAGCCCGCGCCGGGCAGCCCGCGCCGGGCAGCCCCCCGGGGTGCGGGTCCGTGCAGCCGGGGTGCAGGCCCGTACAGCCCTCAGGGTGCAGCCCTCCGGGGTGCGGGCCCGTGCAGCCGGGGTGCGGGCCCGTACAGCCCCCGAAAGCGGGCCTCCCGGTCCCCGGCTCTTCGGGGGTGCGGCTCGTGAAGTGGCAGGTCGTCGGGGTGGGTGGGGTGGGGGTCTTGTGGGTCTCGAGTGATCTCAAAGCGGTTCTTGAGTGTCCTGGCCGACGGTGTCTTGCATGGTCCGAGAAGAGGGGGACGGTGCGATGGGGAGAACGCAATCCCTGATCAGGGTGGAGCGGGGGCGGCCCGACGAGCGGGAGCTGGCCGCGGTGGTGGCGGTGCTGCTCGCGCTGCGGGCGGGCGCGCAGCCCGAGTGTGCCGGGGAACCGGCGGCGGCCGAAATGAGCTGGTGGCGTATGCCTCAGGTCTACGCGGCCCCCGACGGCTGGCGCTGACACGGCGGGGATGCGTGCTGGTCCCCGCCCGACCGAAACCAAAACCGCATTGACGGTTTGTTATGATGCTTCTTACAGACCCGGGGCCAGACCTCCTCGGCCTTGTCCCAGGAAGGCACCTGACATGGCGATGACGACTGCCCCGGCCCCGGCCGGACGCGCACTGGAGCCCACCGACATCCGCGGCCGTGTGGCGGAACTGCACAGCATCCGCGAGCAGGCACTGGCCGGCCCCGGCGGGAGGGCCACCGCCGCGCAGCACGCCAAGGGCAAGCTGACCGCCCGCGAGCGCATCGAACTGCTCCTGGATCCCGGCTCCTTCCAGGAGGTCGAGCAGCTGCGCCGGCACCGCGCGACCGGGTTCGGCATGGAGGTCAAGAAGCCCTACACCGACGGGGTCGTCACCGGCTGGGGCACGGTCGAGGGCCGCACGGTCTTCGTCTACGCCCACGACTTCCGCATCTTCGGCGGCGCGCTCGGCGAGGCCCACGCCACCAAGATCCACAAGATCATGGACATGGCCCTGGCCACCGGTGCTCCGCTGGTCTCCCTCAACGACGGCGCCGGCGCCCGTATCCAGGAGGGCGTCTCCGCGCTCGCCGGCTACGGCGGCATCTTCCAGCGCAACACCCGCGCCTCCGGCGTCATCCCGCAGATCTCGGTGATGCTCGGCCCGTGCGCGGGCGGCGCCGCCTACAGTCCCGCCCTGAGCGACTTCGTCTTCATGGTCCGTGACACCTCGCAGATGTTCATCACCGGCCCCGACGTGGTCAGGGCCGTCACCGGCGAGGAGATCAGCCAGAACGGCCTGGGCGGCGCGGACGTGCACGCCGAGACCTCCGGCGTGGCGCACTTCGCCTACGACGACGAGGAGACCTGCCTGGCCGAGGTGCGCTACCTGCTGACGCTGCTGCCGCAGAACAACCGCGAGGCACCGCCCGCCCAGCCCACCGCGGACCCGGCCGGCCGGCGCGGCGAGGTCCTGCTCGACCTGGTCCCCGCCGACGGCAACCGCCCCTACGACATGAGGAGGGTCATCGAGGAGATCGTCGACGACGGCGAGTTCCTCGAGGTCCACGAGCGCTGGGCCCGCAACATCATCTGCGCCCTGGCCCGCCTGGACGGCCGGGTCGTCGCCGTCGTCGCCAACCAGCCCCAGGTCCTCGCCGGGGTCCTGGACATCGCCGCCTCGGAGAAGGCCGCCCGCTTCGTGCAGATGTGCGACGCCTTCAACATCCCGATCCTCACCCTGCTGGACGTGCCCGGCTTCCTGCCCGGCGTCGACCAGGAGCACGGCGGCATCATCCGCCACGGCGCCAAACTGCTCTACGCCTACTGCAACGCCACCGTCCCGCGGATCTCGCTGATCCTGCGCAAGGCCTACGGCGGCGCCTACATCGTCATGGACAGCCAGTCCATCGGCGCCGACCTCACGCTGGCCTGGCCCACCAACGAGATCGCCGTGATGGGCGCCGAGGGCGCGGCCAACGTCATCTTCCGCCGCCAGATCGCCGCCGCCGAGGACCCCGAGGCCATGCGGCACAAGATGGTCAAGGAGTACAAGTCCGAGCTGATGCACCCCTACTACGCGGCCGAACGCGGTCTGGTCGACGACGTCATCGACCCCGCGCAGACCCGCGAGGTCCTCGTCAAGTCGCTGGCCATGCTCCGCAGCAAGCACGCCGACCTGCCCTCCCGCAAGCACGGCAACCCCCCGCAATAGCACTACGTCGCGCGGGACCCGCGGGGCCGGTGCGGTGCCGGCCCCGCGGGCTCCCGCGGTCAGGAGAAGAGCACATGGTCAAACAGGAGCGAGCAGCCCGCACGCGGCACGCGCTGATCCAGGCCGCTGCCGCGGTGTTCGCCGAGGACGGCTTCACCCCCGCGTCACTGAGCACCATCAGCCGGCGCGCCGGCGTCAGCAACGGCGCACTGCACTTCCACTTCGCCAGCAAGCACGCCCTCGCCGAAGCCGTCACCGCCGAGGCCGCCCGCACCGTGCGCTGCATCACCGACCGCGCGCAGGAAGGCCAGGCCCACTCCCTGCAGTGCGTGGTGGACGCCACCCACGAACTGATGAGCCGCCTGGCCGACGACATCGTGCTGCGCGCCGGCTTCGAACTGGCCGCCCTGCCCGCCCGGCGCCGCGAGTCCTCCCTGCGCACCCAGTGGCAGCACTGGGTCGAGGACAGCTTCCGCCGCGCCGAGCACAGCGGATCCCTGGCCCACGGGGTGTCCTGGGCGGACGGCGCCCGCGTCGTCGTCGCCGCCACCGCCGGCTTCGAGGTCCTCGGCGGCGGCGACGTCTCCTGGCTCTCGCGGCCCAGCGTCACCCGCTTGTGGGAGGTGCTGCTGCCCCGCCTGGCCGGCCGGGCCGGCCTGGAGGCCCTGGTGTGCGCCGGCTCCCCGCCCCCGCCCGGCCCGCCCGCCCGCGAACACCCCGCCCTTGAGCACCCCTCCCGCGCGCACCCCGCCCAGGAGCCCCCCGTGCAGACCCGCCCCGCACAGTAACCGACCAATAGGTCTGTTAACTGGGTCCGTCCTGCCCGCCCCGTGGTCGCCCGGACGCCCAGCCCGGCCCGGGCGTCCCGGGGGATTTCTGTACGGGTCCGGGCATCGCGCCTGCTCAGAGCCTTACGTGCCGGAATCCCGCTCAGGAAAGATACAGGATGTGCGGTTTGATATTGACAGACCGCCCGTGCTGTTCTTAGCCTTGGTGGGGCGCCGGACAGGCATCTGTTGGCCACGCATTGACCGGAGCACTCGGGCAAAGGACAGGGGAGATCCAGTGGACATCGAGATACTCGGCGCATTGGCCGTACAGGAGAACGGGGTCTCCATCACACCGACGGCTCCCAAGCCCCGCCAGGTGCTGGCACTGCTGGCCCTGCACGCCGACCGGGTGGTGTCCGCCTCCGCCCTCATCGAGGAACTGTGGGGCACCACCCCGCCGCGCAGCGCCCGCACCACCTTGCAGACCTACGTCCTTCAGCTGCGCGAACTCATCGCCGCCGCCCTGGACAAGGACGAGCCCCGAGGCGGCACCCCCCGCACCGCCAAGGACGTCCTGGTCACGATGCCCAGCGGCTACCTCCTGGCCAGCGGCGGCACCGAGAGCGACGTCGCCGCCTTCGAGCGGCTGTCCGGCACGGGCTACCGGGCCATGGACGCCGGCGACTTCCCCGGCGCCGCACGCCAGCTGCGCGAGGCACTCGCCCTGTGGACCGGCAACGCCTTCGCCGACGTGCAGTGCGGCGAACAGCTCGAGATGGAGATCAAGCGCCTGGAAGAGAACCGGCTGTGCGCCCTGGACCAGCGCATCGAGGCCGACCTGCGGCTGGGCCGCCACCGCGAACTCCTCGCCGAACTCACCGTCCTGGTCAACCGCTACCGCACCCACGAAAGCCTGCACGGTCAGTTCATGCTCGCCCTGTACCGCTCGGGACGGCGCGGCGAGGCACTGGAGGTCTATCAGCGGCTGCGCGCCACCCTCGTACGCGACCTGGGACTCGAGCCGTCCTCGGGGCTGCAGCGCATGCAGCGCTCCATCCTCACCGCCGGCCCCGAGACCGTCGCGGCACCCCCCGCCGCCGCCAAGGACCGCCTCGTACCCACCAGTTGACCCACCCCGGCCACCCCCGGTCCCGGCCACCCCACCCCACCCCCGGAGAACCACGGGCCGTCCCCGGAGAACCCCCGGGCTCCGGCCCCCGGTCCCGGCCTCCCGGCCCTCCCGCCCCCCCCCGGATCCCCGGGAGGAGCCTCCCCGGCCTCCGGCCTCCCCGGGCCCGGGCGGCACCGGGAGGGCCCGGGAGCCGGCCGAGACCGCGACCAGGACAACCGGGGAGACCCCGAGGCCACGGAGACCCGCGGGAGAGGGACCGGAGACCGGGGGCCCGGGGGCCGGGGGCCGGAGGAACGGGGGAGGCCACGCTGGCCCGGTGGCCCGGTGGCCCGGAAGTCGGGTGAGAGGCCGGAGGCCGGCTCCTCGGCCCGGTCGGCAAGCTCGGTCCGCAGCCGCCTGCCCGCCGACCCCCTGCGTGCGGGGCGGACGGCTGCGGACCGCCAGCCCCGCAGACACCCCGGCCATGATGCCGAGCGGATCCCGGGCCCGCGGGCACCGCGCGGCGGGGGAGCGGAGGGCCGGTGCGGGACCCGCAGCCCGCGAGCGCCCCCGCACCACACCCCGGCCCCCACCACCCGGCCCGCCCCCCCCACCGCAACCCCGGCCCCGCATCACCCAGCCCGGCGACGCACAGCCCCCGGCATTCCGCAACGCCCCCGCTCTGCAACGCCCCCGCTCCGCACCGCCCTTCGGCCCCGCACAGCCCCCGGCATTCCGCAACGCCCCCGCTCTGCAACGCCCCCGCTCCGCACCGCCCTTCGGCTCCGCGCCGCCCCTGTACCGCTGCCGGGCAGGGTCTCGCCCCGTCCGCCCCGCCGCCCGCTCGGACAGGCCCCCGGTGCCCTCCCTGGGAAAGGCACCGCCGCACCGCCGCACCGGCTCCCGCACCCCGACCCGACCCATCCCACCCCGGCCCGGCCCGGCGGCGTGGGGGAGAGGGGCGCGGTGCCGCTCCCGGACCACTTGCCCGGCGCTCTCCCGGAAGGGGGTGCCGCCACCGGCGCCCGCGCCACCCCGCCCGGCGCGCCCCCGGGAGGGCCCGGCCGCACCGGCGCCCGCGCCGCCCCGCCCGGCGCGCCCCCGGGAGGGCCCGGCCGCACCGGTGCCCGCACCGCCCCGGTCCCCGTTCCCGGGAAAGCCCACCGTGACTCGGCGGCCGGCGCTCCCCGGGGAGGGGAATGCGGGCCGTGCAAAAGGGCTCCGCGGTGCGGGCGCCGCCTTTTCCAGCCGCTTCTTACCCGTTCTCGAGTACATCGGTTTACGGGCCGTGCGGCAGTTGAAACAGCCTCAAACTCCGGTCGAGGAAATCCGGGTATGGCGTGAATCCCGCTAGTGTGCACACGGCGACGAAATTCAGCCACGAGAGGAACTCGACGAGTACGGAGGAAAGCAGTGAAGATTCAGGTTCTGGGACCGTTGAGTGCCGAGGTCAACGGGGGGTCGATTGTCCCGACGGCCGGTAAGCCGCGGCAGATTCTTTCCCTGCTCGCCCTCTATCCCGGACGGGTGATGCCGATCCCCACGCTCATGGAGGAGATCTGGGGAACCGAGCTGCCGCAGAGCGCACTGACCACGTTGCAGACCTACATCCTCCAGCTGCGCCGGCGGCTGGGCACCGCGATGGGCCCCGACGCGCCCGGCGCGGCCAAGGAGGTGCTCGCCACCCGGCACGGCGGCTATCTGCTGCAGATACCGCCCGAGAGCGTCGACGTCCACGAGTACGAGCGCATGGTCACCGAAGGGCGGGCGGCCTTCGAGGCCGGCGACGACGAGACCTCGGCGGACCGTTTCCGCCAGGCGCTGGACCTGTGGCGCGGCCCCGCCCTGGTCGACGTACGGCTCGGCCCGGTCCTGGGGATCGAGGTCATGCGCCTGGAGGAGAGCAGACTGGGCACCGTCGAGCGGCGTATCGACGCCGACCTGCGGCTGGGCCGGCACTCCGAACTCATCGCGGAACTGGCCGAGCTGACGGCCCGCTACCCCCAGCACGAAGGACTGCACTCGCAGGCCATGCTCGCGCTGTACCGGTCGGGACGGCAGGCGTCCGCCCTCGCCGTCTTCCGCAAGCTGCGCATCCGCCTGATCGAGGAGCTGGGAGTCGAACCCTCACCGCAGGTGCAGCGCATGCACCAGGCCATGCTGGCCGTCGACCCGCAGCTGGACGTCGCCGCCGGACTGCGGCGCACCTCCACCTTCGACCTCTATGCCGCCTGAGACCGGCCGGAGCGGGGGCCCGATCCGTACTCAAGAGCTGTGCCGAGAACGCCGGCCCGCGGGCGCGTCAGCGCCGCGGCCGGGTGTCCGGGTGCGCCGGACGGCGGCGTCACCGGGGTGTGCCCGCGAGCGGGCCGGCCCCGCCGCGCCATCCCCGCGGTGAAACAGGAGCCGCCCCTTTTGTGCCACCGCGACCGCGTCCCGCAGGCCCACGGCCTGCGGGACGCGGCCGCGTCGGCCCCCGGCCGGCGCCCCGCCCCGCAACGGGCCCGCCCGCACCCGCCCGAGCCCGGGCCCGCGTTCCGGGGCGCGCCGCGCCCGGCCCGGAAAAAAATTCCGTATGCCATCCGGTTCCTGTGGGCCTTTCGGTGATTTCGCCGCCCCTGTCACGGGCCGCGGGCGATATCCGGGCGGTGCGTCCCGCCCGGCACGGACACCGTGTTCCGTCCGTCCCCTGAATGATTTCCCCGCCGCCGCGCCGGGGAATCCCGCATTCCAGAATTCATCGCTGCCGTGAAGGAATTCGGCCTGAACTCGGCGTATGCAGGTGTCACACGGATTCCGCTTCCCGCCCGCCCACGCCTGCCTGTATGCCTGCGCGGATGTGCCGCCGCCGCCGGGACACCGGGCCGCCGCAGCGGTGCGGTGTCCCGGCGGCGGCGCGCGCTGTCACGGGACCGGGTGCGGGGGAGGGGCGGGCGTGTGTGTGGGGGGAGGGGTGTCTGCCGGCTGCGGGCCGGCCGGCAGACACCCCTGGCGGGTTACTTCACGGGCTGGGGTTCGGGCTCGTTCTCGGTCTGGGTGGTGCCGGCGGGGGGTTCGTCGTCGGCGGGTGTCTTGACGGATTCCAGCAGGAGCTGGGAGACGTCGACGACCTGGATGGATTCCTTGGCTGTGCCGTCGTTCTTCTTGCCGTTGACGGAGTCGGTGAGCATGACCAGGCAGAACGGGCAGGCGGTGGAGACGATGTCGGGGTTGAGGGAGAGGGCTTCGTCGACGCGTTCGTTGTTGATGCGCTTGCCGATGCGTTCTTCCATCCACATGCGGGCGCCGCCGGCGCCGCAGCAGAAGCCGCGTTCCTTGTGGCGGTGCATCTCCTCGTTGCGCAGGCCGGGGACGCTGGCGATGATCTCGCGCGGCGGGGTGTAGACCTTGTTGTGGCGGCCGAGGTAGCAGGGGTCGTGGTAGGTGATGAGGCCCTCGACCGGGGTGACGGGCAGGAGTTTGCCTTCGTCGATGAGGTGCTGGAGCAGCTGGGTGTGGTGGATGACCTCGTAGTCGCCGCCGAGCTGGGGGTATTCGTTGGCGAGGGTGTTGAGGCAGTGCGGGCAGGTCGCGACGATCTTCTTCGCCGACTTCGGCCTGGCGGACTCGGGGGTCACCTTGCCGTCCTCGTCGAGTTCCTCGCCGAAGGCCGTGTTCAGTGCGGTGACGTTGTCCATGCCGAGTTCCTGGAAGAGGGGCTCGTTGCCCAGGCGGCGGGCGGAGTCGCCGGTGCACTTCTCGTCGCCGCCCATGATCGCGAACGGGACGCCCGCGATGTGCAGGAGTTCGGCGAAGGCCTTGGTGGTCTTCTTGGCGCGGTCCTCCAGGGAGCCGGCGCAGCCCACCCAGTACAGGTACTCGACCTCGGTGAGGTCCTCGATGTCACGGCCGACGACGGGGATGTCGAAGTCGACCTCCTTGAGCCATTCCAGGCGCTGCTTCTTGGCCAGGCCCCAGGGGTTGCCCTTCTTCTCCAGGTTCTTGAGCATCGTGCCGGCCTCGGAGGGGAACGCCGACTCGATCATGACCTGGTAGCGGCGCATGTCGACGATGTGGTCGACGTGCTCGATGTCGACGGGGCACTGCTCGACGCAGGCGCCGCAGGTGGTGCACGACCACAGCACGTCCGGGTCGATGACCCCGTGTTCTTCGGCGGTGCCGATCAGGGGGCGTGCGGCCTCGGTGAGTGCGGCGGCGGGCACGGAGGCGAGCTGTTCGGCGGAGGCCTTCTCCTCGCCCTCCATGGTCTTGCCGCCGCCGGCCAGGAGGTAGGGGGCCTTGGCGTGGGCGTGGTCGCGCAGCGACATGATCAGCAGCTTCGGCGAGAGCGGCTTGCCGGTGTTCCAGGCGGGGCACTGCGACTGGCAGCGTCCGCACTCGGTGCAGGTGGAGAAGTCCAGCAGGCCCTTCCAGGAGAACTGCTCGACCTGCGAGACACCGAAGACGTCGTCGTCACCGGGATCGGTGAAATCGATCGGCCTGCCGCCCGACGTCATCGGCGCCAGCGCGCCCAGCGCGGTCGCACCGTCGGCGTTGCGCTTGAACCAGATGTTCGGGAACGCCAGGAATCGGTGCCAGGCCACGCCCATGTTCGTGTTCAGCGAGATCACGATCATCCAGATGAACGAGACGCTGATCTTGATCATCGCGACGAGGTAGACCAGGTTCTCCAGCGTGGCGGTGTCGAGCCGGGAGAAGGCGGCGAGCAGGGGATAGGAGAAGAAGTACGCCGGCTCCCAGTGCCCGACCCCCGCGAGGGCGCCCTCCAGCGCCCGCAGCGTCATGATGGCCAGGCCGATGGTGAGGATGACGGACTCGATGAAGTACGCCTGGCCGCTCTTGGAGCCGGCGAAGCGCGACTTGCGGCCCGCGCGCGAGGGCAGGTTCAGCTGCCGGATCACGATGAGGACGGCGATCCCCGCCGCGGTCAGCGTGGCGATCACCTCGACGAACAGCTCGTAGGGCAGCCAGTGCCCCACCACCGGCAGCACCCAGTCCGCCTCGAACAGCTGGCCGGTCGCGTTGACCAGCGTCACCAGCAGCGTGTAGAAGCCCATGGCCACGAACCAGTGCGCCGCCCCGACGACGCCCCACCGGTTCATCCGCGTGTGGCCCAGGAACTCCTTCGCCACCGTCACACTGCGCGCGTAGGGGTTGTCCGTCCGGACTCCGGCCGGCACCGGCTGGCCGAGCCTGAAGTAGCGGACGAGCCCGCCGACGGCGCGGGCGAACAGCGCACTGCCGACGGTGATGAGAGCCAGCGAGACGATGATCGCGGCGAGTTGCATGAACGGGCTCCTCGGACCTGCGAGAGTGAATCTACTCGGCGGTAACATGCGGGGTCGGTCCGAAGACTACCCACTTCCCGCTCCCCGAAGAAGCGGCGCGGCAGGTGACCTGCGCGACCGCGCCCGCCGCCGCGGCGGCCCGCACCGGTCCCAGCCTCCCGCCCGAACGGCCTGTACAGCAAGCCCAGTTGGGTACAGGCGGCCGTATGAGGCCTGCCGGTGCGGGCGGTCGCCCGCACCGGCAGGCTCCACCCGGACTCCACCGGTCCTCAAGTCCCGGCCCCCGCACGGCCCTCGTCCCGCACGCCCCCGCCCCGACACGGCCCCCGCGCAGTCCCGTCCCGAAAGGCCGGGGCACCCGCGCCGGTTGCCCCGCCCCGCCCCGCCTCGCCCCGCCTCGCCCCGTCTCGTCTCGTCTCGTCTCGTCTCGTCTCGTCTCGGCGTCGTGCCCGCATCCCGTGCGCGCACACCTCGGTGCCGGGACCGTATTCCCCGGGCCCGGCGGGTATCAGGCGGCTCTCCAGCGGAACTTGAGGCGGTACGGCCACGCTGTGATCCCACCCCGTGCGACGAGGGGCGCAGGGAGAGGAGGGTGCCATGTCGGACGAACAGCCAGTGCGCCTGCACTGTTTCGCGCACTCCGCGGGGAGCGTGCCGGCCTTCGGACACTGGACGGCGCACACCGGACCAGGGGTGGAGGTGGTGCCGGTCGCCCTGCCCGGCGCCGGCCGGCGCCCGGGCACGAGCGCCCACGAGGCCCTCCTCGCCGACGTGCTGCCCCTGTTCACCGGCCCGCAGCCCGGCCCCTACGTCCTGTACGGGCACGGCCTGGGCGCCCTGGCCGCCCTCGCCGTCACCCGCGCCCTGCACGAGGCCGCCCTGCCCGGCCCCGCGCTCCTGGCCGTCGGCGCCTGCCCGCCCCCGCGCGTACCCCGTGAACTGCCCGACGTGGCCGCCGCCACGGACGCCGAACTGCTGCACGTCCTGAGCGCCGAAGGCGCCGTGCCGCCCGCCAGCGACGAGGGGATCCTCCTGCGGGCCGTGCTGCCGCTGCTGCGCGCCGACCTCGAACTCGCCCAGTCCCTCCAGGAGGCGGCCCGCAGGCCCGCTCCCGCAGGAGCGCCCGCCACCGCGCTGCTCGTCGTCACCGCCGCCGGCAGCCCGCCCGAGCCGCCCGCCCTCGCCGACGGCCGGCGGCAGTGGACCCAGGGGCCCGTGCGCACACGCACGCTTCCCGGCCGCCCCTTCCACGTACGCGGCGGCCGGGAACTGCCCCGGCTGCTGGGCCGGGCCTGCCGGGTCGCCGCCCGCCTGGTGAGACAACCCGCACCCGTCGGCTGATCCGCCAGGACCCGCCCCCGCCCGGTACGGAACCGCCCCCGCCCGGTACGGACGCGGCGCCCGCCCCGGACCCCGCCACCCCGGGACGAGCCGCCCCGGGACGAGCCGCCCCGGGCCCGGGTGGCCGCCGTTGAGAGCCGTCCGCACCGCATGCGTTTTGTCCGCGCCCCGCCGGCGCAATGTGAGGAGAGGTGTTCCGATGTCTGGTGAGCGTGTCGACAGGCAGACGCGCACGATGCACGTGGCCGCGCCCGCCGGCGTGGTCTACGCCGTGTTCGCCGACGCGGCGAGACTGCCGCTGTATTTCTCCCCGAGCGTCCACGTGGAACGCCTGGAGTTCGACGGCGAACGCGAGCGGCTGCGGATGTGGTTCCTCATGGACGGCCAGCTCAAGGCATGGACCTCATGGCGCCACCTGGACCCGGTGGAGCGCCGCATCGAGTTCCGCCAGGAACTGCCCGCCGCCCCGCTGACCTCCATGGGCGGCATCCTCGACGTCCGCTCCACGGGCGCGCACAGCAGCCGCCTGGAGCTGGCCTACGACTTCAGCGTCACCGGCGACCTGCCCGAGGACCGGGCCTGGGCACAGCGCGCCACCGACGCCAACAGCCGCGTCCAGCTCGCCGAACTGAAGAGCTTCGCCGAACGCTGGACACGCCTGGACGACCTGGTGATGTCCTTCGAGGACACCCTGCGCGTCAACGGCCCGGCCGAACTGGTCTACGACTTCCTCTACCGGGCCGCGGACTGGCCCGACCTGGTCCCGCACGTCACCGGCGTCGACCTCACCGAGGACACCCCGGGCGTGCAGCGCCTGACCACCCGCACCCTGACCGAGTACGGCGCGCACACCACCGACGCGGTACGCATCTGCTTCCCCCACGCCGGACGCATCGTCCACAAGCAGACCGCCCCGCACACCCTGCTGGAGGCCCACACCGGCGAATGGTCCGTCGTCTCCGACGCCTCCGGCACGACCGTCACCGCCCAGCACAGCGTCGTGCTGCGCGAGGAGAACATCGCCGCCGTGCTGGGCGAGCACGCCGACCTCGCACAGGCCCGCCGGTATGTGCGCGAGGAACTCGGCCGCGACAGCCGGGCCCTGCTCGCCCACGCCAAACGGCACGCCGAAAGCGCCGTACGCATGCTCTGACCCCCCCCCGGGCCCCCGCCCCCGCACCGCCCCGGCGGGCGGCCCCGTACCCGCCGCACGCCCCGGCAGCCCCTCGCCTTGGCACCGGCCCCCTGCGCAGCAGGTTCCGGCCCGCGGCGGGCGGGGGCCGGACCGCGTGGACTCGGGCACCGCTCGGGCACCGCTGCACACCCGCTCGGGAAATCGGACGCCGGGTGCACAGTGCATCTAGCGTGGCCAACCCGAGCGTTGTGGACACCGGCGGACCAGGAGGCGTCATGCACGACAACCGCTGCGACAGGGCCCCCGCCCGCCCTTCGCGCCCCTCGCGTCCCGCACGCCGCGCGCGTCCGCGCCCGGCCGGCGGCCCCGCCGCCCGCCGGCACCGCGCCGGGCGGGCGGCGCCGCCCGCCCCGTAGCGCAAGGGCCCGGCAAGCCGCCCGCCCGTCCGGTACGGCGCCCGCCCCCCCCGCCGGGGAACGGGCCCGCGCCGACACTCAGCCCGTCCAGCGCCCAGAGGAAGGAGAGGGGAACACGCCGGCCCCAGCGGACCGCACGTCCCCGGACACGCATGACTGTTTCCCGCTCCTCGCGCGAGGCGATCTCCGTGGTCGTCGACCCCGGGCCCGCCCCGTACGCGGCTGCCTGGGACCTCGAGCTGCGCGGGCCGCTCGACCCCGCCGCCCTGGACCACGCCCTTGACGAACTCACCGCCGGCGAGCCGGACGGGGCCAGGCCGAGGCACCGGCTGCTGCGGCACGGACCCGACCACCACACGGTCCGCTTCGCCGCGGCACAGGGCACGGCCGCCGCGTGGGCGGGCCGCATCGCCGACCTGCTCACCGAACCGCCCGCCGCCGACCGCGCGCTCACCCCCGCCCAGTGCGCCGCCCTCGCACCGGCCGGGGCAGCCCGCTACGAGGCGGTGTTCATCGAGACGGCGGCCGCGCTGGAGAGCGCCGACGTGCGCCAGGCCCTGCGCGCGGTGCTGGCCGCCCACCCCCAGCTGCGCGCCCGCCCGGACACCGCCGGCGACCGCCTCACCGGCACCGGCACGACCCCCGGCACCGGCACGACCCCCGGCACGGTCGCGGCCACCGCAACGGCGGACACCGCCGTACCCGCAGGCACCGCCGCCGCGCCCGCAGCCGGAGCCGGAGCCGGGGGAGAGGCCGGGAGCGGGGGCGGGCTGGAGCCGTTGGTGGAGGGGGAGTTCAGCGACGAGGCGGGCTTCGCCGCAGCGGTCGCCTCCCTCGGCCGCACGGTCGATGCCCACCGGGGCGTCCAGCTGCGCGCCCTGCTCGCCCGTGACCGCCGTCCCGCAGACCGCACGGGGCCGCGGGCCGACCGTCTCGCCCTGGTCGCCCATGAACTCGCCGTGGACGCCGCGTCCTGGCCGATCCTGCTCGACGACCTGGCCGCCGCTCTGGGCGCGGTGGCCCGCCCGGACGCGGCGCCCCCGCAGCACACCCCGGACGGCCTGGCCGACTGGGTCACCGCCCTGCGGGAGCTGGCGGGCGATGCCGCCGAGGCACGCCACTGGAGCGCCGTCGCCGAACGCCGCTCCAGGGCCGCCGCCGCCCGGCCCGGCCACCTGGCCGCCGCCCCGGCACGCACGGGCGACACCGCACCGGCCGCGACCGAGACCGCGGACGGGACCGGGCCCGCGGACACGACGGCCGCCCCTGACCCGGACAGGACCGCGACCGAAGCCGCGGCCAGGACCGAGACAGACCCGACCGGAGCCGGCGGCAGGCCTGTTGCCCCGGGCAGGGCCGAAGCCGCGGCCGCAACCGTGACCCCGGCAGGAACCGGCGACACGGACGAAACCGTCACCGCGACCGGCAACGGCACCGTGCACGAGGCCGGGTCCGCGACCAGTGCCGGTGCCGCAGACGGAACGTTGCCCTCGGCCGGGACCGGTGCCGTGCACACGGCGGGAACCGGTACCGCGGCCGGATCCAGCGCCGTGCACGAAGCTGAGGCCGGTGCCGGTGCCGGTGCCGGTGCCGGTGCCGGAGACGGAACCGTGCCCTCGGCCGGGACCGGTGCCGTGCACGAGGCCGCAACCGGTGCTGGTGCCGGTGCCGCGACCAGCGCCGGACACGAGGCAGAGACCGGGGCCGTGCACAAGGCCGCGACCGGGCCCGGAACCAGTGCCGAGCCCGTGCCCGGCGGCAGTGCCGAGCCCGGGAGCAGTGCCGTGCCCGCGACCGGTGCCGCGACCGGTGCCGCGACCGGTGCCGGGCGGGGGGCCGTCGTGGGGTTCACCCTGGACCAGGACACCACCGAGCGGATCACCGAAGGCCTGGCCGAGCGTCTCGCGCTGACCGCGGACCAGGTCCTGACCGGCGTGTTCGCCCTGGCCCTGGCCTCCTGGCAGGACACCGACGAGGTCAGCCTCGACATCCGCAGCGATCCGCGCCCCGGCCACCGGGGCCTGCGCCGTCACGTCGGACGGCTCACCGACGTCCACCCCGTCCACCTCACCCTCCAGCCCGGCCTCGACCCGCTCAGCCGGCTGGCCGCCGCCGCGGGCGCCCTGGCCGCCTCCGAGGGACAGGCCGCGGGCGGCGCCGGATTCGGGGCCTGCCGCGAGTGGAGCCCCGACCCGCTGCTGCGCGACACCCTGCGCGCCCTGCCGCCCGCCCGGGCCCGACTCGACCTGCACGGCCCCCACGAGACACTGCCTGACTGCGTCCACCGGCTCCCCGCCGGCGCCCCCGCCCGCCCGGCGCACCAGCTCACCGCGCGGATCCAGCTCACCGGCACCGCCCTGCACATCGGCCTGGAACAGGCCGATGTGCAGGGCGAGGACACCGGTGCCGCCTCACCGGCCGCCCTCGCGGAGCTGCTGCACGACCTGCTGACGGAGCTGGCCGCCGCCCTCACCGTGCCGATCCCGTCCGTCTTCGGCGCCACCCCCCAGCAGGCGGCCCTGTTCACCGGCGGCGACGCACGCCCCGGCACCGGCCACCACGTCGAACAGCTCGTCTGGGTGTGGCACGGCCCGCTCGACCTCGACCGCTTCACCGCGGCCTGGCAGTCGGTCTTCGACTGCGAAACGGTTCTGCGCACCTCCTTCACCGGCGGCCCCCACCCCCAGCTGATGGTGCACGCCCGCGTCACCCCCGACATCACCCGCCGGATCCACCGCGGCGACGACTGGTCACCGCTGCTGGAACGCGACCGGCTGCGCGGCTTCGACCTGCGCTGCCCCGGAGCGCTGCGCCTGACCCTGCTGGAGAGCGAACGCGCCGCGCCCGCCCCCGCCCCGCCCACCCGGATCGTCCTGACCTACCACCGGGCACTGCTCGACACCTGGAGCGCGCACATCCTGCTGCGCGAGTTCTACCGCGCCTACCTCGCCGGCGGCACGCTGCCCGGCGGCGAGCGCCGCCCCGACCTGCGCGACTACACCGCCTGGATCGCCGCCCAGGACCTCGAGCCGGTACGGGAGTTCTGGGCCCGCGCGATGCCCCCCGACAGTGCCGCCGCCGACCCGGCCCGCCCCGCCCGCACCACCGCCGCGCCGGCGGGTGTGGGCCGCACCCGGCTGCGCCTGGACCCCGCCGAGACCCTGCACCTCGCCCGCTGGGCCGGCCGCTGGGGCATCGCCGAGAGCAGCGCGCTCCAGGCCGTCTGGGCGATCCTCGTCCACCGTGCCGCCGACACCGACACCGCGGCACCGGTGCGGTTCGCGGTGAGCGTCTCGGGGCGGGGGATAGCGCTGGACGGCGCGGCCCGCATGCTGGGACCGCTGCGCAACGCGCTGCCGGTGTCCGTCGAGGTGGACCCGGCGCGAACCCTGACGGACCTGATGCGCCGGCTGCGCGACCACGCCCTGGACATGGCCGCCTACGAATGGGTGCCCGCCCGCTGGAGCACCCTGCCGCACCGGCGCACGACACGCACCGGCCCCGCCGACACCGTCATCGTCTTCGAGGACGCCCCGCACCCGGTGGAGGGCCTGGAGGACGAACTCGCCGCCCAGGGCGTCCGGGCGGAGTTCTCCGGCACCGTGCCCGCCCGCTCGGTCCTGCCCATCGGACTGCTCGCCCACCACGACAGCACGGGCGGCCTGGTCCTCACCGGGGTCCACGACCGTGACGTCCTCGACGACGAGGCGGCCGGCGAACTGCTGGTGCAGAGCGCCCTGCTGCTGCGCGAACTGCCCGTGTGGGCGGACGAGTCCACCACGATCGCCGAGGTCCTCAAGCTCTTGCAGGGCAGAGCCGTCCCGCGCATGACCGACACCGACACCGACACCGACACCGCCGCCGGGGCGGGCGGCGGGGGCCGGGCCCTGACCACCTTGCGCCCGGCCCGGCAGGAACAGGCCGGCACCATCTGCCTGATCCCGCCGCCCGGCGCGAGCGCCGCCTGCTACGACCTGCTGCCGCACACCTACCCCGGCCCCCAGGAACTGCTGGTCCTCACCACCGGCACCGGCGCCGAGGACGCCGGGCCCGCCCTGAGCGCCCACACCGCGGGCCGGCCCCTGCTGCTCGGCGGGTTCTCCGGCGCGGGCGTCCTGGCCTGCGACATCGCCGGGCGTATCGCGGCCGGCGGCGGCCGCCCGCCCCGCGTGGTGCTCGCCGGCGCGTCCACCGGCGAGCGCGAACGCTCCCTGGCCCGCGCCCTCACCGACGCCACCCGCCCGGACGGCTGACCCCCCGCCCCACCGCGGCCCGCCACCCCGCCACCGCGCCCTGCGCCCGACGCCCTGCCCCGACACCCAGCCCTGCGCCCGGCCCTGCCCCGACGCCCCGCCCCGACCCGACCCGTCCAGTCCCGACGCTCAGCCCCGCCCCAGACCCGCCCGACGCCCCGCCCCGTCCGGTCCCGCGCCCGAACCCCGGTCCCGCGCCGCCCTGTCCTGCCCCACTCCGCCGGCTTCCGTCCAACTGCCCACCCGAACGGCACCGTCCAACTGCCCCCGCCGTACGGCACCGTCCCGCCCCGCGCCGTACCCGTCCTGCCCCCGCAGGGAGTGCCTCCTGCGGGGGTCCGTCGGCCTTCGAGTGCTCCTCGTCCGGCGTCGTCCATCGTGGCTGTGGCCCGGGTGACCCCCGCCCGGTCCCGGACGCCCTCCTGCGGGGGCCGCAACCTTTCTGGAGAGTCATGTCCCGTCGCCTGTTCACCTCGGAGTCCGTGACCGAAGGACACCCCGACAAGATCGCGGACCGCATCAGCGACACCATCCTGGACGCCCTGCTGGAGCAGGACCCCGCCTCCCGTGTCGCGGTGGAGACCCTGATCACCACCGGCCAGGTGCACATCGCCGGCGAGGTCACCACCTCCGCCTACGCCCCGATCGCCCAGCTGGTGCGCGACGCCATCCTCGACATCGGCTACGACTCCTCGGCCAAGGGCTTCGACGGGGCCTCCTGCGGGGTGTCGGTGTCCATCGGCGCGCAGTCGCCCGACATCGCCCAGGGCGTGGACACCGCCTACGAATCCCGCGTCCACAAGAGCACCCCGGGGGAGCAGGAAGACGCACTGGAGCGCCAGGGCGCCGGCGACCAGGGCCTGATGTTCGGCTACGCCACCGACGAGACACCCAACCTGATGCCGCTGCCGATCGAGCTGGCCCACCGGCTCTCCCGCCGCCTGACCCAGGTCCGCAAGGACGGCACCGTCCCCTACCTGCGCCCCGACGGCAAGACCCAGGTCACCATCGAGTACGACGGCGAGACCGCGGTCCGTCTGGACACCGTGGTCGTCTCCACCCAGCACGCCGCCGACATCGACCTGGACAACCTCCTCACGCCCGACATCCGCGAAGAGGTCGTCGAACACGTCCTGGGCCGCCTCGCCGAGGAGGGCATCAAACTGGAGACGGCCGGCTACCGCCTGCTGGTCAACCCCACCGGACGCTTCGAGATCGGCGGCCCGATGGGCGACGCCGGCCTGACCGGACGCAAGATCATCATCGACACCTACGGAGGCATGGCCCGCCACGGCGGCGGCGCCTTCTCCGGCAAGGACCCCTCCAAGGTGGACCGTTCGGCCGCCTACGCGATGCGCTGGGTGGCCAAGAACGTCGTCGCGGCCGGCCTGGCCTCCCGGTGCGAGGTCCAGGTCGCCTACGCGATCGGCAAGGCCGAACCGGTCGGACTGTTCGTGGAGACCTTCAACACCCACACCGTCGACGTCCGCACCATCCAAAGGGCCGTCACCGAGGTCTTCGACCTGCGCCCGGCCGCCATCATCCGCGACCTGGCCCTGCTGCGCCCCATCTACGCCCAGACGGCCGCCTACGGCCACTTCGGCCGCGAGCTGCCCGACTTCACCTGGGAGCGCACCGACCGCGCCCAGCAGCTCAGGGCAGCCGCGGGTCTGTGACCTCGCCCCCCTTCCTCCCACGGCCGGGCCCGCGGCGGTCGCGGCCGGCGCCGCACCACCGGTGACCAGCGACCGAAGCCACCCAAGGAGTTCCCGTGCGCATCGCGGTGACAGGATCCATAGCCACCGACCATCTGATGGTCTTCCCCGGACGGTTCGCCGACCAGCTGCTGCCCGGACAGCTCGCCCACCTCTCGCTCTCCTTCCTCGTCGACCGTCTCGAGATACGCCGCGGCGGCGTCGCCGCCAACGTCGCCTACGGACTCGGCGGCTTCGGCCTCTCCCCGCTCCTGGTGGGCGCGGTCGGCGCGGACTTCGCCGAGTACGAGGTGTGGCTGAAGGAACACGGCGTGGACACCGCGGGCGTGCGCGTGTGCCCCGAGCTGCAGACGGCCCGGTTCCTGTGCGTCAGCGACCAGGACGCCAACCAGATCGCCGCGTTCTACGCCGGCGCGATGGCCCGGGCCCGCGACATCGACCTGGCCCCCCTGCTCACCGGCCCCGAACCCCCCGGCCTGGTCCTGGTCTCACCCGACGACCCGCCGGCGATGCTGCGCCACACCGCCGCCTGCCGCGCCGCCGGCACCGCCTTCGCCGCCGACCCCTCCCAGCAGCTGGCCCGCCTGGACGGCGAGCAGGCCCGCGCGCTGACCCGGGGCGCCACCTGGCTGTTCACCAACGAGTACGAGGCCGCGCTGCTCGAGGAGCGCACCGGCCGCAGCCACGAGGAGGTCCTCGCCTCCACCGGCACCTGGATCACCACCCTGGGCGCCCGCGGCGTACGGCTCGAACGGCACGGGCAGCGCCCGCTCGTCGTGCCCGCCGTGACCGCCGCCGCGCCCGCCGACCCGACCGGCGCCGGTGACGCCTTCCGCGCCGGATTCCTGGCCGCCGTCAGCCACGGGGCACCCCTGCAAGCCGCGGCCCGGCTGGGCAACGCGCTGGCCGCGACGGCCCTGGCCGCGGTGGGCTCGCAGTCCTACGACACCGACCCGGCCGCGCTGGCCGCCCTCGTCGAGCAGACCTACGGCGCCGCGGCCCTCGCACCGCTCGCCCCCCTCCTGGGAGGCCGGCCGTGAGCGCCGATGCCCGGGCCCGCACCGCCGCCCTGCGCGAGGCCTTCGCCACCCGTGTGGTGGTCGCCGACGGCGCGATGGGCACCATGCTCCAGGCCCAGGAGCCCACACTCGAGGACTTCGAGCAGCTGGAGGGCTGCAACGAGATCCTCAACGTCACCCGCCCCGACATCGTGCGCTCGGTGCACGAGGAGTACTTCGCCGCGGGCGTCGACTGCGTCGAGACCAACACCTTCGGCGCCAACCACGCCGCCCTGGGCGAGTACGACATCGCCCACCGCGTCCACGAACTGTCCGAGGCCGGCGCCCGCATCGCCCGCGAGAGCGCCGACGCCTTCGCCGCCCGCGACGGCCGCACCCGCTGGGTCCTCGGCTCGATCGGCCCCGGCACCAAACTGCCCACCCTGGGCCACGCCCCCTTCACCGTCCTGCGCGACGCCTACCAGCAAAACGCCGAAGGCCTCATCGCCGGCGGCGCCGACGCCCTGATCGTGGAGACCACCCAGGACCTGCTCCAGACCAAGGCCTCCGTACTGGGCGCCCGCCGCGCCCTGGACGCACTCGGCCACGACCTGCCGCTCATCGTGTCGGTCACCGTCGAGACGACCGGCACCATGCTGCTCGGCTCCGAGATCGGCGCCGCGCTGACCGCCCTGGAACCCCTCGGCATCGACATGATCGGCCTGAACTGCGCCACCGGCCCCGCCGAGATGAGCGAGCACCTGCGCTACCTCGCCCGCCACGCCCGGATCCAGCTGTCCTGCATGCCCAACGCCGGCCTGCCGGTCCTGGGCAAGGACGGCGCCCACTACCCGCTGGGCGCACCGGAACTGGCCGACGCCCAGGAGAACTTCGTCCGCGACTACGGCCTGTCCCTGGTCGGCGGCTGCTGCGGGACGACCCCCGAACACCTGCGCCAGGTCGCCGACCGGGTACGCGGCCTGACCCCGCCCGCCCGCCGGCCGCACCCCGAACCCGCAGCCGCCTCGCTCTACCAGAGCGTGGCGTTCCGCCAGGACACCGCCTACATGGCGATCGGTGAGCGCACCAACGCCAACGGGTCGAAGAAGTTCCGCGAGGCCATGCTGGAGGGCCGCTGGGACGACTGCGTGGAGATGGCCCGCGACCAGATCCGCGAAGGCGCCCACATGCTCGACCTGTGCGTCGACTACGTGGGCCGCGACGGCGTCGCCGACATGCAGGAACTGGCCGCACGCTTCGCGACCGCCTCCACCTTGCCGATCGTGCTGGACTCCACCGAGGTCGACGTACTGCGCGCGGGCCTGGAAAAGCTCGGCGGGCGCGCCGTCATCAACTCCGTCAACTACGAGGACGGCGACGGCCCCGACTCCCGCTTCGCGCAGGTGACCCGCCTCGCCCGGGAGCACGGCGCCGCACTGATCGCGCTGACGATCGACGAGGAGGGCCAGGCGCGCACGGTCGAGGCGAAGGTGGCCATCGCCGAGCGCCTCATCGACGACCTGACGGGCAACTGGGGCATCCTCGAGTCCGACATCCTCATCGACTGTCTGACGTTCACGATCTGCACCGGCCAGGAGGAGTCCCGGGGGGACGGCATCGCCACGATCGAGGCGATCCGCGAGCTCAAGCGCCGCCGGCCCGACGTGCAGACCACCCTGGGCCTGTCGAACATCTCCTTCGGTCTGAACCCGGCCGCGCGGATCCTGCTGAACTCGGTGTTCCTGGACGAGTGCGTCAAGGCCGGCCTGGACTCGGCGATCGTGCACGCCTCGAAGATCCTGCCGATCGCCCGTTTCAGCGAGGAGGAGGTCGCCACCGCCCTGGACCTCGTTTACGACCGCCGCCGCGAGGGCTACGACCCGCTCCAGAAGCTGATGGCGCTCTTCGAGGGCGCGACCACGAAGTCCCTGAAGGCGGGCAAGGCCGAGGAACTGGCCGCGCTGCCGCTGGAGGAGCGGCTCAAGCGGCGCATCATCGACGGCGAGAAGAACGGCCTCGAACAGGACCTCGCGCAGGCCCTCCGGAGCCGCCCGGCCCTGGACATCGTCAACGACACCCTCCTGGACGGCATGAAGGTCGTCGGCGAGCTGTTCGGCTCCGGGCAGATGCAGCTGCCGTTCGTCCTCCAGTCCGCCGAGGTCATGAAGAGCGCGGTCGCCTACCTCGAACCGCACATGGAGAAGTCGGACGCCGAGGGCAAGGGCACCATCGTGCTGGCCACCGTGCGCGGCGACGTCCACGACATCGGCAAGAACCTCGTCGACATCATCCTGTCCAACAACGGCTACAACGTCGTCAACCTCGGCATCAAGCAGCCGGTCTCCGCGATCCTGGAAGCCGCCGAGGAACACCGGGCCGACGTCATCGGCATGTCCGGACTCCTCGTCAAATCCACCGTGATCATGAAAGAGAACCTCCAGGAGCTCAACTCCCGCGACCTCGCCGCCCGTTACCCCGTCATCCTCGGCGGCGCCGCTCTCACCCGCGCCTACGTCGAACAGGACCTGCACGAGATCTACGACGGCGAGGTCCGCTACGCCCGCGACGCCTTCGAGGGCCTGCGCCTCATGGACGCCCTCATCGCCGTCAAACGCGGCGTGCCCGGCGCGAAGCTGCCCGAACTCAAGCAGCGCCGCGTCAGAACCACCCCCACCCCCACCCCCACCCCCGCCCCCGCCGGGAGCACCGAGCGCGGCCGCTCCGACGTCGCCACCGACAACCCGGTCCCGGCCCCGCCGTTCTGGGGCACCCGCATCGTCAAGGGCATCCCGCTCAAGGAATACGCCTCCTGGCTCGACGAGGACGCCCTCTTCAAGGGCCAGTGGGGACTGAAACAGACCCGCAGCGGCGACGGCCCCACCTACGCCGACCTCGTCGAGACCGAGGGCCGGCCCCGGCTGCGCGGGCTGCTGGACCGGCTCCAGACCGACAACCTCCTCGAAGCCGCCGTCGTCCACGGCTACTTCCGCTGCGTCTCCAAGGACGAGGACCTGATCCTGCTGGACGACAACGGCAGCGAACTGACCCGCTTCACCTTCCCCCGCCAGCAGCGCGGCCGCCGGCTGTGCCTGGCCGACTTCTTCCGCCCCGAGGAGTCCGGGCAGACCGACGTCGTCGGCCTCCAGGTCGTCACCGTCGGCTCCCGCATCGGCGAGGAGACAGCCAAGCTCTTCGCCGCCGACTCCTACCGCGACTACCTCGAACTGCACGGCCTGTCCGTGCAGCTCGCCGAAGCGCTCGCCGAGTACTGGCACGCCCGCGTGCGCGCCGAACTCGGCATCGCCGGCGGCGACCCCGAGGCCCTTCAGGCGATGCTGCGCACCGAGTACCAGGGCTGCCGCTACTCGCTCGGCTACCCCGCCTGCCCCGACCTGGAGGACCGCGCCAAGATCGCCGCCCTGCTGCGGCCCGAACGCATCGGCGTCCACCTGTCCGAGGAGTTCCAGCTGCACCCCGAGCAGTCGACCGACGCGATCGTCCTGCACCACCCCGAAGCGGGCTACTTCAACGCCGGAGGCCGGCCATGACCACCGTGCGCGACCTCCTCGACCAGGGCACGCCCACGTTCTCCTTCGAGTTCTTCCCGCCCAGGACCCCCCAGGGGGCACGGACCCTGTGGGAGGCGATCCGCCGCATCGAAGCGCTGGCCCCCTCCTTCGTCTCCGTCACCTACGGGGCCGGCGGCTCCTCCCGCGAGCGCACCGTCGAGGTCACCAAGCGGATCGCCACCGAGACCACCCTGCGGCCCGTCGCCCACCTCACCGCCGTCGGCCACTCGGTCGCCGAACTGCGCCACATCATCGGCCAGTACGCCGACGCCGGCGTCCGCGACGTCCTCGCCCTGCGCGGCGACCCGCCCGGCGACCCCAACGCCCCCTGGATCCCCCACCCCGACGGCCTCACCCACGCCGACGAACTGGTGCGCCTGGTCAAGGAGTCGGGCCAGTTCGGCGTCGGGGTGGCCGCCTTCCCCGAACGCCACCCGCGCTCCGCCGACTGGGACAGCGAGATCCGCCACTTCGTCGCCAAGTGCCGCGCCGGCGCCGACTACGCCGTCACCCAGATGTTCTTCCGCGTCGAGGACTACCTGCGGCTGCGCGACCGGGTCACCGCCGCGGGCTGCGACACCCCGATCATCCCGGAGATCATGCCCGCCACCGACGTCCGCCAGATCGCCCGGTTCGCCCAGCTCAGCGGCGCCGCCTTCCCCGAGGACCTCGCCCACCGCCTCGACGCCGCACGCGACAACCCCGCCGACGGGCACCGCATCGGTGTCGAGCACGCCACCGCCATGGCGTGCCGGCTCCTCGCCGAAGGCGCCCCCGGACTGCACTACATCACGCTCAACCGCTCCACGGCGACGCTCGAAATCCACCGCAACGTGACGAACTCAAGGAGTGCCCAGCATGCCCTCGCAGCCCAGCGCTGACTTCACGGACTTCAAGGTCGCCGACCTCTCCCTGGCCGCCTTCGGCCGCAAGGAGATCACCCTCGCCGAGCACGAGATGCCCGGCCTCATGTCGATCCGCGAGGAGTACGCCCAGGCCCGGCCCCTGGCCGGCGCCCGCATCACCGGCTCCCTGCACATGACCGTCCAGACGGCCGTCCTCATCGAGACCCTCACCGCCCTGGGCGCCGAGGTCCGCTGGGTGTCCTGCAACATCTTCTCCACCCAGGACCACGCGGCCGCCGCCGTCGCCGTCGGCCCGAACGGCACCCCCGAACACCCCAGCGGCATCCCCGTCTTCGCCTGGAAGGGCGAGACCCTCGAGGAATACTGGTGGTGCACCGAGCAGGCCCTGACCTGGCCCGGCCACAGCGGCCCGAACATGATCCTCGACGACGGCGGCGACGCCACCCTCCTGGTCCACAAGGGCGTCGAATACGCCAAGAGCGGGCAGCTCCCGGCCGCCGACAACGAGGAACTGGCCGTGGTGCGGGCCCTGCTGGAGAACAGCCCCCTGGACTGGACCCGGCTCGCCGCCGAGATCCGCGGCGTCACCGAGGAGACCACCACCGGCGTGCACCGCCTCTACGAGATGCAGCGCGACGGCGTCCTGCTGTTCCCCGCGATCAACGTCAACGACGCGGTGACCAAGTCGAAGTTCGACAACAAGTACGGCTGCCGGCACTCCCTCATCGACGGCATCAACCGCGCCACCGACGTCCTCATCGGCGGCAAGACCGCCGTCGTCTTCGGCTACGGCGACGTCGGCAAGGGCTGCGCGGAGTCGCTGCGCGGCCAGGGCGCCCGCGTCATCGTCACCGAGATCGACCCGATCTGCGCGCTCCAGGCGGCGATGGACGGCTACCAGGTCACCACCTTGGACGAGGTCGTCGAGACCGCCGACCTCTTCATCACCACCACCGGCAACAAGGACATCATCCTGGCCTCGGACATGGCGCGGATGAAGCACCAGGCCATCATCGGCAACATCGGCCACTTCGACAACGAGATCGACATGGCCGGCCTGGCCCGCACCCCCGGCATCGTCAAGGACGAGGTCAAGCCGCAGGTCCACACCTGGACGTTCCCCGACGGCAAGGTCCTCATCGTGCTCTCCGAGGGCCGCCTGCTCAACCTCGGCAACGCCACCGGCCACCCCTCGTTCGTGATGTCCAACTCCTTCGCCGACCAGACCCTCGCCCAGATCGAGCTGTTCACCAAGCCCACCGAATACCCCACGGGCGTCTACACCCTGCCCAAGCACCTCGACGAGAAGGTCGCCCGCCTCCACCTGGACGCCCTCGGCGTCAAGCTCACCCGCCTGCGCCCCGAGCAGGCCGCCTACATCGGCGTCGCCGCCGACGGCCCCTACAAGCCCGACCACTACCGCTACTGACCCCGCCCGCCCCCCCCGCGAAGACCCCGGGCCTGCGGCCTGCGGCCGTAACGGCACCACCTCCGGCGCGCTGCACACCTGTTGCAGCGCGCCTCGCCATGTTGCCCCCCGCACGGGCGCCGTGCCTGCCCGCCCGCCGGCCGGCCGGGGGCGAAAACAGCACGGGCGTGCGCCATGCCTGCTCGACCGGTCCACGAGTGAACCTTGTCAGTCTCTGTAGCGACGACGACCTGAGCTGTGGAGGTGCAGACATGATTCGGGTACTGCGTGGCGGCCTGCGGCTGATCGAGCGCTGGCTGCGAAGTGCGGGGCGCGCCCTGGCGACCCTGGGAGCCGTCTACGTCGGCCCCCAGGCACTCCAGGCCATCGACACCGCCCCGGCCCCCTCACGCTCCACCAGGCGCCTGGTGCGCTACACCCAGGCCCGCTTCCGGGTCCTGCCGCCGGGCGTCGGAGGCCCGCCGCCCGCCCACCCCGAGCGGCTGCGCGGCGATGCCCCGCTGTCCCCCCAGGAAGAACTCCTCGCCCGCGAACTGTGGCCGGCCTACACCCCCACCCGCGACGCCGGCTGACCCCGGCCCCACCCGGGGGAGGGGCCCGGCCCCGCTCGCCCCCCCCGGGTGGGGCCACACGAGTTTGCTCACCAGGGAGGGATTTCGCGTGCCAGATCGCGGCAGCGCGGGAGGCCGGCTCGTATTGCCGAGGTCACCAGCGCGCCCGTGGCCCCTCCCGGTATGCCATCAGTGGTGTATGCTGCTGACGTAATAATTGCAGATGAGGGGCGTTCGCGGCCTGGAAGATCGTCGTCGTTGAGCCGGCTCTTTCGTGGCTTCACGCCCTGCGCCGCACTGACCGCGACACCCTGATCCAGGTCAGCCAGGCTGTCACCGCCCTTCAGGAGGAAGGTCCCGCGCTGGGCCGGCCTCTGGTCGACACGATCAAGGGCTCGGCGCTGTCGAACCTCAAGGAACTCCGCCCCGGTTCGGCAGGTGCAACGGAAGTACGGTTGCTTTTCGTGTTCGACCCGGACCGCCAGGCCGTGATCCTGGTCGGTGGTGACAAGGCGGGCAACTGGTCCGGCTGGTACCGGGTCGCGGTGCCTCAGGCGGAGCAGGCATACGCGGAACATCTGAAGCGAATCGGTGGAGAGGACGGGGCACGATGACAGATCACCTCAAGGACCCGCAGGCCGTCTCCTGGGCGGACCTGGCCGAGGACTTCGCCTTCACCGATGCCGAAAAGGATCAGATTCGGCAAGGAGCCCAGGCGATGATCCTGGCCTCCCGTGTGCACCGCCTCGCCGAGCTGCGGAAACGGCAGCACACCACACAGGTCCAGGTTGCCGAAGCCATGGGCGTCACCCAGGCCCGCGTCTCCCGCATCGAGAAGGGCCAACTGGAACGCAGCGAGGTCGACACCCTCGCCGCCTACGTCAAGGCGCTCGGCGGCAAGCTGAAGATCGTCGCGGACTTCGGTGACGAGACCTACGTCCTCGGCTGACCTGATCGCCCGCGAACGGTGAAGGCCCGCCGGCCGTGCTCTGGGACGATCGCGTGGTGAGCGATACGACGGTGGCGGCCGTGGAGGCTGTCGAGTCCCACGTCCGGGCGTTCTTCCACGGACACCGCGTGGAGAGCGTCGAGCACGACCTCGGGCCGCAGCGGCGCGCGGTGATGCCCTCGCTGAGGGTTCTTGTCGTGGGCCCCGGCCCCCGCAGCGAAGGCTGGGCCTATGTGAGCGCCGGATGCTGGGCGGCGGGGGAGAAGGACGGTCACGGACTCGAGTTCGTCATGACCGCTCACGTCCGCGACCAGCGGTTCATCGAGCTCATGGCGATGCTCGCCGCCTACCACTGCGCAGGACATCGGCTCGGCCTGGAGCACAGCATGCCGATCGGCGCACCGTGGGTGCCGGGGTCGGCCTGCGATCACGTGCTGATCAGCCTGCCCTACCTCCACGGACCGGGCCTCGAACACTGCCCCGTTGCCGGGGGCCACGCCCGCATCCTGTGGGCGCTGCCCGTGACGACGGCCGAGACCGAGTTCCGCAGGCGTCACGGGCACGAGGCGTTGGAGCGGCTCTTCGACGAGGCGGAGATCAACCCCCTCGATCCGTTCAGGGCGTCGGCCGCCTGAGCTGGCGTCCCGCGCCGTCGCGGCACGCCGCCCGCGGCCCCCCGGGCGGGGGTCTCGGTTCAGGCGGTGGCCGGGGCGGCGTGGTACTCCTCGTCGGTGACGGGGTCCAGCCAGTGCACGACGGCGTGGTCGTGGTCGCCCTCGTTGATGGCCACGTGGACCATCAGCCGGTTCGGGGCGGCGCCGTGCCAGTGCTCCTCGCCGGCCTCGAACAGGACGCGGTCGCCGGGCCGGATGACCTCCACCGGTCCGCCGCGGCGCTGGCACAGCCCGACGCCCTCGGTGACGAAGACGCTCTGGCCCAGCGGGTGGCGGTGCCAGTGGGTGCGCGCGCCGGGCATGAAGTGCACCAGGGCGGCGGTGACCCGGGAGGGGGCGGGAGCCGCGGCGACGGCGTCGATGTAGACGTCGCCGGTGAACCAGTCGGCCGGGCCCTTGACGGTGTCGATCGAACTGCGGGTGATCTGCACGGTTGTGCTCCTTCGGACGCGGGGCGGGCGGGTCAGGGGGTGAGGAGGGCCTTGACGGCGCGGCGCTCGTCCATCGCCCGGTAGCCCTCGGCGACCTGCTCCAGGGGCAAGGTGAGGTCGAAGACCCGGCCGGGGTCGATGCGGCGGGTCAGGACGCGGTCGATCAGGTCGGGCAGGTAGCGGCGGACGGGGGCGGGGCCGCCGCGCAGGCCGACGTGGGAGAAGAACAGCTCCTGCCCGTCGACGGCGACGTCGTGGGGGACGCCGACGAAGCCGACGCTGCCGCCGGGCCGCGCCGAGTGCAGCGCCTGCCGCATGGCCTCGGCGGTGCCGACGCACTCGAGGACGGAGCCCGCGCCGATCCCGCCGGTCAGTTCCTTGATCCGCTCGATGCCCTCCTCGCCGCGCTCGGCGACGATGTCCGTGGCGCCGAACGCGCGGGCGAGCCTCTGGCGGGATTCGTGCCGTGACATGACGATGATCCGCTCGGCGCCCTTCTCCTTCGCGGCGATCACCGCGCACAGGCCGACCGCGCCGTCTCCGACGACCACGGCGGTCGAGCCGGGCCCGACCTCGGCGGCGTCGGCGGCCCACCAGCCGGTGCCCATCACGTCGGACACGGCCAGCAGAGCCGGCCACATCTCCCGCTCCGGTACCTCCTCGGTGGCGACCAGGGTGCCCTGGGCGTGCGGGATGCGCACGTACTCGGCCTGGCAGGTCGACATGAACTCGCGGTGCAGGCAGTTCGACTGGAAGCCGTTTCGGCAGTTCGCACAGGTGTTGTCGGAGGTGGCGAAGGAGCCGACGACGAACTGGCCCGGCGTGAGCGAGGTGACCGCGGAGCCCACCTCCTCCACGAAGCCGACGTACTCGTGGCCCATCGGGTGCGGGCCGCCGACCGGCTCGGCACCGCGGTAGGGCCACAGGTCCGAGCCGCACACACAGGTCACGGCCGTACGGATGACCGCGTCGGTGGGGTGGAGGATCTTCGGGTCGTCCAGGGTCTCGAAGCGGATGTCGCCGGGGGCGTGGATCACTGCGCCGCGCATGGTCGGGTTCCTTCTCGTGCCGGGGCGGGACACCGGGGGTCCGGGGCCGTCGCCGGGTGCGGGGGGCCGGGTGCGCGCCCGCCGTGACGGCCGGGCGAGGAGCACCGTGCCTTCCAGACAACCCCCACCCGGCGCCCGCAGCGAGGCACCGTCAAGGGGTGTACCGGCAGTACATCCCTGGGGCGGCGGGCAGGACGTACCGTCGAAGGCATGGACAACCAGGCAGAGGTCCGCGAGTTCCTGACCTCGCGGCGCGCGAAGATCAGCCCCGAGCGGGCGGGGCTGCCGGCCGGCACCCGCCGGCGGGTGCCCGGTCTGCGCCGCAGCGAGGTCGCCGCGCTCGCCGACATGAGCGTGGAGTACTACGCCAAGCTCGAGCGCGGAAACCTCGCCGGGGCCTCCCCGGCCGTCCTCGAAGCCGTCGCCCGCGCCCTGCGGCTCGACGACGCCGAACGCGCCCACCTGATGAACCTCGCGCAGGCCGCCGACGGCTCCGACGCCCTCACCCGGCCCCGCCGGCGCACCGCCCGCACCTGGAGTGCCCACCGCAGCCTGCAATGGGTGCTGGACGCCGTCACCGCCGGCCCGGCCTTCGTCCGCAACGGCCGCATGGACATCCTCGCCACCAACCGGCTCGCCCGCGCCTTCTACGACGACGTCTACGCCACGCCCGCCAACCAGGCCAACCTGGCCCGCTTCCAGTTCCTCGACCCCGCCTCGCGCCGCTTCTACCCCGACTGGGACCTGGCCGCCGACATGGCCGTCGCCATCCTGCGCACCGAGGCCGGCCGCAACCCCCACGACAAGGACCTGCACGACCTGGTCGGTGAACTGTCCACCCGCAGCGACGACTTCCGCACCCGCTGGGGCGCGCACAACGTCCGCCGCCACGGCACCGGCACCAAGAACTTCCACCACGCGGCCGTCGGCGACCTCACCCTCGCCTACGAGGGCCTGGAGATGACCGCCGAGCCCGGACTCACCCTCACCGTCTACACCGCCGAACCCGCCTCGCCCTCCGACGAGGGCCTGCGCCTGCTCGCCTCCTGGACCGCCACCCCCCGGACCCCCGCCCCCGCCCCTGCCCCCCAGTCGGGTGAGTGACGCTCCTGGTCGCCGCGCTGATCGCCCTGCGGGTCCGGGAACGGGTCCGAGCCCCTCGGCCGGGGCTGAGGGGCTCACCGGTGGCGGGCGGCGGGGCGTGCGGGTGCCGGTGTCGGCCGGTGCGGGCGGGGGAGGAGCTCGGTGCCGTGGGGGTGTCAGGGGTTCACCATTCGATGAGGGCGAAGCTCGCGGCCATGCCGCCGCCGAAGCCGGCCAGCAGGATCAGCTCGCCGGGGCGGAAGGCGCCCTGGCGCACGGCCGCGTCCAAGGTGATGGGGATGGAGGCGGCGCCGGTGTTGCCGTAGTGCGTGACCGTGCGGTGCATGGTGGCCCGCGGCAGCGACAGGTCCGCGAACACCTCGTCGAGCATCACGCCGTTGGCCTGGTGCGGGACGAAGTGGCTGATGTCCTGGGACTCGACACCGGCCTCGTGCAGGAACCCCTTGACCAGCTGCGGCAGTTCCTCCACCACGAACCGGCGCACCTCGCGCCCGTCCATCGCGAAGTACTGCAACCCGGCGTCCAGCCCGTCGTGGTCCAGCGGCAGCCGGCTGCCGCCCGCGGGCACCTGGATCAGGTCCGACAGCGCGCCGAAGGAGTGCAGGGCGACATGGCGCACCAGCGGGCCCCGGCCGGTGGGGCCCAGCACCATCGCGCCGGCGCCGTCACCGAACAGGATGACCGTCTTGCGGTCGGCCGGGTCGAGGATCCGCGAGTACACGTCCGCGCCGATGACCAGGGCGTAGCCGCCGCGCCGCAGGACGATGCTGCCGACCGCGGACAGCGCGAACACCGTGCCCGAGCACACCGCGTTGACGTCGAAGGCCGCGGTGCCCGACGCGCCGAGGTTGCGCTGGACGTAGGCCGCCGTCGGCGGCTGGGGCCGGTCGGGGGTGGAGGTGGCGACCGCGATCACCGACAGCTGCTCGGCGGTGATGCCGGCCGCCTGCATCGCCGCCCGCGCCGCGGCCGTGGCCAGGTCGGACGTGGCCTGCTCCGGGGCGGCCCAGCGCCGTTCACGGATCGAGGTCTTGCGGGTGATCCACGCGTCGTCGACCCCGGCCGGCGCCCCCACCTCGTCGTTGGAGACGATCCGGTCGGGCACACAGGCGCCCGTACCGAGGATCCTGACGTCTTTCATCGGGCTGCCCGTACCGAGGATCGTCACGTCGTCCATGCGGCTGCCCTCCTCTTCACCTGGTCTTGGATGGCTCGTCTCGAACAGGGCCGCCCGGCAGGCGGACACCCCCCCGCGTGCAACGAAGGAGCAGGGGGTGCCCGCCTGCCGGTGCGGGCCCGGGCGGTTGCTAGCGCCGCTGGTAGAGGCGCTTGTGGCCGCTGATCCCGGCCAGCCGGAACGGGCCGGTGGTCTGCTGCGGGGTGGCGTGGTCGCCGCCGTCGGCGGGGAACTTGAACTCGTGCAGCTCGCGGTAGCCGGCGTAGTCCAGCGGGGTGCGCCGGCTGATCGCCTCCTGGTTGGCGCCGGTGCGCAGGTGCTCGCGGTAGCCGGCCACGACCGTCCCGGCGAAGAACTCCGCGACGCTTCCCGAGCCGTAGCTGAGGAACGCCACCGGCCGCCCGCTGAGGTCGTCGGCCTGGTCCAGCAGCGCGGCCAGACCCAGGTACACCGAGGCGGTGTAGCTGTTGCCGATGACGGTGTTGTAGGCGGTGGTCTGCCCGAGCGCGCGGGCGATGTCGCCGGGGTCGGTGTCGTAGCCGCAGTAGTTCAGCAGGTGCCGGTGGGCCTTGTAGGCCATCTTCGTGAACGGCTGGTGATAGCAGAACGCGGCGAACTCCCCGAGCGGGCGGCCGCCCTGCTCGCTGTAGTCCTTCCAGGTGCCTTCCGCGGCCTGGAGGTAGGCGCCGATGGACTCCTGCCCGTCGACCAGGGCGGTGTCGCGGTAGTTGGGCCGCCAGAAGTCCATCACGTCGGCGGTGAACAGGCCCGAGGGGTCCTCGATGCGCACCAGCGCGGGGTCGACGCTGACCAGCATGGCCACCGCCGCCGCACCCTGGGTGGCCTCACCGGGGCTGTCCAGGTCGTACTTGGAGACGTCGCTGGCGATGACCAGGACCTGCTGGGCGGGGTCGCGCTGCACCAGGCCGATGGCGAACTGCAGGCCGGCCGTCGCCCCGTAGCAGGCCTGCTTGAGCTCGACGACCCGCGTCGCCGACGACAGCCCCAGCAGCGAATGCACGTACACGCCCGCCGACTTGGCCTGGTCGATGGAGGACTCGGTGGCGAAGACGACCGTGCGGATGCGGTCCGTGCCGTGCCGGGCGATGATCGGCGCGGCGGCCGCCGCACCCATGGTGACGATGTCCTCGTCGGCGGCGGGCACACTCATCGACTCCTGGCCGATGCCCACGTGGTACTTGCCGATCTCGGTGCCGTTGTGCGCGGCGAGCGTCGTGTGCTCCAGGACGAACTCGCCCGTCGCGAGGGACAGATCGTGGATCCCGATGGAGAGGGACATGTCTCATACACCAGCCTTTGCGGTCGTGTTGTCGCGTTCGAGTTGGACGTGCGCACGCATGAGCTCACCGGGGTTGGTCTGCGCCGCGAGCAGCGACAGCTCCCCGCACAGCACGGTGGCGGCGGCCAGGACGGCCAGGCGGCGGGCGTTCTCGCCGGGCGCGCGGTCCTCGCGGCAGCCGAGCCGGGTCAGGTTCGTCTCCACGAAGGCCAGGCCCTTGCCGTTGCCGACGCTGCCCACGATCAGGTTCGGCAGGGTGCAGGAGAAGTACAGGTCGCCGTCGCGGTCCTCGGCCATGACGACGCCCTGGGAGCCTTCGACGATGTTGGCCGCGTCCTGCCCGGTGGCCAGGTAGAAGGCGAGCAGCATGTTGGCGTAGTGGGCGTTGGCGGAGCGGATCCCGCCGGCCAGCAGCGTGCCGAGGAGGTTCTTGCGGATGTTCAGCTCGACGATCTTGGCGGCGGTGGTGTGCAGGACGGAGGCCACCACCTCGCGCGGCACGAGCAGTTCGGTGACGACGTTCTTGCCGCGGCCCAGGATGCCGTTGATGGCGGTGGCCTTCTTGTCGGTGCAGTAGTTCGCCGAGATCGATCCGTAGCTGATGCCCTCCACGGTCTGGAGCAGGTGCGCCAGCAGCGCGTCGGAGGCGAGGGTGGCCATGTTGTGCCCGGAGGCGTCGCCGGTGGAGAACTCGAAGCGCAGGAACAGCAGGTTGGCGGTGATCTCGTGGCGGATGCCGATCAGCTGGGCGAAGCGGCTGCAACCGCGCACCACCTCGCGCAGTTCGTCGATACGGGCCTCGACCGTGCGGGCGGCGGCCAGCGCGGTCGCCGCGTCGGTGGCCTCGACGAGGACCGAGCGGGTCATCCGCTCGTCGACGAGGGTGGCCACGATGCCCTTCTCGGCGAGGCGGGAGACCTTCGCGCCGCGGCCCACCGAGGGCCACAGCGGTGACTCGTAGGTGGCCAGCGGCACATGGATCTCGGTGTCGGCGACGTTGCCCGTGATACGCAGGGGGCCCACCCACCGCATCGGGACGCTGGCGATCGCGTGTGTGTCAGTCATCGGGTGCTTCCCGTCATCTCGTGGAGGGCGTCGATGGAGCTGGAGCGCTGGGCGAGCCGGCGGGTGTCGACGCCCCGGTCGGCGCAGAAGTCGCGCAGCGCGCCGTGGATCAGCACGTCGCAGCGGGTGAGGTCGGCCGGGGTGGGTGCGCCGAGCATGGTCTGAAGAGCCGCCAGCTGGTCCAGCCAGGACGTCAGCTGGGCGACCAGGGCATCCACGCCGCCGTCGAGGAGGGTGCGCAGGAACCCCCCGGAGGAGCCGACCGCGTGGGCGCCCAGGGCCAGCGCGCGGGCCACGTCCAGGGGGTGGCGCACGCCGCCGGAGGCCAGCAGCGGCAGGCCGCTGTCCTGGGCGTCCAGCAGACAGGCGGCCGTGGACTGCCCCCAGTCGTGCAGGTAGGCGTAGTCGGCCCGGTCACGGCGGCCGTTCTCGATGCGGGCGAAGTCCGTGCCGCCGCGGCCGCTGACGTCGGCCGCCCGCACGCCCAGGCCGGGCAGCGCCAGGACCGTCTGCCGGCTCAGCCCGTTGCCGACCTCCTTGACGATGACGGGGACGTCGACGGCGGCCGCGATCGCCTCGATCTGCGCCGCCCACGAGCCGAAGGAGCGGTCGCCCTCCGGCATGGGCGTCTCCTGCGCGGTGTTGAGGTGGATCTGAAGGGCGTCCGCCTCGATCAGGTCGATGGCGCGCCGTACGTCCTCGACGCGGGCGGTGGCGTTGACGTTGGCCATGACGAACCCGCCGGGGTTCTCCTCGCGCAGCACCCGGAAGGTGCCCGCGCAGGAGGGGTCCTTGAAGTAGGCGTGCATGGAGCCCGAGGCGATGGCCACCCCCGTCTCGCGGGCGGCGACGGCCAGATCACGGTTGATGGCGCCGGTCTTGACGCTGCCGCCGGTCATCGCGTTGATGTAGAGCGGCGCCTGCCAGGTGATGCCGGCGAAGGCGGTGGCCAGCGACACCTGCGGCCGGTCGATGCCGGCCAGGGCGTGGTGGACGAAGGACACCTCGTCGAACTGGTTGCGTCCGCTGTGCGCGTGCTGCTGCTCCATGGCGAGCCGGACGTGGTCGTCCTTGCGCTGAGCGCTACTCATGTGGGAATCCCTTCCAGGGCGGGAGCGACCGGCAGCGCAAGCACCCCGGCCGCGGCCCACCGTTTCCGTACGTGTGCCAGGTCGTGCCGGGCGAGGGCGTCCAGCAGCGCGATGCCGCAGTCGCCGCCTCCGGCCCCCGAGGGTTTGGCGGCGCCGCCCTGGTCGTCGGCGGCGTCGCACAGGGCCCGCAGCGCGGGGGTGAAGATGCCCAGGCCCACTTCGCCGTCCAGGCGCTCCAGTTCGGTGCGGGCGCGGCGGATCTGGTGCAGCAGGCCGGGGCCGTCGCCGGTCTCCAGGGCGTCGATGCAGGCCTGCACGATGTGGGCGCTGGTGCGCACGAACGCGCGGTGCGAGGCGCTGCCCCGCCAGGACCGCCGGTGCAGACCGGCGACCAGGGCGGGGGTGGAGGCCGGCCGGCCGGTCCAGCCGACCTCCAGGCGCAGGCCGGCGGGCGGGGGCAGCCGGCGCACCGCGAGGTGCGGCCAGGGGGTGCGCAGTGCCGCTTCGACACCTCGGGTGCGGGCCAGGTCCAGGGCGGCGGCACGGTCGGGACAGCGGTAGGCGATCCAGCCGCCGAAGGTGCTGGCGGCCAGGTCACCGCCGGAGCCCTTGACGTCGATACGGGCCGAGGCCAGCAGGGACAGCCGGAAGAGGTCCTGCTCGCTCAGCTCCAGGCCGCAGGCGGTGGCCACGGCGTTCACCGTGGCCACCGTGACCGCGCCGCTGGAGCCCAGCCCGTACTTGGTGCCGCCGGTGTGCAGGGTGCTGGTGATCGACAGGTCCAGAGCGGGCAGCGGCAGACCGTGTTCGGCCAGCAGCGCGCCCACCGTCTCGATCGCGGACAGCACGGGGGAGGGCGTCTCGCCGTCCTCGGTCAGCCGCCCGTCGTGCCAGGTGCGGCGCAGCGGCGCGGCGAGGTCGGAGGTGACGACGACGCCGGTGGCGGACGCGGGGGAGGCGGCGCGGGCGGTGACGGTGATGTAGCGGTCGACGGCGACCAGGACGGCCGTGTTGCCGGGGTCGACCACCGCGTACTCGCCCGCGACGAACAGCTTGCCCGGGGCGCGCCGCACGGCCGTGCGGGGCCAGGTCACGGCCGCTCCCCGGGCAGCAGACGGGCACCCGGGCCGGGCCGGGCGATGTGCACGGGCCGGCCAGGAGCGGCGTCGCGCACGGCGGCGGCCACCCGGTCGGCGTCCTTGCTGCGGCACAGCACCTTGACGTTGGGCCCGGCGTCCATGGTGACGTAGGCGGCCGTGCCGTCGCGGCGCAGTTGCAGCACCGCGTCCAGGACCCGCAGCGAGGCCGGCGACATGTACCGCACCGCGGGGCGGGCCGCCAGCATGGTGGCGTGCATGCCGAGCGCGTTGCGTTCGGCGATCTCACCGACCGCGTCCAGGTCCCCGGCGTCCAGGGCGGTACGCATGTCGGCCAGGTCGGCCGCGCTGGAGCGCGCCCACGGCTCGTACAGCGGTGACGTCGCCACGGTGCGGCGCATGGCCTCACGGCTGGAGACGGTCTTGGCACCCGCGTCGACGACGGCGACGACCAGCGCCGGGTCCAGCCGCGCCGAGGCGTGCACCGCCTCGGCGTACGAGCTCAGGTCCGCCTGCGCGGGCGTCCCGCCGCGCAGCCCGGCGTGCCAGACGGCGAACCCGCCGAACACCGACCGCGAGGCCGACCCCGAACCGCGCCGGGCCAGCCGCGACAGCGCGGTGGCGTCCAGGTCCAGCCCGTACGCGGCGGCCGCGGCGACGGCCAGCGCGGCGAACCCGCTGGCCGAGGACGCCAGACCCGCCCCGGTGGGCACGGTGTTGACGGTGTCGACGACGGCCCGCACCTCGCGCGCGGCCCTCTCCCGCACCAGCTCCAGGAACGCAACGATCCGCCGGTGGGCCTCCGCCGGGGCGGGGGCGCCGTTGAAGGTGACGCTGTCGTGCCCCGCCCCGGGCGCCAGCGCCACACGGGTGGTGGTGGGGAAGATGTCCAGCGTCATCGACAGGCTGTCGGTGCGCGGCAGGAACAGCCGCTCGTCGCTCTTGCCCCAGTACTTGATCAGCGCGATGTTCGGGTGCGCGAGCGCGGTGGCCGCCTGGGCCTGCTGCTCCCGGCGCTCTTGCGCCGGCGCGGTGGGTTCAGTGCGCATGGCCGCTCTGCCTCCTCAGCGGGACGACCCAGGTCTGCACGGCGCCCGCCTCGTGGAGCTGCGCGGTGACCTGGCGTGCCTGTTCGGGCCGGGTCAGGGCCAGGACACAGCCGCCCAGACCACCGCCGGTGATCTTGGCGCCGAGGCTGCCCGCCGCCAGCGCGGCCGCCACCATCGCGTCGATCCGGGCGGTGCTCAGACCGGCCGCGCGCAGCAGCTCGTGATAGTGCGTCAGCTGCGAGCCGACCTCTTCCGCCTCGCCGTCGGCCAGCGCGAGGCGGGAGCGTCCGACCAGCTCCGTGGCCCGGCCCAGGAACCGCTCGCGCGCCCCGGCCTCCCGCTCGAAACTGTGGCGCAGGCGTTCGACGGCCTCCTTGGTGCTGCCGGCCGTGCCGCTGTCGGCGATGATGAACAGCGCCTCGCAGCCGATGCCCAGCGGCCGGGCCCTGCCCTGGCGGAACAGCAGCGGCGCCGACGCGCCGACCGTCATGGCGTCGACGCCGCTGGCCCGGCCGTGGGTGACGTTCTCGGCCGTCTGCACCAGCTCGAAGGCGGCGCTCTCGCTCAGTTCACGGCCGAAGAGATCGGCCAGCGCCAAGATGATCGCCCGCGAGTTCGCGGCACTGGAGCCCAGCCCCCGCCCGGGCGGGACGGCCCCGTCGAGGATCACGTCGAGATGCGGGCCGCCGGTGATGCCCATCCGCGCCTTGAACGCGGCGGTCAGCCGGCGCAGACCCTCGGAGGCCTGCGTCACCACCGTCCGGGAGGCGGAACCGGTCATGGTGAACGACAACTCGCCCTGCGCGTCCCGGCCGCGCGAAGACCATCCGGCACTCGCCGTCGCCGTCAGCTGCGGGATCGGCAGGGCCAGCGCGGGCGCCCCGTACACCACCGCGTGCTCTCCCAGCAGGATGGCCTTGGCATGGGCGCGGCCGATGCCGACCGAGTGGGCCCCCCGGTCCTGCGCCACCCCCTCCACTGAGGTCGGTAGAGTCAACGCACTCAGCTCCCCTTGTCTTTTCTGCATCGAGATCGCAACATCCGGAAAATTCTCGAAAAAATGACGGGCCACCCGGCCAGAATTCCCGGGCCCATGTCCCGGTTCAGGCCGCCGGCCCCTCCCGCACGGGGCGGGAACGGCGCTGCACGGCGATCTGCGTGAGTTCGTCGATGTCGAACTCCGAGCGGCAGTTCGGCGCACCGTAACGGGTGATCTTCCCGCGGCTGACCCACTTGCGGATCGTCGCCTCGGACACCCCCACGGCGAGCGCCGCGACATTCGTGGGGACCAGCCGGTGACGTGGCGGCTTCGTCATGCCCGGACACCCTTTCGCTGCCGCTCCATGAGCTGCCTCAGTTCGAGCCATTCGGGCATCTCCCAGGAATGCCCCGAAGAACATCCGATGCTGCTGGCCCCCACCGCGCCGCCGCTGCCCGGCGACACGCTGATCGTCCCGCCGCAGCCGTCCACCACACACGCACGCACCAGAGCACCCGCCCCGCCGGGACCGGGGTCGATCGTGCCGCGCACCTCGGCGACCAGACTCTCCAGCTCGTCCGCGAAGTCGGCGCCCGGGGGCACCGACGCGAACCACTGCAGATGCTGCGCCAGGAACCGCGCCAGCTCCGGCACGGAACGCCCCGGCACGGCCACGCCCGCCTTCTCCGCGACGACGTCCGACCACGATTCGAGCACGGCCAGCACACGCGAACGGGCGTCGATCACCGAGATGTTCAGATGATCCCGCCTGCGACTTCCCGAAACGCGGGTGGGATTGGTCCCGCGCGCCGTCGGCGACACCTGGTGCAGGCTTTCCCGGTGCAGACCCGGAAGCGTACGCAGATGACGTTCCACCTGCCGCACGCAAGAAACACAAAGGACGTTCCCGGTGGCGGAGATGACTTCAGGGGAGTGATTTCTGACGCACAAGTCGGCCTTCATCGAGTCTCCTTCATGAGGCGGCTCGCCCTCCGCGACCTTCATGAATTCCATACGCGTTCCCCGTCGCTCGCAGCAGCCGAGTCAGGAAATGTGCACAACGGGCCACAAACCACTGCTCGGTGACGCTTTTCCACGAACGTACCGACGGATGCTGGAGCCTCGATACAGTCCCGTTCGCGCCCCGACGGAGATACCGGCCCGCACACCCGCCGGCACCTGCCGCACCGCCCGGACCACGCCTTCTTCCGCCTCTCGAGCCTGCTTCCATCCGGGACCGAGCAGGGGTTGAGCGCCTGCCCCGACGGTTCTCGCAGGAAGGAGGCGCTGTGGACGGTACCCATGGAGGCGAACGCTCAGTGAGCGTCGCACTCACCGCAGGGCCGCTGGTGACGGCGGCCGTCGAGCACGACCTGTACGACCCCCTGCCCTTCGGCGATCCGCACCCCCGCGGATCCGCCCCGCCCACCACCGCAGGCCACACGACGGCACACCTGGAGGTCTGCCTCGTCGGCGCCGGACCGCGCGGCCTGTCCGTACTCGAACGGCTCAGCGCACAAGAACGCAAGTCACCGCGCTGGGACACCGTCACCGTGCACGTCGTCGACCCGGACCCGCCGGGCTCGGGACGGGTATGGCGCCCCACGCAGTCCCGGCACCTGCTGATGAACACCGTGTCCTGCCAGGTCACGGTCTACACCGACGCCAGCGTCCGCATCGACGGCCCGCTGGACGAAGGACCCAGCCTGTACCAGTGGGCCAAGGCCCTGGACTCCCACACCCTCGAAGCCGACCCCGGCTACGACGAGGAGATCCTCGCCGAAGCACGCCGCCTCGGCCCCGACACCTACCCCACCCGCGCCCTGTACGGCTGCTACCTGACCTGGGCGTTCCAGCGGGTCGTGGCCCGCACCGCCGCACACGTCACGGTGCACACCCACCCCCGGCGCGCCGTCGCCGTCCACGACGACGACACCCTGCCCGGCACCCAGAGCGTCGTCCTGGACGACGGCACCCGCCTGAGCGGCCTTTCCGCGGTCGTCCTGGCCCAAGGACACGTCCCCGCCCGGCTCTCCGGCCCCGAACAGGAACTCACCCGCTACGCCGCACAGCACGGGCTGACCTACCTGCCGCCCGCCAACCCCGCCGACGCCGACCTGTCGGGCATCCGCCCCGGCGAACACGTCCTGCTGCGCGGCCTGGGACTGAACTTCTTCGACTACCTCGCCCTGTTCACCCACGGCAGGGGCGGCGTCTTCACCCGCACCGACGGCCGGCTGCGCTACCGGCCCTCCGGCCGCGAACCGCGCCTGCACGCCGGCTCCCGCCGCGGCGTGCCCTACCAGGCACGCGGCGAGAACGAGAAGGGCGCCCACGGCCGCTACCACCCGCGCCTGCTCACCACCGGCTACATCGCGGACCTGCGCGCCCGCACCCCCCACAGCGCCGGCATCGACTTCGCCGCCGACCTGTGGCCGCTGGTGTCCAAGGAGGTGTGCAGCGTCTACTACGCGGCCCTGCTCACCGCCCGCCACGAAAACCCCGACACCGTCGAGGAGTTCGTGGAGGCCTACCTGGAGGCCGAACCCGGACCCGAGGAGGACGCCCTCCTCGACGCCCGCCGCATCACCGCCGCCGAACGCTGGGACTGGGAACGCGTCGCACGCCCCTACGGCAACCGCACCTTCCCCGACCAGGCCGCCTTCCGCGGCTGGCTGCGCGCCCACCTCGACGACGACGTCCGCCTGGCCCGCCAGGGCAACGTCAGCGGACCCGTCAAGGCCGCCCTGGACGTCCTGCGCGACCTGCGCAACGAACTGCGGCTCGCCGTCGACCACGCCGGCCTGAGCGCCGCGTCCCACCGCGACCACCTCGACGGCTGGTACACACCGCTCAACGCCTACCTGTCCATCGGACCGCCCGCCTCACGCATCGAGGAGATGGCCGCCCTCATCGACGCCGGCATCCTCGACGTGACCGGCCCCGCCCTGCACGTCGACGCCGACCCCCACGACCCCCACGGCCCCTGCTTCACCGCCACCTCCGGCGCCATCCCCGACGTGCGGGTACGCGCCACCGTCCTCATCGAGGCCCGCCTGCCCGAGATCGACCTGCGGCGCACCGCGGACCCCCTGATGAACCACCTGCTGCGCACCGGCCAGTGCCACCCCTACCGCATCCCCGGCCGCGACGGCACCCGCACCGCGGACCACGAGACCGGCGGCCTCGCCGTGACCGAACGCCCCTACCACGTCCTGGACGCCCACGGCGTACCCCACCCGCGGCGCTTCGCCTACGGGGTGCCCACCGAGTCCGTGCACTGGGTCACCGCCGCCGGCATCCGACCCGGCGTCGGCTCGGTCACCCTGGAGGACTCCGACGCCATCGCCGCGGCCGTCCTCGCCCTGCCCGCCCTCACCCGCCCCGCACCACAACCGCACACCGTGAACGAGAGGGCCAGCGCTTGACTTCCTCTCCCACCTGAAGACGGGAGATTCCAGCGGTTGCCCGCTGGGGTTCCTGCTTCATCGACGACTGCCCCGTCCGGGAGGACTCCCGTTGAGGTCTTACACCATCTCCACAGGCAGACGCCGCCAGCCCAGCGGCCAGGATGTTGCGTGCCGCGCTCAGGTCGCGGTCATGCACGGTGCCGCAGTCGCACGTCCACTCACGGACATGCAGCGGCAGCTTCTCGCGGACGGTGTTGCAGGTTCCGCACAGCTTGCTGCTGGGGAACCAGCGGTCGACCACGACGAGTTCGCGCCCGTACCAGGCGCACTTGTACTCCAGCATCATGCGGAGATCCGTCCAGGCCGCGTCCGAGATGGCGCGGGCGAGCCTGCCGTTCTTCAGCAGGTTACGGACGGTGAGGTCCTCGATCACGACCGTTTGGTTCTCACGGACGAGCCGAGTCGACAGCTTGTGCAGGAAGGCACGGCGCCGGTCGGCGATCCGCGCATGCACGCGGGCGACCTTGCGGCGGGCTTTCGCCCGGTTCGCCGATCCTTTCTTTTTGCGCGACAGCTCACGCTGGGCGCGGACCAGACGGACGCGGTCACGGCGCTCATACCGGGGGTTGGTGACCTTCTCCCCGGTGGACAGCGTCACCAGGGAGATGATCCCGGCGTCCAGGCCGATCGTCGCCGGGGTGGCGAGGGCTGGTTCGATCGTGTCTTCGCACAGCAAGGACACGAACCAGCGTCCCGCCGCGTCACGGGACACGGTCACCGTGCTCGGCTCCGTGCGCTCGGGAAGCGGACGCGACCAGCGGATGTCCAAAGGCTGGGCCGTCTTGGCCAAAGTCAGTTTTCCCTCATGCCAAGTGAAGGCGCTGCGGGTGTACTCGGCCGACGCACGAGACTTCTTCCGACTCTTGTGACGAGGATATTTCGCGCGCTTGGCGAAGAAGTTCCCGAACGCCGAATGGAGATGGCGCAGCGCCTGCTGCAGCGGGACGCACGACACCTCCGCCAGGTAGGACAGTTCCTCGGTCTTCTTCCACTGAGTCAGCGCCGCCGACGACTGCGCACAGGAAATATGACGCTGCTCGTCGTGCCAGGCCCGAGTGCGTTCCTCGAGCGCCCTGTTGTACACGAGACGGACGCAGCCGAA
>NZ_BNEB01000004.1 GCF_016860545.1 Streptomyces asoensis | reverse complement strand
AGACGCAGGTGCAGGGCCTGACCAACGCCGACTTGGATGCGCAGGCCGGCGCGCAGGCGCAGCCCACCTTTGAGGTCCAGCGCGGACACCGACCCCGAGTTCGGCTCGTACTCCGTCGGGGACCAGGCGCTGTTCGTCATCGACCCGAGCCGCTGTCCCCGGCGGGCCGGTCGGCGGTGCTGCGGATCGTCGGCATCGAGAACACCGCGGCGTCCGGGCCCGAGCGGGTCCGGCTGACCTGTGTGGGGGCGTGATGCCGAGGATCGTCCGGACGCCGGACCTGAGGCAGCGGGTGGCGCAGCTGGAGTCGCAGGTGGCTGCGCTGCGCCGTGCGGGGTGGGAGCGGGATGAGCTGCCGTTCTACCCGACGTCGCTGCACACGATGCCGTACGAGGACTCCACCTCGTTCATCACGCTGTGGGAGGCCATCCTCAGCCCCCGCACGGCGACGCTCAGCATCGGCATGGTGTTCATCGGCGACCAGGTGTCGGCCGTGAACACGGGCGGGTCCTGGCAAATCCTCCTCGACGGGGCCACGGTCGCCGCGTCCGGTTCCGTGCCGGCGCTCTTCTCCTACGTGTTCCCCACGGCCGTCATCGACCTGACTCCGTATCGGGCGTCGGCCTCGCTGAAGGTCCAGATCCAGGTACGCCGCACGGCGGGCGCCACGACCGGCGGGAAATTCGGCGGCGGCGGCTCGATCGGCGGCGCCCCCACCTACGCGCGACTCCTCTGAAAGGGCACCACCATGAGACTTGTACGACGCGCCGAGTTCGGATGGCTGGCGTCGGAGGCCCCGCTCCAGGCCACGACCCGCGGGTGAAGGTCCACTACGAGGGGACCGCGGTGTCGACGCGGCTGCTCTCCGACCATGCGGCGTGCGTCGCCGAGTGGAAGGCGATACGGGCCAGCCACCTGGCGAACAAGGTGGAGAACTACTCCGACGTCGCCTACAACTACGCGGCCTGCCCGCACGGGTTCCTGCTGGAGGGCCGCGGCGTCGGCCGGCGCACGGGCGCCAACGGCAACCAGGACCTGAACCGCGCGCACTACGCGATCGTCGGCCTGGTCGGCAGCGAGGGACTGACCGAGCCGACGGACGCCATGCTCTCGGCGATCCGCGACGGGATCGAGCTGCTGCGCGAGCACGGCGCCGGGACCGAGATCAAGGGTCACCGCGACGGCTACGCGACCAGCTGCCCCGGCGGCCCCCTGTACGCGTGGGTGCAGAAGGCGCGCCGCGTCCGGCCGCCGCGCCCACGACCACCCCGACCCCGACACCCCCTGTCCAGGAGGACGACATGCCCGCCCCGATGATGCTGAACGAAGCGAACCCGGCCGACGTGGACCTGCCCTCGGGTGAGTGGGTGGGCCTGGCGTTCGCGGACCCGGTGGTCCACTCCGGGCCGCGCGTGCACGACACCCTCGTGCACGTCACCCTCGCCGACGACACCCCGGCGGACGCCGTGGTGGAGGGCCGGTTCTACCTGACGGACACCTCGGGCGGCAGCCCGTCGGCGTACCAGACCGTCACCCGCCGCGGTGGTGGCGGGCACCAATTCGTGCTGTCGGGCACCGTCCCGGCGGGCAAGCACCTGCGCTTCCAGCTGCGCGTGAAGACGTCGGACGGCGCCTCGGTGGCGCTGCTGCACCGCACCGCGTCCGGCCCGTACTGGGCCGTCTGACCCACCCCCCCCGACCCATCCACGGAAGGACACACCATGTCGCAGATCGACCTGCCCCAGGCAGAGACCGTCATCAAGACGGCCAAGACCTACGCCAGAGACCTGGCCGAGCGCACCCTCTCCACGGCCGTGGTCGCGGCCGGCGGTGTCGCCATCGCGGCCGGGCCCGCCGACATGTTCCACGCCAGCTTCTGGGAGACCATGGCCGCGGCCGGGATCGCCGCCGGCGGAACCGTGCTGAAGGGGATGCTGGCGCGGGCGTTCGGTACGAAGAACTCGGCGTCGCTCGTCAAGGGCGTCTGATGCGCGCGGCGGTCCGGCGGCTCCGCAAGCAGCTGGGCCGCCGCGGCATGGCCCTCGTACTTCTCGGCTCGGCCAAGGTGGCGTTCGGCCTGGGCTACGCCCTCCAGCCGGACCCCCGCCCCGTCGGGCTGGGGCTGCTGACGAGGTTCGCGGACATCCGCTGCTGGTCCTCGGTGTGGATCCTCTGCGGGATCATCACCTTCGGCTGCGCGTGGCTGCGGGTGGGACGGGACGGGCTCGGCTTCATCGCCGCGATCTTCCCGCCGTTCATCTGGGGGACGGCGTTCCTGTGGGGCGCCGTGACGGGGGAGTATCCGCGGGGCCTGGCCATCGCAGCGTGGTACGCGATCGGGCACGTGGGGCTGATCATGTGGCTGGCGACGGTGCCTGAGTACTCCGTCCCCCACCCTGCACGAAGGGCACGAAGATGAGCGGAGCGTGGGGGGTTGCGGCCGGGGTCGTCGGGTCGATACTCGGCGCCGTCGCGCTGCTGGGTGCGGGGCTGTTCGCGGCCCGCGCGACGAAGGCGGCGGCGCTGACGACGGCCGAGGCGCAGCGCGCGGCGGCCGAGGCCGCGGCCGAGCCCGCGCAGCGGCAGGCCGACCTGACCGCGTTCCGGGAGATCCGCGACGAGATGAAGGCGAAGATCGAGCGGCAGGACCGGCGGATCGACGGGCTGTCCAGTCTGGTGCTGGCCTACTCGTGGACGGTGGACCGGCTGATGAACCGCATGCGGGACCGGGGTGTGACTCCGGAGCCCGAGGACATTCACGACCGCGTGCGCGAGCACATGCACACAGGAGCCTGACCATGTCGTTCCCGCCCGGAGTGCAGACCGTCACCCTGACCGGACACCAGACGTTGGCCGACGGCGAGGGGCGTCCGCTGCCGGTGCGGATCCGGCCTGTGCCGGGGCGCGTCGTCGGCGCGGACTGGGGCGTCGTCGTCGAGGGGGACCCCGTCGTCGTCACCCCCAACGACGCAGGCCAGTGGTCCAAGACGCTGGTCGCGACCGACGCGGAGGGGTTCACGCCGACGGGGTGGACGTACCGCGTCGAGACGGGCCGCGACGCCCTGTACCTGTCGCTGCCCGCGTCGCTCGGCGAGGTCGACCTCGCCGAGCTGGTCCCGGCCGGGGCCGACGACGGCGAGTACGTGCTCGTGCCCGGCCCGCCGGGACCGCCCGGCGCGGAGGGACCCGAGGGACCGGCCGGCGCAACCGGCGCGGCGGGGCCCGCAGGTGCGACCGGGGCGACCGGCCCGAAGGGCGACACAGGCGCGACCGGATCGCAGCCGCCGCTTGGCGCCGCCGGGACCGGGCCCACCGTGGCACTGCGCTCCGACGACCCCACCACCACGAACGCACGCACACCGACCGCACACGCCGCGAGCCACGGATCCGCCGGCGGGGACCCGGTGACGGTCGCTCAGTCTCAGGTGACCGGGCTCGCTGCCGCGCTCGCTGCGCTGCTGCCGCTGGCGGGCGGCACCATGTCCGGCACGGTCACGAACAACGTGGCCAGTGGCGCCACGCCTGCGTTCGGCGGCGGCGTCTCGGGCGACACCTTCGACCGGTGGCGCCTGCTGGCCAACGGCACGCTCGAGGCGGGCCCCGGGAGCGGAGCCCGGGACACGAACCTGCGTCGGTCCGCGGCCAACGAGTGGACGACCGATGACGCGCTGATCGTGGCGCTGATGTTCCGCCACATGGGCACCACGCTGGGGTTCTTCGGCGCGGCAGCGGTGGCCAAGCCGACGGTGACCGGGTCGCGCGGTGGGAACGCGGCGCTCGGTTCGCTGATCTCCGCTCTGGCCAGCCTCGGCCTGATCACCGACGGCACCAGCGCCTGAGCTACGCGGGCGGCCGGGGCAGCTCGGTCACGAAAGTGCCGACGCCGGGTTGCATCTGCGCGAGCCCGGCCGCGCGCAGTTCGGTGAGCACCCGCCGTGCCGTCATCTGCGCGATCCCGAACTCGGCCTGGATCCCGAGCACGCCCGGCAGCTGCTCGCCCGGGGCGTACGTGCCGTCCGTGATCCGGGCCTCGATCACGTCGTACACCTGCCGCCACCGCGGTACGTCCGGCTGCCACTCCATGATCTCGACGCTAGGCACTCTCAGCTCACTCAGCGAGACGAGATAGCTACGATCGCCTGGCGGGCCTAGCTAGCTAGGTCTACGCTGCGAGGACGGTAAAGCCCCGCAGCCGCGCGAACGGCCCGGGGCAGGTCAACCTCCCGCTGAGAGCAGGTCGACATGGCACACGATACGGGCATGGGCCCGACGCCCGGCACCCCTGTGACCGTCAGCATCGTGACGGTCCTCCCCGTTCCCCGGCAGTCCGGCTTGGAGCCCGAGCAGGTACGCGGCGCCACGTGCGTCTGGTGCCGCAAGCAGCTGACGGCCGACGCGGTGGACCTCGGCCGCCGGCAGGGCAGCTATGCCGGGGTCTACGGCCCCTGGTATCCGCGGGCCTGCGACGGCTGCACTCAGCGCGAGGCGGATCGAGTCCTGAAGTTGCATGTCACCACGTGCACGCGCTGCTCGCCGCCCCTCCCGCGGTACTGCCCGGACGGCACGGCGCTGCGGGCGCTCGCGATGGGGGACGAGGCCTGATGCCAAAGAGCGCAGCAGAGCGTGCAGCTGAGGCGGCTCGGTCGGCGGGCCGTGCGGGCGGGTACTGCTGGGTGGAGAACGCCACCGGCCCCGGACACTGCACGCTCCGCCCGGGGCACACGGGTAGGCACAGAGACTTTTACCGGGACCGCGACTTCGACTAGGCCACCGGCCCCCGCTCGCGCCGACGCGGGGGCCGGTCCGGGCGGCCGCCCTGCGCCCCCGTCGTGGGGCGGCCGCTCACTGCACCAGGACGACGAGAGGCACCCCGATGGCCGCGGCTAACCGGATCAGCGTGTCGACGGTGGGTGACTGCTGGCCCTGCTCGATCCGCACGACGGAGGGACGGTCGACACCGGACCGGATCGAGACCTGTTCCTGGGTGAGGTTGGCGTGCAGCCGCTCGGCACGGAGACGTTCGCCGATGGCCCGGCGCTGGGTCAGCACCCAGTCGGGCGGGGGCGAGGCAGACGGCACCCGCCCACGTTCCCCGGTTCATGATCGTCTGTCTGTGGTCGTAGTCCTACATTGTTTGATCTTCGAGGGGTGGTGGGTATCGATGCGGAGCACCCCCTCAGTGACGCCGGCCGCGGTGACACTCTGCACGAGGTCGCCCGCTCAGATAGCGGACCCGCGTGTCGGCTGGCCGCCCCGGTCCTACAGTGGGCCGGGGCGGTCCCTCGTCCGGGGCGTCTGTTCTCGGTCGAAGGGGCCAGAGAATGGGCCAAGCGCCTTGCATTAATGTGGTGCAGCGCGACCAGGGAAAACCGCAGGTTAGTACAGAGCTGAGTGCTCAACACCTTCTAAGCGCTTGGCCGCAGGTTCGAGTCCTGCCGGGGGCGCAAACAACCTCTGACCAGCAAGAATAGGTCGGGGGCTTTTTCATGTCCTGATCGCACAGTGCATATGGACCAAGCGCCTTCACCTGACTACCGTCGGGGCATGAGCGACCGCACCCCGTACGACATCGGCCCGCTGGCCTCGTCCTGGGCCCGCTCCCTGCGAGCCCGCAACCTCTCGGCCAACACCCAACGGATCTACGCCCGCGCCGCGAACGACCTCCGCGCGTTCCTCCTCGCCTACGAACCGGAGGACGACGGCCGGCCGGCTCCGACTGAGCTGGAGGGCGAGCACGGCGTCCACCGCGAGCATCTGGAGGTACACCTCACCCGGCTGCGGGAGCGCACCAGCGCGGGGAATGCGCACCAGCACTTCCGCTCGCTGAAGACGTTCTTCAACTGGCTGGTCGACGAGGAGGAGATGGACCGGTCCCCCATGCGCACGATGAAGGCGCCCGCGCTGCCCGAGGTGGAGGTGCCCGTCATCCCCGAGGACGCGCTGAAGCGGCTGCTGGCCACCTGCAAGGGCACCAGCTTCCAGCAGCGGCGGGATACCGCGCTGCTGATGATGTTCCTCGACACGGGGGGCCGTTTGGCCGAAGTCACGGAGCGCATGCAGGTCGCGCTGGACCTGGACCTGATGGTCCTGCACGTGCAGGGCAAGGGCGGCCGCGCGCGGCCGTTGCCGTTCGGCCGGTCGACGGCGGTGGCGATGGACCGCTACCTGCGGGCGCTGGGCAAGCATCTCGGCCGGCCGGTCGAGCCGGGCGACGCGCTGTGGTTCGGCGTGAAGTCGAAGGCCCCGCTGACGATCTGGGGCGTGGGGACGATGATCGAGCGTCGGTGCAAGGAGGCTGGCATCCCGCACATCCACCCGCACCAGTTCCGGCACACGTTCGCGCACCTGTGGAAAGTGAACGGCGGCAACGAGGATGCGCTGATGCGGATCATGGGGTGGCGGTCCCGGCAGATGCTGTCGCGGTACGGCGCGTCCGCAGGCGAGGAGCGGGCGCGGCAGCAACACCGGGACCTCAGCCCTGGCGATCGCCTGAAGTGATGCGTGGGGCGGGGCTAGTGCCCCGCCTCGCCGTCGTCGTCGGGACCCTGCCGCCGCGTCCAGCGCCGTTCGTCCACGCTCTCCTGGAACAGTTCGGTGAGACTCGCGGTGATCTCCTCGGGCGGTCGGCTGAAGTCGATCGCCAGCCGAAATTCGGTCCGGCTGTCCCTGAGCGCGGCAGAGGCTCGGCCCCCGAGATCTGCGGCATAGACGTGCACCTGCGGTACTTCCACTCGACCCCCATTCCCGGGCGTGCGAGGGCAGCAGCATTCGCACGCGCGTTCGACCTGCACGAGGTTCGATCACTGTACGCGCCGCACTTGCAATCAGACAGTCACCTGATTGGCTGAAGTTAAACCATCTGTTGCATGGAAAGCGGCAGGCCAGGCGCGGTTACTGCGCGTCAGGCTCACCCTCAGGGTTGTCCAGAACCACCCTTGCAGCGGCCAACTCCTCGGATGATGCACCGACTTCGTGCGCCACACGCACCACGGCGTCGTCGGCGCCCGGGTCCGTGTCGAACGGGTCGGTCACCTCGATTCCGATGTACTGGCGGATAGCAGCCACACGGACCCGGCCGAGGTCGACGCCGATGCCGGCCGCGATGGCGCGCAGAACCTCGGGCGTGACCTTGATCTGGTGGCCGCGGGCGACGTTCTCCGCGGTGGACTTGCTGATGCGCCGGCCGGTGAGCGGGTCGACGGCCTGCTCCTCGAACGCTCGGAACGTCAGGCGGCGTCCCCGGCCTACGTGCTCCTGCACCAGGCGCGTGAGCGCGTCCTCATGATCCGGCATTCGCCCTCTCCCTTACCAACTGTCCACGTTGTCGCTGTGGTCTCAACGAAACGTCCCAGGCTGAATGCTGTTAGGCAACCCTCAGCGTGTGGACACCTATTGTCCACGGCGGTGGACAGCGGACGCCACCGGTCCCCCCTTCTTTGGCCGACTCCTTGCTGAAGACGTGGACACTCCGTTGTCCAGAAAGCTGGACAAGCTCTGTACTAAGTGCCATGCTTCTCGTGTCCAGAAAAGTGGACGCGAACGGAGAACCGTGGACTACCGCTACCGACTGCACTCCGGTGACCTGCTGAGACGTCTCATGGACGACCACTCGGCAGACGAACCGGGAAGCACCCGCGAACTGGCCGAAGCTGTCGGACTGAGCAAGAGCAAGGTGGACGCCCTCGTCCACGAGACTCGGCCAACCGTCAGCCGCGCCGAGGCGCGACGAGTAGCGCAGGCATACAGCCTCCCCCCACGCGCTCTTTTCCACCCCGTGTCCATGTCCATGAACATGGACAGTGACCCGCTCACACGTAAGGAGGCCTCCAGTGCCGACGGATATGAACCCGCAGGAGCGCTCGCTCCGGGCCCGTCTCGCCGCGCACACCAGCTGGGCGAACACGCTCGACCCGGCGAGCAGGACGGCGAAAGCGCGAGCCGCGGCCGCCGGCCGGTTTGAGAAGCAGGCCCGCGAGCTGCACCCGGGTGCGACGGACGAGCAGATCGCCCGAGCGGCCGAGCACCTGAAGCGGGCTCACGCGCAGCGAATGGCGCTCGCCTCGGCGAAGGCGCGCCGCGCGAAGAAGGCCGCCGCCGAGCTGGTGCCGGCGCAGCGCTCCGCCTGATCCACCCCTGAACGCGCCGAAGGGCCGCCCGCTTGTCCGGCTCGGCGACCCCACGACCGGCGCCCCCACCAACCAGAGAAAGAAGAGGCCCCGATGGGCACATCATCTCAGACCCGCAGCAGGGTGGTCTCGCTGCATCTGTCGCCGCTGGCGCGGCCGACGAACCTTCCGCAGACGTACCGGGTTGCGGCCCGGATCCTCTCGGCGAACGGCCTGTACCAGGGCGGCGACTACGTCCCGGACGCCTTCGACCGGGAGATGTGCGTCCCGCACTTCCTGCGGCCTATGTCGATCGTGGCGGCGCTGAAGTGCGCGACGACCGGTGACCCGCACCTGACGTCGCTGCTCGCGGACCAGGCGATCGCCACGCTGGCGCTGCGCCTGGAGGTCGACGGGAGGGCCCGGCGTACGGCGGGATCTTCGACCTGGAGGCGCACGTGGACGCGTGGGGCGACGAGGAGTCGCGGACCACGGAGTCGGCGGTGGCGGTGCTGGAGGCTGCGGCGGACCGGTGCGAGGTGGCGGCATGAGCGCGCCGACGACGCACGACCCGCTGGTCGTGAACACGAAGGACGGCGCGGTCTGGCAGCGGCGCGCGGTGACGGCGGACGGGCGGGGCCTGTACGCGGTGGCCGGGGCGTGCTCGTGCCCGGAGTACCTGATGGCGACGCTGGCCGAGCTGGCGGAGCACGGCATTGCCGGGTCGGCGTACGCGCTGCCGGTGCCGGTGGGGTCGGTGCGCTCGCCGCTGGAGCAGGCGCTGGACGAGTTGGCCGGCGTGAGCCTGTCCCTGTGGGAGGAGGAGCAGGACACGGCGCGGCTGCGGCTGGCGCTCGCCTCGGCGCAGCGTGGCCGACGTGAGTTGCGGGCCCGCGTGGCTGCGCTGCTTGCGGAGCGGCACGAGACGAACGAGGCGTTGTCCGACGTCACCGTCGCGATCCGCGAG
>NZ_BNEB01000003.1:2100000-2349198 GCF_016860545.1 Streptomyces asoensis | reverse complement strand
CGGACGCGGGGGAGACCGCCGAGGAGGTGAGCAGACCGGCGACGAGGAAGGCGGCGATCAGGACCGCGACGGACAGCCACTTGCCGACGTTCGTGGCGAGCGAGGAGGCCGTGGAGAGGGAGCCGGAGACGGTGTCCGCGAGGTCTGCGGAGGTCGTCACCGTGGTGCCCGAGACGTTCTTCTGGATGGTCGACTTGACGCTGTCGATCTTCTGCGAGTCGGTCGCCTTGACGTAGATCGTGGTGACCTTGTTCTTCGAGTCGCTGAGGGTCTGGGCCTGGGTCAGCGGGATGTAGACGTTGGCCGCGGCGTCGCCGCTGTCGGCCGTGGCGACGCCGATCACGGAGAACTTCACGCTGCTGATGGTGAGCGTGGAGCCGACCTTGAGCGACTTCTCCTTGGCGTACGCCGAGTCGAGGACGGCGACCTTGCCGTTGTTCTCCGTGGTCTTGAAGGTGCGGCCGCTGGTGATCGTCGAGGAGGTCAGCGGGCCGAGCGCGGGCTCGGTGACGTCGGTGCCGTAGACGGAGTAGCTGTTGACGTCGAAGTCGGCGCCGCCGCCGCGGACTTCACCCTGCGGCTGGCCGCTGCCGCCGCCGTTGCCGCCGCCCTGCCGGCCGGCGCCGCCCGCGTTGCCGTCCTGCTGGAACTGGCCGCGGGTGAACTGGCCGTCGACCTTGAGTACCTGGAGGCTCAGTCCGCCGACCGCGTCGGAGACACCGCCCTGCTCGCCGACCTTGGTGACGGTCGCGGTCGACAGGGTCTGGAAGCCCTGCACCATGACCCGGTCGGTGCTCTGTTGCGCGTCGGAGTCCTCGTCCTGCGCGTCGAACCGGAATCGCGGGCGGTCCGAGGCGCTCGCGGTGGGGGAGGCGGCCTTGGTGACCGTCATGTCCGTCCCGAGGCCGTACAGGGACTGGAGGACCTTGTCCTGGGCCTTCCCCATGCCGGAGGACACGGAGGTGACCACGATGACCAGCGCGATGCCCAGGGCGAGCCCGGAGGCGACGACGAGGGCCGCCTTTCTGCGGCGGCGCAGTTCGCGCCTCAGGTAGGTGAAGAACATGGCCGCACGGTAGGTACGGCGCGTGATGAAGGGATAAGGCCGAAATAAGAGAACGATGAGAAGGCTGTGATCGGCCCCGGAAACACCGGTGCCGCCCCTGAGGGCGGCACCGGAGAGCTGTGCGGGGGCTGTCGGAGCGACCGCCGAAGGCGGGCCTCAGACGGCCGAACCCGCCTTCCACTGGGCCCAGTCCATGTTCCAGCCGTTGAGGCCGTTGTCCGGGGCCACGGTCTTGTCGCCGGTGTTCTGGACCACCACGACGTCACCGACGATCGAGTTGGTGTAGAACCAGTAGCCCGCCGTGCCGGTGTCGTCGGCGCCCTTGGTGTCGGACAGGCCCACGCAGCCGTGGCTGGTGTTCACCGAGCCGAAGACGGACTTCGCGCCCCAGTAGTTGCCGTGCACGAAGGTGCCGGAGTTGGTGAGGCGGATGGCGTGCGGCACGTCCTTGATGTCGTACTCGCCCTTGCCGTCGTCGTCGGTGAAGCCCACGGTCGCGCCGTTCATGCGCGTCTCCTTGAACTTCTCCGACATCACCATCTGGCCCTCGTACGTCTTGTTGTCGGGCGAGCCGGCGGAGATCGGGATGGTCTTGACGACCGCGCCGTTGTGCGTGACCTTCATCTGCTTGGTCTTCGCGTCGACGTAGGAGACCTGGTTGCGGCCGATCTTGAAGGTGACCGTCTTCTGCTGGACGCCGAAGACGCCGTCGGCGCCCTCCACCCCGTCGAGCGCGAGCTTCAGCGTGACGGTGGAGTTCTCCTTCCAGTACTCGTCCGGACGGCAGTCCATCCGCTGGGTGGAGAACCAGTGGCAGACGACCTCCTGACCGCTGGTGGAGGTGACGGTGACGCCCTTCTGGACGGCCGCCTTGTTGGTGATCGCCTTGTTGAAGTTGATCGACACGGGCATGCCCACGCCGACGGTGGAGCCGTCCTCAGGCGTGAAGTTGCCTATGAAGCTGTTGTTCGGGGAGACCGTGGTGAACGAGGCGTTCTCGTGGGCCACGAGGCCGTTCGAGTCCTTCGCCTCGGCCGCGACCTTGTAGGTGGTGGAGCGCTCGAGCTGAGTGTCCGGCTTCCAGCTGGTCTTGTCGGCGGAGAGCGCGCCCTTGACGGCGGCGCCCTCGGCCGTGGTCATGGTGACCGCGGTGAGCGTGCCCTTGCTCACCGTGACGGCGGCGGAGTTGTTGATGGAGGCGTTGTCGGAGCCGTCCGCGGGCGTGATCTTGATCTGGGCCTCTGAGGACTTCTTGGCCGCCGCCTCGTCGGCCTTGGCCTGCGAGGAGCTGCCGCCGCCGTCGGAGGCGCCGCTGTCGCCACCGGAACAGGCGGAGAGCACCAGAACACCGCCGAGCAGGGCGGACGCGGCCGCCAGACCCCGGCGCCGCCTACTGTCCGTCATCACACGCTTCTCCATCGTCGCCGATTACCAGAACCCAGAGAGTCCCCGTCAAGAACACCAACGCTACGACCGGTTCCTCCCGTTCCACATTCCCGAAGGTGTGGGGCACACCACTTCAGGGCGTGCGGATGGTGCGGGTGTCGGTTCGTGCGCCTGCTGAGACGACGGGACCCCGGCCGGCGGTTGCCGTCCGGGGTACACGAGTTTCCCCGGAACGCTCAGCCGATGCGGGCCTCTTCGCCTTCCGGCCCGTCATCCTCGTCGACATCATCCTCGTCGAGGTCCCACTCCGGCGAATCCGGGTCGTGCTCGACCCGCTCCGTGGACCAGGAGGCCTGCTGGAGTTCGACGCCGGGGACCTCCCCGACCAGGTCGAACGGGTCGACGAGGTAGGCGAGGGCATCGGCGGTGTCTTCCGTCACAGCGCCCTCGGTGTGCGCGCGCTCGGCGTCCGGGACCTCCGTGTCGTCCGCGAGCCGCCGCAGCGCCGCCTGTGTCACGGCGTCCCCGTCGTGCACTTCGAGCAAGACCTCCACCCGAAGCCGTACAAAACGTGATGTCTCTTCAGTGCTCATGGCCGGAGCGTACGGCTCGTGGCTCCCGCAACTTTCCCGCGACCCGTGACTTTCATTAGCATCGGACCACACGGCCAATTCGCCAGCGCCACAAGGGGATCGATATTCCGTGTCATCCGCTCGACGTTCGTTGCTGACCGCCACCGCCGCGGGGACCCTGCTGGGTGCCCTGTGGTTCGTCCCGTCCGCCAACGCGTCCCAGGACACGCCGGTCAGAACGGACATGACGACACAGGTCACGACCCGGGCCCGGGTCGCGTCGACGACCACGGACACGACCACCGCCGACCTGCGGACCGACAGCGCGGCCGGGACGACGGCGGCCGAGTCGGCCCTGGGGGCCGCCACCACCGACGACGGCACCCGGCTCGCCGACACCGGCAGCTTCGACACGACCCCCTACGTCGTCGGCGGGACCACCCTGCTCGCCCTGGGCGCGGGCTTCGTGGTGTATTCCGTCCGCCGTGAACGTCTGGGATTTTGAATCGACTTGACTGTCCTTTGACAGGCTCTTCATAGTTCGCGCATGAAGAGATCATCGGGGGCGCGGCTGTGCTCCACCGCCGCGATAGGCGTGCTGTCGTTCTCCCTCCTCACCGCGTGTTCGGACGAGGGGTCCAAGGACACCTCGGACTCCAAGGCGTCCTCGTCCGCCGCCTCCTCGTCGGCTCCGGCCGCGAAGGCGCTCACCACCGCCGAGCTCGAGAAGCTGCTGCTCGCGCAGGGCGAGGTCAAGGGGTACAAGGTCGCCTCGGGTGACGACACCCTGCCGTCGTCCAAGTCCAAGGTGAAGACCGACAAGCCGGCCTGCGACCCGCTCGCCTGGGCGACGGCCGCCCTGGCCCCGGGGGACACCGACGCGAACGCCGGCAACGCGGTCTCGGAGGACAAGTTGTCCGCGGCCACGGCGAAGCCGACGGACCTCGCGGACGCCTTCGACATCGACATGACGTACGTGGGTCTCTCCTCGTACGCGGGCGACGGCGCCGAGAAGGCCATGAAGGCGGTCTCCGACGGCGTGGCCGCCTGTGCCGGCGGGTACGGACTGAAGGCCGACGGCGAGAGCACCGAGGTCACCAGGACGGCCGCCGAGAAGGGCGCCGCCAAGGGCGACGAGACGGTCGCGTTCGCCTCGGACGTCTCCATGGAGGGCGAGGGCACGGCCACCTTCCACACCGCCGTGGTGCGCAAGGGCAACACCGTCGCCACGTTCTACACGGTGAACTTCGCCGCGATGGCCAAGGGCGGCGAGATGGGTGCCGTCCCGGCGGCCGTGATCGACGCGCAGGTCGCCAAGCTGAAGTGACCCCGCACGGCCTAGCGGCCCCGCCGTCACACCTGTGCGGCGGGGCCCTTCGCGCTACCGCAGGGGTCCGGTGACCTTCTCCACGGCGGCGACGAGGCGTCCCTCGCGCACGAAGGCGTCGGCCGCCGCGAGGTCGGGTGCGAGGAACCGGTCCGGGCCGGGCCCCTGGACGCCCGCCTCCCGCACGGCCTCGACGACCGCCCGGCTCGCGGGCGCCGGGGTCAGCCCCTCGCGCAGCTCCACCCCGCGCGAGGCGGCGTACAGCTCGACGGCGAGCACACGGGTGAGGTTGTCCACGGCGGTGCGCAGCTTGCGGGCCGCGGACCAGCCCATCGACACATGGTCCTCCTGCATGGCGGAGGACGGGATCGAGTCGGCGGACGCCGGTACGGCCAGCCTCTTCAGTTCGCTGACCAGCGCGGCCTGCGTGTACTGGGCGATCATCAGCCCGGAGTCGACGCCGGCGTCGTCCGCGAGGAACGGCGGCAGGCCGTGGCTGCGGTTCTTGTCCAGCAGCCGGTCGGTGCGCCGCTCGGCGATGGAGGCGAGGTCGGCGACGGCGATGGCGAGGAAGTCCAGCACGTAGGCGACCGGCGCCCCGTGGAAGTTGCCGTTGGACTCGACCCGCCCGTCGGGAAGCACCACCGGGTTGTCGACGGCCGAGGCGAGCTCCCGCTCGGCGACGAGACGGGCGTGGGCCATGGTGTCGCGGCCGGCGCCGGCGACCTGCGGGGCGCAGCGCACCGAGTAGGCGTCCTGGACGCGCGGGGCGTCGTCCTGGTGGTGGCCGGTGAGTTCCGAACCCGCCAGCACGGCCAGCATGTTGGCGGCCGAGGCGCCCTGGCCCGGGTGGGGGCGGATGGCGTGCAGCTCGGGGGCGAGGACCCGGTCCGTGCCGAGGAGCGCCTCCAGCGACAGCGCGGCCGTGACGTCGGCGGACTTGTAGAGCATGTCGAGGTCGGCCAGGGCCATGACCAGCATGCCGAGCATGCCGTCGGTGCCGTTGAGGAGGGCGAGGCCCTCCTTCTCGCGCAGCTCGACGGGGGCGATGCCGTGCTCGGCGAGCAGCTCGCCCGCGGGCCGCACGACGCCGTCGGGGCCTTCCGCGTCCCCTTCGCCCATGAGCGTGAGGGCGCAGTGCGAGAGCGGCGCCAGGTCACCGGAGCAGCCCAGCGATCCGTACTCGTGCACGACCGGGGTGATGCCGGCGTTCAGGATGTCGGCCATGGTCTGCGCGACCTCGGGCCGCACGCCGGTGTGCCCGGAGCAGACGGTCTTCAGCCGCAGGAACATCAGGGCGCGGACGACCTCGCGCTCGACCCGCGGGCCCATACCGGCGGCGTGCGAGCGGACGATGTTGCGCTGGAGCTGGGCGCGCAGCTCCGGGCTGATGTGCCGGGTGGCGAGGGCGCCGAAACCGGTGGAGACGCCGTAGACGGGTTCGGGCTTGGCCGCCAGCGCGTCCACGATCTCGCGGGCGGCGGCGAGGGCCGCCACCGCCTCCGCGGAGAGCTCGATGCGGGCGCCGTCGCGCGCCACGGCGAGCACGTCGGACGCGGTCACGCCGGACGTCCCCACCACCACAGTGTGCATATCCATATTCAGGAGCGTACGCAGTGAAGACCGGGATGTCACCAGTGGGTACCGGGTTCACCCCTTACCGAATAGGTCACACCCGGGGCCCGAGACCCCCTCCGGTCCCCTCCTTCAGCTCCGGCCCCGGAACCGCCGCCGCTCGGCGGTCCGCTCGTGGGGCGGCTCGTCGGCCAGGCGGACGACGGGGTCGTCGGGACCCGCGCGCCCGGCGACCACCGGCCGGGCGGCCCGTACGGCCTTGGCCCGGTACTGGGCGGCGTCGGCCAGCCGGAACAGCCGGCGGGCCGAGGTCACGGGCCCGATGGGGTCCTGGGTGGAGGCGACCCCGCAGGCGACCCCCTCGCCGAGCTCCAGGTCGCCGGCCCGGCGGCAGAGGTCGTCGGCGACCTTCACGACGTCGTCGGCGGGCGGTCCGACGGCCAGCAGACAGAACTCGTCGCCGCCGAGCCGGGCGGCGAGCGCCCCGGGCAGCATGGCCCCGCACAGCGAGAGCACCGACCCGAAGCGTTCCAGCAGCCGGTCGCCCACCGCGTGCCCGCGGGTGTCGTTGACCCGCTTCAGGCCGTTGAGGTCGCACACGACGAGGCTGACGACGACGCCTTCCGCGCGGTGCCGCTCGACCGCCTCCTCCAGCCGGACGTCCACGGCGCGCCGGTTGGCCAGGCCGGTGAGGGCGTCGGTGAAGGCGAGGCGCCGGGCCTCCTCCAGCCGCTCGGTCTGGGCGAGCCCGGCGGCGACGACGGCGGCCAGGACGGTGGCGAAGTCGGCGTCGGCTCGCTCGAAGACCGGCGTTCCGGCCGCCCGGGCGACGTACAGCTCGCCCCAGGCGCGGCCGTGCAGCACGATCGGCGCGACCACGCACGAGCCCCGGCCCCGGCGGCGCAGCGCGGCGACCCGCTGGTGGCAGTAGCCGGGGCTCCCGGCCGCGGGCCCCCGGTCCGTCTCCACCCAGGCGTCGGGCTCACCGCCCGCCAGCCAGCGCTCGTGCAGGAACTCGGTGATCTCGGGGAACTGGTGCACCGGGTAGGCCTCGGCCTCCGGGAACTCGTCCTCGTCGGCGGCCCGGTCCCCCACGTTCACCAGGACGCGCAGCCGCCCGTGGTCCCGCTCCCACACCGAGAGCGCGGCGAAGCCCCCGGACAGCGCCCGGCAGGCCCCGAGGGCCGCCGCACGCCAGGAGTCGCGCGGGGTGTGCGCGGCCGCCATCCCCTGCGCCAGCGCCACCACGGCCACCAGGCGTCTGTCGTCACCCATCTCCCCAGGCTAGGGACATTCAGGTCGAAAGGGGATACCGAAGGGCTACCTGGAGTGACAGGGGTCGTCACTCACCGGGCCACTGCGGCCTGCGCTTCTCGTTGAAGGCCGCCACCCCCTCGGCCCGGTCCCCCGAGAAGGCCACCGCACGCCAGGCCGCGTCCTCGACCTCCAGCCCGGCCCGCAGGTCGAGGCCCTGCCCCAGGCGCAGCGCACGCTTCGCCGCCCGCAGCCCGACCGGCGAGTTGGCGCCGATCCGCCCGGCCAGCTCCAGCGCCTCCGCCCGGTCCCGGCCCTCCTCCACGAGGACGTCCACCAGACCCAGGTCCCGCGCCTCGGCCGCCGGCACCCGGCGCGCCGTGAAGACCAGCTCGGCGGCGCGGGCCGCCCCCACCCGGCGCGGCAGCAGCTGGGTGCCGCCGCCGCCCGGGATGACACCCACGGACACCTCGGGGAGCCCGACCACCGCGGTGGCGTCGGCCACGATCACGTCGCACGCGAGCGCCAGCTCGAAGCCGCCGCCCAGCGCGAACCCGTGCACCGCCGCGACCGTGGGCACCGGCAGTTCCAGCACCCCGGTGTACGCCCCGCGCGTGACCGGCCGCTGGCGCAGCAGCTCGGCGTCGCTGAAGGAGTTGCGCTCCTTGAGGTCGGCGCCGACACAGAACGCCCGCTCGTGCGTCGAGGTCAGCATCACCACCCGTACGTCCCGGTCGCCGCCCAGCGCCTCGCAGGCCCCGGCGATCGACCCGGCCATGGCGGTGGAGACGGCGTTCATCGCCTTCGGCCGGTCGAGGACCAGCTCGGCGACATGGCCGCCGTCCCCGTGCCGCCGTACGAGGACGAACTCCCCGAACCGCTCCTCGCCCATGGCACCGCTCCCGACACCGCTCACGACATCCTCCGGTTAACGAGGGTTAACAACGCTCGGCCGATCATCTCAGCCGGGTCCCGCGGACGAAAGAGCGGACCGCCCGCCCGGCACCCCCCACCGCCCCCGCCGCGAGGCAGCCCCGCGAGGCAGCCCCGCTGACTCGTTCGGGTGACATGACGCCCAACTCCACCCGCACCGCCCATGGGAGCGCATAACGTGCGTCCGCCCCGGCGCACCGGGGCCGTGACCGCACCGGGGAGGAACGCGATGACGAGCACACCGGTGGACACGTGGACCGGACCGTACGGGACGGCGGTGGGCGACACGGCGGAGCACGAGGACGCCACGCCGGACGGGCGCGGCGGCGGGCTGTGGGTCCCGCGCCCCCGCGGCCGGCACCGCCGCCCCCGCCCCCGCAAGGTGCTGTTCGCGGCGGGCGGCCTCGCGCTGGCCGCCGGCGTGCTGAGCCTCGTACGGCTGTCCCCGGACCCGGGCGGCGCCGGCGGACCGGGCACCGCGGAGGCCGGACCGCGGCCCGAGCCCGTCGCGAGCACGGAGACCGACGACCCCGGCGCCGGAACCGGCGGCGGCCGTCCGGCGGGGCCGGGCGCCACCGCCGTACCGTCGCCGACCGCGCCCAGCGCGATGGGCGGAGCCAGTCCCGCTCCCGAGGCGTCCGACGCCGGACTGCTCCCGGGCGCCCCCGGTACTCCGACCTCCGTCGCCGTCACACCGGGCGCCACCTACCCGCCGGCGGCTTCCGCGCCCCCGGCCCCGGCGCCCTCGCAGACCAGCGCGCCCCGGCAGACGCAGCCCCCGGCGGCCGAGCCCGCCCCGACGACGGCCGCCCCCACGCCGCCTCCTCGCAAGCCCGCCGAACCGCGCCGGCCGGACGTGTGCGTCCCGGTCATCGGCCTGTGCGTGGACCCGCTGGTCGCCGCCGTACCGAAGCTCTGACCGCGCCCACCCGGAAAGGGTCTGCGGAGGGTCTCTAGTCCTCGATGTCGTTGCGCCGGGTCAGCAGCCAGGGCTCGACGACTCCGAGGCCGCGCACGGGGCGCTGCCACATGGGCTGGAGCGCGAAGCGGTACTTCGGCGGCTCCTCGCCCTCCTTCTCCGCGGCGGCCGCCTCCTCCGCCGCCTCCGCCTCCGAGGCCGGGGCGTCACCGGTGCGGATGAGTTCCTCGGCGAAGGCGCTGTCGACGAGGACGGCGTCCCGGGGGGCTATCGACGTCAGCCGGGAGGCCAGGTTCACGGTCGTGCCGAACACATCGCCCATCCGGGTGGTGACCGTGCCGAAGGCCATGCCGACCCGCAGCTCGGGCATCGTCTCGTCGTTGCTCATCGTCTCGACGAGCAGCAGGGCGATGTCGGCGGCGATGCCCGCGTCGTCGGCCGCGTACAGCACTTCGTCGCCGAGCGTCTTGATCAGCCGTCCGCCGCGGGCGGCGACCAGGTCTGCGGCGGTCGTCTCGAAGGCCTCGACGAGTTCGCCGAGCTCCTCCTCCTCCATCCGCCGGGTCAGCCGGGTGAAACCGACGAGGTCGGCGAAGGCGACGGCCAGCCGCCGGTCGACCATCTCCTCGTCGTCGGCGGCCTGGACGACCCGGCCCGCCGAGGCGGCGAGCTGCCGTCGCCAGACGTAGACGAGGAACTCCTCCAGCTCGGGCAGCAGCAGTTCGACGATGGGGTAGGTGACCTCGGTGCGGGTCATCCCCGGCTCGGGCGGCTCGGTCAGCCCCTCCAGGAAGGAGTCGATCTGCCACTCCGCCAGCCGTGCCGTGGTCTGCCCGGTGGAGCGCGCCACCTGTACCGCCATCGCCTCGCTCAGCAGTCCCGCCTCCACCAGACCCGCGAGGCGCCGCAGGGCCAGCACGTCGGCCTCGGTGAGCGCCTTGGCCTGCCCGATGTCCGCGAAGCCCATGGCGCGCCAGAACCGGGACGCCAGCTCCATGGAGACCCCGGCGCTGCGGGCGGCCTGGAACGGGGTGTAGCGCCGCTCGGCGCCGAGGATGAGCTGTTCGAGGCGGAGCGCGAGAGGATGCGGGTCCTCACCGGGGTCGCCCGGATCGCCGGGTTCGGCGGCCGGCAGGTTTCGCCGGCCGTCCGCGTCCGCGCCGGAGCCCGTGTCGTCGACGGTCACGCCTGCTGCCCTTCCGATCTTCCGCGGTCAGGTATCGACCGGCCTCAACTCTACGGCAGGTGTGCGCCAGCTCACTCCGTTCCGGCCGGTCCGCACGCACGGCCCGGCGTTCACGTCACGCCGGCCTCAGATGCACGATGTCTCCCGCCCCCACCGGCTCCTGTACCCCTTCCTCCGTGGCGATCACGAGCCGTCCGTCCCCGTCGACCGCGACCGCCTCGCCGACGATCGACCGGTCCCCCGGCAGTTCGGCCCGCACCGCTCGTCCCAGCGTCGCGCACCCGGCGGCGTACGTCTCCTGGAGACCGCTCTGCGCGGGATCGCCGCCCGCCTCCCGCCAGCGCCCGTACCACTCCTCCAGGGAGCGCAGCACCCCCCGCAGCAGCGTGTCGCGGTCCGTGCTCCGGGCCCCGGCCAGGGCCAGCGACCCGGCCTGCGGCACCGGGAGCTCGTCCGCCCGCAGGGTGACGTTGAGGCCGACGCCGACGACGACCGCCTCCTGTCCCGCCCGCTCGGCGAGGATGCCGCCGGCCTTGCGTTCCTCGCCCCCGACGGTCACCAGCAGGTCGTTGGGCCACTTGAGTGCCGTGTCGACGCCCGCCGCCCGGGACAGGCCCGTCGCGACGGCCACCCCGGTGAGCAGCGGCAGCCAGCCCCAGCGCGCCACCGGCACCTCGGCCGGGGTGAGCAGCACGGAGAAGAACAGCCCGGAGCGCGCGGGCGCCGACCACCGGCGGTCCAGCCGGCCGCGCCCCGACGTCTGCTCCTCGGCGACGAGGACCGCGCCCTCGGCCGCCCGGCCCGCGGCCGCGGCCGCCACCAGGTCGGAGTTGGTGGAACCGGTGCTCTGCACCACCTCCACCCCCGACCACAGCCCGCCCTCGCGGACCAGCGCCCGGCGCAGGGCCGGGGTGTTGAGGGGCGGACGGTCCAGATCGGACCAGCGGCCGCCGCCGGCGTCTGCTGCATCTCGCGGTGTCATGCAAGCCACCCTAGGTGTGTCGAATGCCGCACTGCCGATCCCCAGGGCCACCACTACTCTACGGATGAGTAACCGTCCCCCCTTTTGAGCAGGCAGGGAGCCGCGATCCCGATGTCCGAGCCGGAAGAGCGCCAAGAGATCCACGAGAGCCAAGGGATCGACATCCACACGACCGCGGGCAAGCTCGCGGATCTCCGGCGCCGCATCCAGGAAGCGACGCACGCCGGTTCGGAACGTGCCGTCGAGAAGCAGCACGCCAAGGGCAAGCTGACGGCCCGTGAGCGGATCGAACTGCTCCTCGACGAAGGCTCCTTCGTCGAGCTGGACGAGTTCGCCCGGCACCGTTCCACCAACTTCGGCCTGGAGGCGAACCGCCCGTACGGAGACGGCGTCGTCACCGGCTACGGCACGGTCGACGGCCGTCCGGTCGCCGTGTTCTCCCAGGACTTCACGGTCTTCGGCGGCGCCCTGGGCGAGGTCTACGGCCAGAAGATCGTCAAGGTGATGGACTTCGCGCTGAAGACCGGCTGCCCGGTCATCGGCATCAACGACTCCGGCGGTGCCCGGATCCAGGAGGGCGTGGCCTCGCTGGGCGCGTACGGCGAGATCTTCCGCCGCAACACCCACGCGTCCGGCGTGATCCCGCAGATCAGCCTGGTCGTGGGCCCGTGCGCGGGCGGCGCGGTGTACTCGCCGGCGATCACCGACTTCACGGTGATGGTCGACCAGACCTCGCACATGTTCATCACCGGCCCGGACGTCATCAAGACGGTCACCGGTGAGGACGTCGGCTTCGAGGAACTGGGCGGCGCGCGCACCCACAACTCGACCTCCGGCGTGGCCCATCACATGGCCGGCGACGAGAAGGACGCCATCGAGTACGTCAAGCAGCTGCTGTCGTACCTGCCGTCCAACAACCTCAGCGAGGCGCCGGCGTTCCCGGAGGAGGCGGACCTGTCCGTCACCGACGAGGACCTCGAACTGGACTCCATCGTCCCGGACAGCGCCAACCAGCCGTACGACATGCACACGGTGATCGAACACGTCCTGGACGACGCCGAGTTCTTCGAGACGCAGGCGCTCTTCGCGCCGAACATCCTCACCGGCTTCGGCCGCGTCGAGGGCCGGCCGGTGGGCGTCGTCGCCAACCAGCCCCTCCAGTTCGCGGGCTGTCTGGACATCACGGCCTCCGAGAAGGCGGCCCGCTTCGTGCGCACCTGCGACGCCTTCAACGTCCCCGTCATCACCTTCGTGGACGTGCCCGGCTTCCTGCCCGGCGTCGACCAGGAGCACGACGGCATCATCCGGCGCGGCGCCAAGCTGATCTACGCCTACGCCGAGGCCACGGTCCCGCTGATCACCGTCATCACCCGCAAGGCCTTCGGCGGCGCCTACGACGTCATGGGGTCCAAGCACCTGGGCGCCGACCTCAACCTGGCCTGGCCGACCGCCCAGATCGCCGTCATGGGCGCCCAGGGCGCGGTCAACATCCTGCACCGGCGCACGCTCGCGGAGGCGGCGGCGAGCGGCGAGGACCTGGAGGCGGTGCGCGCACGGCTGATCCGGGAGTACGAGGACACCCTCCTCAACCCGTACATCGCGGCCGAGCGCGGCTACGTCGACTCGGTGATCATGCCGTCCGAGACCCGCCGGCACATCGTGCGCGGTCTGCGTCAGCTGCGCACCAAGCGGGAATCCCTCCCCCCGAAGAAGCACGGCAACATCCCCCTCTAAGGAGCCGCTGTGACGATCAAGGTCGTACGGGGCAACCCGACCCCCGAGGAGCTCGCCGCCGCCCTGGCGGTGGTCCGGGCCCGCGCCGCGGCGGCAGCGGCCGAGCCGTCCGGCGCGCAGGCCCCGAGGGACGCGTGGTCCGATCCGGCGAGGATCGCGGCACGCCGGCTGCCGCTGCCGGGCCAGGCCTCCTGGAGCCGCACCTACTGGCCGGGCTGAGCACCGCCCGCCCGCCGCCCCGGGGGCGCGGGGCGTGGGAACCGCGCGACCGGCCCCACCGGCCCGCAGCCGACGCACACCCGAACACCGGGTGAACGGCTGCGGGCCCTCGAATTGAGTACGGCTACTCAGGCACAGGCCCCCCGCCGGGCCGCACGCTGGTGGAATGCTGTGGTCCGACCCCGAGAACGAGCCCCCCGAGGAACTCCGCGAGATGCAGGCGAGCCTGCGGAGACTCGGCCTCTTCCTGGCGGTGGCCATGGTGATCGCGATGATCGTCCTCGGGATCCGGTAGGGCGCGCGGCGCGGCTAGGCTGACCGCATGCGCCGACTCGTTCTCGCCTCCCAGTCCCCCGCCCGGCTGAACCTGCTGCGCCAGGCGGGCCTCGCCCCCGAGGTCGTCGTCAGCGGCGTCGACGAGGACGCCGTGACCGCGCCCACCCCGGCCGAGCTGGCCCTCGCCCTCGCCGAGGCGAAGGCCTCCGTCGTCGCCGCGCGGCCCGAGGTCAAGGGGGCCCTGGTGATCGGCTGCGACTCGGTGCTCGACCTGGACGGCGAGGCGCTGGGCAAGCCCGCGGACGCCGTGGAGGCCCTGGCGCGCTGGAAGGCGATGCGCGGCCGGGCGGGGACGCTCCAGACCGGCCACTGCGTCTACGACACCCTCAGCGGGCGCTACACCTCGGCGACCGCCTCCACCGTCGTCCGCTTCGGCGAGCCGACGGACGACGAGATCACGGCGTACGTCGCCTCGGGCGAGCCGCTCCACGTCGCCGGGGCGTTCACCCTGGACGGCCGTTCGGCCCCGTTCATCGACGGCATCGACGGCGACCACGGCAACGTCATCGGCATCAGCCTGCCCCTCGTGCGGCGGCTGCTCGGTCAACTGGGCGTGGGCATCACGGAGCTGTGGGCGCCGTCGGAGGCGTGACCGGGGCAGGCGGGGCGGGAGGCGGGGAGGCCGGGTCGCCGCCCCCGTCGCCCTTGGCGTCCTGCGGCCGCCGGGCGGGCCGCTCCTGGGCGTCGTACGTCATCAGGAGCAGCACGATCAGGGCGAGCACGACGACCATGAACAGGAACTGGGGCCAGCGCAGCAGGCCCCAGGCGAAGGCGCCCAGCAGGCCGTGCACGACGGCGGCGCTGATCAGCAGCACCCGGCCCAGTCCGGCGGGCGCCCGGTCGCGCAGGGCCACCAGCAGGGCCACCAGGGCGCAGAGCGCGAAGTAGAGACCGAAGAGGATCCCGCCGATCTTCGAGGACGTCGACATGACGTCCGGGTCCATGCCCGCCAGGGACATGTTCTGCCGGTCCACCACGACGCCCATGAACCAGTTCAGCGCGGCGATGCCGAGCGCCTCCGCGAAGAGCACGACCGCCACGATCCACGCCACCGGTCTGCGCACCACCGGTCCCCACCCACTTTCGAGCCCGACGCGAGCCGGCGTCCTGCCTTCTCGCGTACGTTCGAGACAGCCTGAACGCTACTAACGGGTAAACGTCGGGACAAGGGTTCTGCGCGTGGCAAAGAATCATTGGGCCATTCGTAGGGACTCCACAAAGAAACAGAGTGTGCCGCAGCACGCCTTCACAGAGACCTTGACCACACAGGAGGGCTAGGGTTTGCCGCAGGAGTGCTGCGTACGGCGGTACTACAAGGGATTTCGCGGTCGAGTGAGCCTCGCGTCACGCTCCGTGTGGGCAAGCTCACCTTTGGGGACGGGTCGTAGAGCCGTGTCGGCAGTCCCTAAACTCGGCTTGTTTCAAGGAGGGAGCCTCAATCGTGCGCAAGGTGCTCATCGCCAACCGTGGCGAAATCGCAGTCCGCGTGGCCCGGGCGTGCCGGGATGCCGGTATCGCGAGCGTGGCCGTCTATGCCGACCCGGACCGGGACGCTCTGCATGTCCGCGCCGCGGATGAGGCGTTCGCCCTGGGCGGTGACACTCCTGCGACCAGCTATCTCGACATCGAGAAGGTGCTGAACGCTGCGCGGGAGTCCGAAGCAGACGCCGTCCATCCGGGTTACGGCTTCCTCTCGGAGAACGCCGAGTTCGCCCAGGCCGTCCTGGACGCGGGCCTGATCTGGATCGGCCCGCCGCCGCAGGCCATCCGCGACCTCGGCGACAAGGTCGCCGCCCGGCACATCGCCCAGCGGGCCGGCGCGCCCCTGGTCGCCGGCACGCCCGACCCGGTCTCCGGCGCCGACGAGGTCGTCGCGTTCGCCGAGGAGCACGGCCTGCCGATCGCGATCAAGGCCGCCTTCGGCGGTGGCGGCCGCGGTCTGAAGGTCGCCCGCACCCTCGAGGAGGTCCCGGAGCTGTACGACTCGGCCGTCCGTGAGGCCGTCGCCGCGTTCGGCCGGGGCGAGTGCTTCGTCGAGCGCTACCTGGACAAGCCGCGGCACGTGGAGACCCAGTGCCTGGCCGACAGCCACGGCAACGTGGTCGTCGTGTCGACCCGTGACTGCTCCCTCCAGCGCCGCCACCAGAAGCTGGTCGAGGAGGCCCCGGCGCCGTTCCTCTCCGAGGCGCAGGTCGCCGAGCTGTACTCGTCCTCCAAGGCGATCCTGAAGGAGGCCGGCTACGTCGGCGCGGGCACCGTCGAGTTCCTCGTCGGTGGCGACGGCACGATCTCCTTCCTGGAGGTCAACACCCGTCTCCAGGTCGAGCACCCGGTGACCGAGGAGGTCGCCGGCATCGACCTGGTGCGCGAGATGTTCCGCATCGCCGACGGCGAGGAGCTCGGCTACGGCGACCCGGAGCTGCGCGGCCATTCGTTCGAGTTCCGCATCAACGGCGAGGACCCGGGCCGCGGCTTCCTCCCGGCGCCCGGCACGGTCACCGCGTTCGCCCCGCCGTCCGGTCCGGGCGTGCGGCTGGACGCGGGCGTGGAGTCCGGCTCGGTCATCGGCCCGGCGTGGGACTCGCTCCTCGCCAAGCTGATCGTCACCGGCGCCACCCGTGAGCAGGCGCTCCAGCGGGCGGCCCGCGCGCTGGAGGAGTTCCGCGTCGAGGGCATGGCCACGGCCATCCCGTTCCACCGCGTGGTGGTGAGGGACCCGGCGTTCGCGCCCGAGCTCACCGGCAGCCAGGACCCGTTCACGGTGCACACGCGCTGGATCGAGACCGAGTTCGTCAACGAGATCCCCGCCTTCGCCGCCCCGGCCGACGCCGAGGCCGAGGACGAAACGGACCGCGAGACGATCGTCGTCGAGGTCGGCGGCAAGCGGCTGGAGGTCTCCCTCCCGTCCTCGCTCGGCATGAGCCTGGCCCGCACCGGCCTCGCGGCGGGCGCCAAGCCCAAGCGCCGGGCGGCCAAGAAGTCCGGGCCCACGGCCTCCGGCGACACCCTCGCCTCCCCGATGCAGGGCACCATCGTCAAGGTGGCCGTCGAGGAGGGCCAGGAGGTCAAGGAGGGCGACCTGATCGTCGTCCTGGAGGCGATGAAGATGGAGCAGCCGCTGAACGCGCACCGCTCCGGAACGGTCAAGGGTCTCGCCGCGGAGGTCGGCGCGTCCATCACATCGGGTGCCGCGATCTGCGAGATCAAGGACTGATCCCACCGTTCGACCGTGTCGAGGCGCCCGCCCCGCGGGCGCCTCACCGCGTTCGGAGCCCGCTTCCGGCTCCGGCCGGTGGATCCGGCCCGTCCGGCGCTCGAGGACGCGGCCCGTTCAGGGCCGGGCCGGGGTCCGGGGACGCGGCCCCCGGGAGGCGGACCGCGCCGTCACCGACGACGCAGGTCCGCGACGCGCGCCCGCTCCCCGCCCGGGGCCTGCTCCCCGTGCATCGCGGCCGCCCGCAGGCCCGCGGCCGAGCCCGGCACCTGCCCCCTGCGCGGGGCCGGCAACGGAACGTCCCGGCGCTGCTGCTGATGCCGCGCCGGGACCGCGTCACCCCCCGGGTTCCCCGACGCCCCGGCCACGGCGATCTGCACCCCCTGGTCGGCCAGCGCCTGGAGCTCGGTGGCGGCACGGTCGTCGTGCGCGGGCGGCTCGTCCGTCACCAGGCGGGTGATGACGTCCGTCGGCACGGTCTGGAACATCGTGTCCGTGCCCAGCTTGGTGTGGTCGGCGAGGACGACGACCTCGGCGGCGGCCTGCACCAGCGCCCGGTCCACGGACGCCGACAGCATGTTGGACGTGGACAGCCCGCGCTCCGCGGTCAGTCCACTGCCGGAGATGAAGGCCCGTGACACCCTCAGCCCCTGGAGCGACTGCTCGGCGCCGCTCCCGACGAGGGCGTAGTTGGAGCCGCGCAGGGTGCCGCCGGTCATCACGACCTCGACCCGGTTGGCATGGGCCAACGCCTGTGCGACCAGCAGGGAGTTGGTGACGACGGTCAGTCCGGGCACCCGGGCGAGCCGGCGGGCCAGCTCCTGTGTCGTGGTGCCCGCCCCGACCACGATGGCCTCGCCCTCTTCGACGAAGCCCGCGGCGAGATCCGCGATGGCGGTCTTCTCGGCGGTCGCGAGATGGGATTTCTGCGGGAAGCCGGACTCTCGCGTGAATCCACCCGGCAATACCGCACCGCCGTGCCGGCGGTCGAGGAGTCCTTCTGCCTCCAGTGCGCGCACGTCCCGCCGCACGGTCACTTCGGAGGTCTGGACGACGCGGGCGAGTTCACGGAGCGACACGGCTCCGTTTGCTCGCACCATTTCGAGGATCAATTGACGACGTTCTGCAGCGAACACGAAACTGACAGTAACGCGGACGACCGTCTGCTTTCAGCTCTTTGCGCCGAATAGTAGAAGTTGTTCGCACAGGGGTAAGGGGAGTGGTATAGGGCCCGTTGGGGCGCCCGAAGCATCCACCCGCCCGGCAACCCGGCGACGACGCGTCGTCAACTCCCCGTGACCAGCGGGGAGTCGGAACCGGCCGTCAGCCCTCGTCCGCCGTCTTGCGGGTGTGCAGCTGGCGCGCGACCTCCGCGATCGACCCGGAGAGGGACGGGTAGACGGTGAACGCGTTCGCGATCTGTTCGACCGTCAGATTGTTGTCGACGGCGATCGAGATGGGGTGGATCAGTTCCGAGGCGCGCGGCGCCACGACCACACCGCCGACGACGATCCCCGTGCCGGGACGGCAGAAGATCTTGACGAAGCCGTCGCGGATGCCCTGCATCTTGGCGCGCGGGTTGCGCAGCAGCGGCAGCTTGACGACGCGGGCGTCGATCTTCCCGGCGTCCACGTCCGCCTGGCTGTAGCCGACGGTGGCGATCTCGGGGTCGGTGAAGACGTTGGAGGAGACGGTCTTCAGGTTGAGCGGGGCCACCGCGTCGCCGAGGAAGTGGTACATGGCGATCCGGCCCTGCATGGCGGCGACGGAGGCCAGGGCGAAGATGCCGGTCACGTCACCGGCGGCGTACACGCCGGGGGCGGTGGTGCGGGAGACCTTGTCGGTCCAGATGTGGCCCGAGTCGCGGACCTTGACGCCCGCCTCCTCCAGCCCCATGCCCTCGCTGTTGGGGATGGCGCCGACGGCCATGAGGCAGTGCGAGCCGGTGATGACCCGGCCGTCGGACAGGGTGACCTCGACCCGGTCGCCGACCCGCTTGGCGGACTCGGCGCGCGAGCGGGCCATGACGTTCATGCCCCGGCGCCGGAAGACGTCCTCGAGGACGGCGGCGGCGTCCGGGTCCTCGCCGGGCAGCACGCGCTCGCGCGAGGAGACCAGGGTGACCTTGGAGCCGAGGGCCTGGTAGGCGCCGGCGAACTCCGCGCCGGTCACACCCGAGCCGACCACGATGAGCTCCTCGGGGAGCTCGCCGAGGTCGTAGACCTGCGTCCAGTTCAGGATGCGCTCGCCGTCGGGCTGGGCGTCCGGCAGCTCGCGCGGGTGGGCGCCGGTGGCGAGCAGGACGGCGTCGGCGGTGAGGGTCTCCTCGGTGCCGTCGGCGGCAGCGACGACGACCTTGCGCGAGCCGTCGAGGGCCTGCATGCCCTCCAGCCGGCCGCGCCCGCGCAGCACACGGGCGCCGGCCCGGGTGACGGAGGCGGTGATGTCGTGCGACTGGGCGAGGGCGAGCCGCTTCACACGCCGGTTGACCTTGCCCAGGTCCACGCCGACGACCCGGGCCGCCTGCTCCAGCGGCGGGGTGTCGTCGGCGACGATGATGCCGAGCTCCTCGTACGAGGAGTCGAAGGTGGTCATCACCTCGGCCGTGGCGATCAGGGTCTTCGACGGCACGCAGTCGGTCAGCACCGACGCCCCGCCCAGACCGTCGCAGTCGACGACGGTCACCTCCGCGCCGAGCTGCGCGGCCACCAGCGCCGCCTCATAGCCGCCGGGTCCGCCACCGATGATCACGATCCGAGTCACGTACTCCATTGTCCCGCACCGGCGCGGGTGGTACCGCCCCGGGGGCCCGCGGGGGCCGCCACCGTTACGAGAGTGACGCGTGCGCGGGCTGCCGTACCCTCCTTGCATGTCGCTCTACGCCGCCTACGCCGGCAACCTCGACGCGCGGCTGATGAGCCGCCGCGCTCCCCACTCGCCGCTGCGCGCCACCGGCTGGCTCAACGGGTGGCGGCTGACGTTCGGCGGTGAGCAGCTGGGCTGGGAGGGCGCCCTGGCGACGGTCGTCGAGGATCCGGCGGACCCCGCCGCGCAGGTCTTCGTCGCGCTGTACGACGTCGCCCCGATGGACGAGGACTCCCTGGACCGCTGGGAGGGCGTCGGCCTCGCCATCTACCGGCGCACCCGGGTGCGGGTGCAGACCATGGAGGGCGAGGAGTCCGCCTGGATGTTCGTGCTGAACGGCTACGAGGGCGGTCTGCCCGCGGCCCGCTACCTGGGCGAGATCGCCGACGCCGCGGAATCCGCCGGGGCGCCACACGATTACGTGATGGAGCTGCGCAAGAGGCCTTGCTGAGCCCGGTCGACTCTAGACTCGGTGCGCATCAGCACACGAACGGGAGAGCGCGATGACCGGCAGGACTGCGTACACCGTCTTCTACACGGAGCAGGCGGCAGCGGCGCGCGATCGGCTGGACGAACAGCAGCGGGCCTCGTTCGACAAGGGCATCATGATGCTCGCCGCGGATCCGTTTCCCGATCTGTCCCGGCCCACAAGCTCCACCGGGGACGACCGGACGATCCGGCTGACCCAGAACATCCTCATCGAGTACACGGTCAGCATCGGCAGGCTGCTGATCTTCATCGTCGAGGTCTTCAACGACAAGGACATCTTCGTCACGGGCGAGTGACCGCCCGTCGCCGGGCGCCCTCGTTGGAAACGACAAGACAACGATCGCCATCCCGTCGGCTCAGTCATCTACGCGCGTAGGCCGGAAGCGGCTACCCTCAGTCGCGTGAACGCATCTCTCCTCCCGGACGACATCCAGGGCGACCCGCACGCCGCCGCCGACGCCGCCGCCGCGCGACTGCGCGAACTGACCGGCGCCGAGACCCACGACGTGGCCCTCGTGATGGGCTCCGGCTGGGCACCCGCCGTCGACGCCCTCGGCGCTGCCGACGCCGAGTTCCCCGTCACCGACCTGCCCGGCTTCCCGCCGCCCGCGGTCGAGGGCCACGGCGGCAAGATCCGCTCGTACTCCATCGGCGCGAAGCGCGCGCTGGTCTTCCTGGGCCGTACGCACTACTACGAGGGCCGCGGCGTCGCCGCCGTCGCCCACGGCGTCCGTACCGCGGTGGCGGCCGGCTGCAAGACGATCGTGCTGACGAACGGCTGCGGCGGCCTGCGCGAGGGCATGCGCCCCGGCCAGCCCGTGCTGATCAGCGACCACATCAACCTCACGGCGACGTCCCCCATCGTCGGCGCGAACTTCGTGGACCTGACGGACCTGTACTCCCCGCGGCTGCGCACCCTGTGCAAGGAGATCGACGCCACGCTGGAGGAGGGTGTCTACGCCCAGTTCCCCGGCCCGCACTACGAGACCCCCGCCGAGATCCGCATGGCCCGCACCATCGGCGCGGACCTGGTCGGCATGTCGACCGTGCTGGAGGCCATCGCCGCCCGTGAGGCGGGCGCCGAGGTGCTCGGCATCTCGCTGGTGACCAACCTCGCCGCCGGGATGACCGGGGAGCCGCTGAACCACGAGGAGGTCCTCCAGGCCGGCCGCGACTCGGCGACCCGCATGGGCTCCCTGCTGGCGCAGGTGCTGGGCCGGCTGTAAGCAGGCCGCTCCCGGGGGCTGCCGCCCCCGGCCCCCGCCCGGGCCCTGAAAGGGCCTCGTCCCCGATCGCCGGACGGGCCGAGTGACACCGGCCGGCGCCGACCCGCAACCGGAGGCTGACCCACCGTGCACGACGCTCTCCTCGCCCGCGCCCACGCCTGGCTCGCGGAGGACCCCGACCCGCAGACCCGCGACGAGCTCGCCTCGCTCCTCGCGGCCGGGGACGTCACCGAGCTCGCCGCCCGCTTCGACGGCACCCTCCAGTTCGGCACCGCCGGCCTGCGCGGGGAGCTCGGCGCCGGACCCATGCGGATGAACCGCTCCGTCGTGATCCGCGCCGCGGCCGGCCTCGCCGCGTACCTCACGAAGGAGGGCCGGGCCGGCGGCGTCGTCGTCATCGGCTACGACGCCCGGCACAAGTCCGAGGACTTCGCCCGCGACACGGCGGCCGTGATGACGGGCGCGGGATTCCGGGCCGCGGTGCTCCCCCGCCCCCTGCCCACGCCCGTACTCGCCTTCGCCATAAGGCACCTGGGCGCGGTCGCCGGCGTGGAGGTCACCGCCAGCCACAACCCGCCCCGCGACAACGGCTACAAGGTGTACCTGGGGGACGGCTCGCAGATCGTGCCGCCCGCGGACGCCGGGATCGCGGCCGAGATCGACGCGATCGAGTCCCTGAAGGACGTCCCCCGTCCCGAAAGCGGCTGGCAGATCCTCGACGAGGCCGTCCTCGACGCCTACCTGGCCCGCACGGACGCGGTCCTCGCCCCGGACTCCCCGCGCACGGCCCGCACGGTGTACACCGCGATGCACGGCGTCGGCAAGGACGTCCTGCTCGCCGCGTTCGCCCGCGCGGGCTTCCCCGAGCCGGTCCTCGTCGCCGAACAGGCCGAGCCCGACCCGGAGTTCCCGACCGTCGCCTTCCCCAACCCGGAAGAGCCCGGCGCGATGGACCTCGCCTTCGCGAAGGCCCGCGAGAGCGCGCCCGACCTGGTCGTCGCCAACGACCCGGACGCCGACCGCTGCGCCGTCGCGGTGCCCCACGAGGGCGACTGGCGCATGCTGCGGGGCGACGAGGTCGGCTCCCTGCTCGCCGCCCACCTCGTCCGGCGCGGGGCGCGGGGCGTCCTCGCCGAGTCGATCGTCTCCTCCTCCCTGCTCGGCCGCATCGCCGAGAAGGCGGGCCTGCCCTACGAGGAGACCCTCACCGGCTTCAAGTGGATCGCCCGTGTCGACGGCCTGCGCTACGGCTACGAGGAGGCCCTCGGCTACTGCGTGGACCCCGAGGGCGTGCGCGACAAGGACGGCATCACCGCGGCCCTGCTGATCACGGAGCTCGCCTCCGTCCTCAAGTCCGAGGGACGCACCCTCCTCGACCTGCTGGACGACCTCGCGGTCGAACACGGGCTGCACGCGACCGACCAGCTCTCGGTCCGGGTGGAGGACCTCTCGGTCATCGCCCGCGCGATGGAGCGGCTGCGCGAGCGGCCCCCGGCCTCCCTCGCGGGCCTGGCCGTCACCGGGGCCGAGGACCTCACCCGGGGCACAAAGAGGCTGCCGCCCACCGACGGCCTGCGCTACACGCTGGACGGCGCCCGGGTCATCGTCCGCCCCAGCGGCACCGAGCCGAAGCTGAAGTGCTACCTGGAGGTCGTGATCCCGGTCGCCGCCCGGACCGACCTCCCGGCCGCCCGCCGCACGGCGGACGACCTCCTCGCCGCGATCAAGCGGGACCTGTCGGCGGCAGCGGGCATCTGACCGGCTCCGCACGCTCCGCCTCGCGACGGGCGGCGCTCGCCCTTCCCCCGGGCGCGCCCGTCGCCGGGGCGTCCCGCACCCCCGGCGTCACGTCGGACGGCGCGCCCCGGTCCGGTCACCTCACCAGGAGCGGCCCTCGACGCGGCCTGCCGGCTGCGGGCTGTGTCGTCCGGGGGCCGCGCTCGACGACGGCGCCCGGGGTGCCCCGCTCGGCGAGGAAGAACGCGCACCGGTCTCAGACGCGGACGGCCTGCCGCATGCCGTGGGTGACGACCGCGATCGTCACGTCGTCGGAGAGTTCGCGGACCGTCTCCTCGACGCGGCGTCAGGCACTCCTCGACGAGCGTGTCCTCGGCGTCGCGGCACGCGGGCAAGGGGTTCGGCTTCCGGAACACCATGCCGATCTCGCGGCGGGCGTGGGTGATCCGCCGGTCGCGGGCGCAGCCGTCGTCGCCGTCGGCATGCGCCGGACTCGCCGCCCCGGTGACCCGGCACCGCACGCGGACCCCCGGCGTCTCACCGGACGGCCCCCGCCCGGTAGGGGCCGTCACGGCAGGAACAGCACCGCCACCGCGCCCAGGACACCGATCACGACCCCGACCGGCCACAGCGCGCGCCCCCGCTGCCGTTCGCCGGCGAGACCGGCCGGGCGGGCCCCCGGGTCCCGCACCATCGCGGTGATCTCGGCGGCCGTCCGCTCGTGAGGGTGCAGCAGGCCGAGCCTGGCCTCCAGCCGGGGCCAGCGGGGCGCGGCCACCCGCCACTCCTCGAACGAGGCCCGCCGGCTGCGGATCCGCAGCCGGGCGCCCTCGCACTCCACGGCCCGTACGTGCTCCCAGGCGAGGTGCCGGGCGGCGCCCAGGCCGTTGAACCACAGGCCTTCGCGGTCGGCGGTGATCCGCCAGCCGATCCGGCGCGGCACCATCAGGGCTGCGAGCAGGGTGACGGCCAGGCCGTAGCCGTACCTCCACCACCCGGAGTCCTCCCCGTGGACCGAGAGGAACAGCAGCACCAGCACCACGGCGGACCGGTCGGCCCATCCGGCACGCCACCGCCGCACCTGCACCGGGCCGCTCCTGCCTCCTGTCCGTTCGGCGACGGCGACCGCGGCGGCGGCCCCGCGCAGCTCCTCCTGGCGGGAATCCCGGAGCGCCCTGCCCCGCTCGGCCCTGGCCGTCCGCCGGAGCGCGGCGCCCGTCACCGGCCGCACCGGCCCCACGGACACCTCCAGCACCGGCGGCTCACCGGCCTTCTCGGCGGCGGCGAGGAACACGACCTCGGCCCCGTCGCAGGGGGACCCGTACAGCACGGCCTCCCGCAGCGGCCCGGCGCGCTCGTCGTCGATTTGTGCGATCAGCTCCCGCACACCCGCGTCGCCCTCGGTGGCGTCCGCGTCGTCGTCATCGCCGTCCGCCGTCCGCCCTCCGAGCTCGGTGGTGGCCACGGTGAACAGGGGGCGCAGCGCGGCGACGTCGTCGGTGGCGAAGACCTCCGTCTCGACCTCGCGGTTCTCCCGCACGAGCACGCGCAGCACCGGGACGGGCGCCCGGCGCAGACCGGCCGCCCGGCGGCGGGCCAGCGCCGCGGAGTGGAGCACGGTGAGACCGAGTCCGGCGAGGCACCAGCCGGCGGCGGGCACCACCTGCCGGTCCTCGGCCGGGTCCCAGAGGTCCGCGGTGGCGTACAGGATCCCGCCGGCGACGACCGTGACGAGCCCGGACCACAGCAGGAACGTGCCCCGCTCCGACCTCCCTCCCGTGGCTCCGGGCGCCGGGGGCACCGCGGCGCTCACTCCGCCGGCGGCCTCCAGCGCCAGCGCCCGCTGCCGCTGCCGCGCGGCCAGTCGCAGGCCCACGGCCGCCCAGACGCCCACGAGCGCGGCCGTGAGGCCCAGCCGCACGGGCCGCGCGAAGTCCCCCGACGTCGCGACGGCGAGGGCGGCGAAGGGCGCGAGGACGAGAGCCGCTTCGGGCCGCAGCACCAGCCACACCAGGGGCAGGGCGGTCAGCGCGGCAGCCCAGGCGGGCAGCCCGTCCGCCCGGTGCAGCAGCCCGGCAGCGGCCACGGCCGCCAACGGCAGCGCCACGAAGACCGACGTCCGCGCCCGCACGGGCACCCAGCGCGGCGGCAGCGCACGCGTCCAGCGCCCCGCCCGTTCGGCCTCCCAGGACCGGCACCCCTCGGGTATCGCCTCGCCCGGCAGCCGCAGAACCTCGGCAGAACCCGTTGTCATCTCTCCCCCGGCCGGCCGGCCACCAGTTCTCCGCCCGCGCGGCGTACGTCTCGGCCGGGGCACCTGCCGAGGACGACGGAAGGCCGTGCGCTCCACGGCACCGGCCCGATCACGAGCACTCCGCCCCGCGCGATCCCCTGTCCGCACCCGCCCCGGTCCCCGGACCGACGCCCCGCCGGGGCACGCCGCGCGACGTGCCGCCCGGCGGCGTCGCACGCCGCCACGCCCCGCCCTCCCGCGCTACCCCACCGCCAGCAGGATCGCCAGGACCACGGCGCCCGCGGCCGCCGGGCCCATGATCTCCCAGGCCCACCGGACGGTCACCTCGCCCTGGGCGCTCTCCTCCTTCTGGCGTGCCTCCCAGCGTTCCCGCAGCTCGTCCATGACGCGGTCGGTCTCGGCGCGCGCCGGTCCGTCCACCGCGGCGCCCGCGCCCCGCGACAGGCCGCCGCGGCCGCCGCCGAACCCGCCGAGGCCCCCGTCCCGGCCGCCGGTGCCGCCGTCGCGCCGGCCGGCCCGCTCCGCGGCCGCCGCCTTGGCCTCCCGCTGGTTCGCCCGCTTGCGCGCCCGCAGCGAGACGGGGACGGACCACAGCTGGAACTTGGTGCCCGAGGCGGCGACCACCTCGTTGGAGTAACCGGACCGCAGCGAGGTCACCTGGCCCCACGGCAGCACGACCACCCGGAACGGGTTGCGCACCCGCAGCCGGTCGTGACCGGAGAACACGGCGGGCCGCAGCGTGAAGGCGACGATCAGCGGCACGAGCAGGATCAGCGCGGCGAGCGCGAGCCACGGCGTGCGCCCCTCGCCCGCGACGATCGCGTCGATGCCGAGCCAGCCCACCAGGCCCAGGAGCAGCACGCCACCGGCCATCCCCGCGGGCGACCGGTAGATGCGGTCCTTGATCTCGGGTGCCGGCGGCTGCGGCGCGGGTGACTGGTCTTCCGGGGTCGTCATGGCCACGATTCTGCACGACGCCCCCCGGCCCGCTCATCCGCAGCCCCGCCGTACCCGGACCGCACGGATACATCCGCCGGGGTGTACACCTGCTACGCGCGTAGATATGCTCGTCTGGTGACCATGCCCACCAATGCACCTGCCCCCACCGCGGAGCGCTCGGGAGGTACCCCCGGCGCTCACGCGCTCATGGACGTGACCGCGTCCGACAGCTCGCTGCGCAGCTTCCTGCACGGGCTGCCCGGCGTCGACCCGGTCGGCCTGGAGGCGCGCGCCGCCGCTCTCGGCACGCGCTCCGTCAAGACCACCGCGAAGGCGTACGCCATCGACCTCGCCATCTCGATGGTCGACCTGACGACGCTGGAAGGCGCGGACACCCCGGGCAAGGTCCGGGCGCTCGGCGTGAAGGCGGTCCACCCCGACCCGACCGACCGTACGACCCCGTCGACCGCCGCGGTCTGCGTGTACCCGGACATGGTCGCCACCGCCAAGGCCGCCGTCGCGGGCTCGGGCGTCAAGGTCGCCTCGGTCGCGACCGCCTTCCCGGCCGGCCGCGCCGCCCTCGACGTGAAGCTCGCCGACGTCCGCGACGCGGTCGCCGCGGGCGCGGACGAGATCGACATGGTCATCGACCGCGGGGCGTTCCTCGCGGGCCGGTACCTGAAGGTGTACGACGAGATCACCGCCGTCCGCGAGGTGTGCGGGACGTCCGCCCGGCTGAAGGTCATCTTCGAGACGGGCGAGCTGTCGACGTACGACAACATCCGCCGCGCCAGCTGGCTCGGCATGCTCGCGGGCGCCGACTTCATCAAGACCTCGACCGGCAAGGTCGCCGTGAACGCCACCCCGGCGAACACCCTGCTGATGCTGGAGGCCGTGCGCGACTTCCGCGACCGCACCGGCGTCCAGATCGGCGTCAAGCCCGCCGGCGGCATCCGCACCACCAAGGACGCGATCAAGTTCCTCGTCCTGGTGAACGAGACCGCGGGCGAGGACTGGCTGGACAACCACTGGTTCCGCTTCGGCGCCTCCTCGCTCCTGAACGACCTGCTGATGCAGCGCCAGAAGCTGGCCACCGGCCGCTACTCCGGCCCCGACTACGTGACGGTGGACTGATCACCATGGCTTCCCAGTTCGCATACGCGCCGGCTCCCGAGTCCCGCTCGGTCGTCGACATCGCCCCCTCCTACGGCCTGTTCATCGACGGCGAGTTCGTCGAGGCAGCCGACGGCAAGGTCTTCAAGACCGTCTCGCCGTCCACCGAGGAGGTCCTCTCCGAGGTCGCCCGGGCGGGCGAGGCGGACGTCGACCGCGCCGTGGCGGCCGCCCGCAAGGCCTTCGAGAAGTGGTCCGCGCTGCCGGGCGCCGAGCGCGCCAAGTACCTCTTCCGCATCGCCCGGATCATCCAGGAGCGCAGCCGCGAGCTGGCCGTCCTGGAGACGCTGGACAACGGCAAGCCCATCAAGGAGACCCGCGACGCCGACCTCCCGCTGGTCGCGGCGCACTTCTTCTACTACGCGGGCTGGGCCGACAAGCTCGACCACGCCGGCTACGGCGCGAACCCGCGCCCGCTGGGCGTGGCCGGCCAGGTCATCCCCTGGAACTTCCCGCTCCTGATGCTGGCGTGGAAGATCGCCCCGGCGCTGGCGACGGGCAACACCGTGGTCCTCAAGCCCGCCGAGACGACCCCGCTGTCCGCGCTGTTCTTCGCGGACGTCTGCCGTCAGGCCGGGCTGCCCAAGGGCGTCGTCAACATCCTGCCGGGCTACGGCGACGCGGGCGCCGCGCTCGTCGCGCACCCGGACGTGAACAAGGTCGCCTTCACCGGCTCCACGGCGGTCGGCAAGGAGATCGCGCGGACCGTCGCCGGCACCCGCAAGAAGCTCACCCTGGAGCTGGGCGGCAAGGGCGCCAACATCGTCTTCGACGACGCCCCGATCGACCAGGCGGTGGAGGGGATCGTCACCGGGATCTTCTTCAACCAGGGCCAGGTGTGCTGCGCGGGCTCCCGGCTGCTGGTCCAGGAGTCGATCCATGACGAGCTGCTGGACTCCCTCAAGCGCCGGCTGTCCACGCTGCGCCTCGGCGACCCGCTCGACAAGAACACCGACATCGGCGCGATCAACTCCGCCGAGCAGCTCGCGCGGATCACCTCGCTCGTCGAGAAGGGCACGGCCGAGGGCGCCGAGGCCTGGTCCCCGGAGTGCGAACTGCCCTCCTCCGGTTACTGGTTCGCCCCGACGCTGTTCACCGACGTCACCCAGGCGCACACCATCGCGCGCGACGAGATCTTCGGCCCGGTGCTGTCGGTGCTGACCTTCCGCACGCCCGACGAGGCGGTCGCCAAGGCGAACAACACCCAGTACGGGCTGTCGGCGGGCATCTGGACCGAGAAGGGGTCCAGGATCCTGGCCGTGGCGGGCAAGCTGCGGGCCGGTGTCGTCTGGTCCAACACGTTCAACAAGTTCGACCCGACCTCGCCGTTCGGCGGATACAAGGAGTCGGGCTTCGGCCGCGAGGGCGGTCGTCACGGCCTGGAGGCATACCTCGATGTCTGATCGCCTGTCCGTCTTCAAGACCTACAAGCTGTACGTCGGCGGGAAGTTCCCGCGTTCCGAGAGCGGCCGGGTGTACGAGGTGACCGACGCAAAGGGCAAGTGGCTGGCCAACGCCCCGCAGTCCTCCCGCAAGGACGCCCGTGACGCGGTCGTCGCCGCGCGCAAGGCGTTCGGCGGCTGGTCAGGGGCGACGGCGTACAACCGTGGCCAGATCCTCTACCGCGTCGCCGAGATGCTGGAGGGCCGCAGGAGCCAGTTCGTCCACGAGGTCGCCGGCGCCGAGGGCCTGTCGAAGTCGAAGGCCGCCGAGCAGGTCGAGGCGACGATCGACCGCTGGGTCTGGTACGCGGGCTGGACCGACAAGATCGCCCAGGTCGTGGGCGGCGGAAACCCGGTCGCGGGCCCGTACTTCAACCTCTCCTCGCCCGAACCGACGGGCGTGGTCACGGTGCTGGCCCCGCAGGAGTCGTCCTTCCTGGGCCTGGTGTCGGTGCTCGCCCCGGTGATCGCGACCGGCAACACGGCGATCGTGATCGCCAGCGAGCGCTCCCCCCTGCCGGCGCTGTCGCTCGGCGAGGTACTGGCCACCTCCGACCTGCCCGCCGGTGTCGTCAACGTCCTCTCCGGCCGTACGGCGGAGATCGCGGCGCCCCTCGCCGCCCACCAGGACGTCAATGCGATCGACCTCGCGGGCGCCGACGAGGCGCTGGCGAAGGAGCTGGAGATCGCCGCGGCCGACAACCTGAAGCGCGTCCTTCGTCCACAGCCTGTGGACGACTGGTCGGCGACGCCGGGCACCGACCGCATGACGGCCTTCCTGGAGACCAAGACGGTCTGGCACCCCACGGGTTCCCTGGGCGCCTCGGGCTCGTCCTACTAGGGGGTGTCTGGCAAATGAGCGCGGGTGAAGGAGCGGCGTCTGGTGCGTGCGATCGCAAGGCGCCGGAGCGCCCTCGTGGCGGAGCCACGTGGGTGTTTCGGCAACGCGGCGAGCGTGCGTGCCAGACGCCGCGACGCCGCGGGCATTTGTCAGACACCCCCTAGGAACACCCCGCGGACACGGAAGCCGCGCCGCTCCTTTCGTCCGGGGGCGGCGCGGCTTCCGTCCGTGCGGGCCGCTCAGGCGCCCAGCAGCTTCGTCACCTCGCCCAGCACCGGGATCGAGCCGATCGACTGCGCCTGCGCCACCGGGCCGGTGAGCATCTGCGAGGTCAGCGGCTTGAAGTCGGCGAGCTGGGTGCCGACGCCGTTGTCCAGCGGGTCGACACCGGTACCCGCGAGGGGGTTGGGCTTGAGACCGGCGACGGCGCCGGTGACGTACGACAGGGAGCCGAGCGCCCCCTGCACCCCCGCCTGCGGGTCGAGCCGGCCGACCGAGGTGGGCCGCGTGTGCACCACGTCGAGGGCCGGCTCGCCGGTGGCGGCGGCGGCCGTCCCGGCCCCTGCGCCCAGCGCCACTCCCGCGGTCGCGAGGGCGGCGAGGGCGCGCCGGCCGGTGGAGGACTGGGGGGAAGCGTGTCGGGCCATCGCGTTGCCGCCTTCTGCTGCACAAGGTGATCGGGTCGACACGAAGGGTAGTTGAGGTGTGACGCGCGCATCAAAGCCGACCCGCGGGGTCGTTGACGGCCCGGGGCATGCCGCACACTGGTGTCCCGTGACCCCTCCGCCCATACCCACGCGAGTCGTGCTGCTCTGCGGCCCTTCCGGCTCCGGCAAGTCCCTGCTCGCGGCCCGCTCCGGCCTTCCGGTCCTGCGGCTCGACGACTTCTACAAGCAGGGCGACGACCCGTCGCTGCCGCTGGTCGCCGGGAGCTCCGACATCGACTGGGACGACCCCGCCTCCTGGGACGCGGACGCGGCCGTCGCCTCGATCGTGGAACTGTGCGGCACGGGCCGGACGAAGGTCCCCGTGTACGACATCTCGCGCAGCGCCCGCACCGGCGAGGACGCGGTCGACATCGGACGGACCCCGCTGTTCATCGCGGAGGGCATCTTCGCCGCCGAGATCGTGGAGCGCTGCCGGGAGTCGGGCGTCCTGGCCGACGCCCTGTGCCTGAGCCGCGGTCCGGTGAAGACCTTCCGCCGCCGCTTCCTGCGCGACCTGAAGGAGGGCCGCAAGTCGGTGCCCTTCCTGCTGCGCCGCGGCTGGCGCCTGATGCGCTCCGAACGCTCCATCGTCGCCCGTCAGTCGGCGCTCGGCGCGTACGCCTGCGACCGTGACGAGGCGATGGGCCGCCTCGCGGCCGCGGCGGCGGGCCGTCACCCGGCGGCGAAGAACACCGCACCCGTCCACTGAGGCTTGGTGGGCGGGGAAACGGAGAAAGAGGAGAGCGGGACCGGATGGACCCCCCGGCCCTCCAGCCCCGCTCACCCGGTGCTCCCCCGTGTCCCCCCGGGGTGGTGCTTCCCCCGTGCTGACGCGGTACCGCTCCCCTGACGTCCCCCGTCGGAGCCCCCCGGTACCGCTTCCCCCGTGCTTTCCCCCGTTCACCGGCTCCCCTGAGCGGAGCCGGGTCCTTCCCCCGTTCACCCTCAGGCGACAAGCTCCCCGAAGGCGTCCTCCTCGTCACGGCCGAAGCTGAGGACCTCGTCCTCGCGCAGCCGGCGGAGCGACCGCCAGATGCTGGACTTCACCGTGCCGACACTGATGTCGAGGATCTCCGCGATCTCCGGGTCGGTGCGGCCCTCGTAGTAGCGCAGGACCAGCATCGTCCGCTGGAGTTCGGGAAGCCGGGCGAGCGCCTGCCACAGGACCGCGCGCAGTTCCGTGCCGCGCATCGCGTCCGTGTCGCCGGGCGTCTCCGGCAGTTCCTCGGTCGGGTACTCGTTCAGCTTGCGGCGGCGCCACGCGCTGATGTGCAGGTTGGTCATCGTCCGGCGGAGATATCCGCCGACCGCGGCCTTGTCGCTGATCCGCTCCCACGCCCGGTAGGTCGAGAACAGCGCGCTCTGGAGCAGGTCCTCCGCCTCGAAGCGGTCCCCGGTGAGGTGGTAGGCGGTTGCGTACAGGGAGGCGCGGCGCTCCTGGACGTAGGCGGTGAACTCCGCCTCCGTCAGGGAGCGGCGCTCCCCCGGAGCCTCCCCGTACGCGGCTCCCCCGTGAGCCGCCTGTTCCCCCGCGTCGACCACCGTCATGAAGGTGGTGTGCTGACGCCCGGTGCCACGACCGCACCCCCGCCCGGTCGCAGCACCGGACTTCTCTGAACCCCGGTGTACGTCGTGCAGACGCGTGACGACCGCGACTGCGTTGGTGCTCATACCGTGCAGCGTGTTCATCTCGCGCCCCCCGTCGTGGACTTCCGGTGTTCGGTCCCGCTCCGGTCCGGCTTCGCTGTCGTTCGGCGCCGCCTTGCCCGTGACGAAAAGACTGCCGCTGTCACTTCATCGCCGTGTCCGCCGACTGTCACAGAGCTGTCACAGGGGTCCGTCACGGTGGCTCCACAGCCCGTTCACAACCGACGGCGGTACGACCCGCCCGCACGGTCGGCGCAGCGCGCGCCGACACCCCCCGGGGCGACCGGAGACGGGCCCGTGCCGGGTCCCCGCGACGCGCGCGCTGTTCCGGTGACCGGGCCCGCGCGGGGTCCGCGCGGGGTCCGCGCGGGGTCCGCCGGCGGCCCGTGCGCCGGTCCGCCAGGGGTCCCGGTCGATGCGCCCCGTCGTGTCCGGACGGGCCGGAACCGCAGGTCCGCGGCCTGCCGGGGGGACGGAAGTGCGGTCCCGGTACGGGCGTTCGAGGCCCTTTCCGGCCGTCCGTGGACGGCCCTGGCCGGCCGGGCGAACCCCCTCCGGGGCCTCGTCCCCTGCCCGCAGGTCGAACGACAGGCCCCTCATGGGCCAGAATGAGCCCGTGCCTTCCCTGTTGCTGATCGAGGACGACGACGCCATCCGTACGGCCCTGGAGCTCTCTCTGACCCGCCAGGGACACCGGGTGGCCACCGCTGCCAGCGGTGAGGACGGTCTGAAGCTGCTGCGCGAGCAGCGGCCGGATCTCATCGTGCTGGACGTGATGCTGCCAGGCATCGACGGTTTCGAGGTGTGCCGGCGCATCCGGCGCACCGACCAACTGCCGATCATCCTGCTCACCGCGCGCAGCGACGACATCGACGTGGTCGTCGGGCTGGAGTCCGGCGCCGACGACTACGTCGTCAAACCCATCCAGGGCCGGGTGCTGGACGCCCGGATCCGGGCCGTGCTGCGGCGCGGCGAACGCGAGTCGAGCGACGCGGCGACCTTCGGCAGCCTCGTCATCGACCGCGCGGCCATGACGGTCACCAAGAACGGCGAGGACCTCCAGCTCACGCCGACCGAACTGCGGCTGCTGCTCGAACTGAGCCGGCGACCGGGTCAGGCCCTGTCCCGGCAGCAGCTGCTGCGGCTGGTGTGGGAGCACGACTACCTCGGTGACTCACGGCTGGTGGACGCCTGTGTCCAGCGGCTGCGGGCCAAGGTGGAGGACGTGCCGTCCTCCCCGGTCCTCATCCGAACCGTGCGCGGCGTCGGCTACCGCCTGGACGCCCCTCAGTGACACAGCCGCAAGGGGGGCTCCGCGGCTGGTCCGCCGCGCGCAGAGGAAGACTGTCGCGGCTGCGTCTGACCAGCCTGCGGCTGCGGCTCGTCGTCGTGTTCGGGGCGGTGGCGCTGACCGCCGCCGTCTCCGCGTCCGGCATCGCCTACTGGCTCAACCGCGAGGCGGTGCTGACGCGTACCCAGGGCGCGGTGCTGCGGGACTTCGAGCAGGAGATGCAGAACCGGGCCGGTTCCCTGCCCGAGCACCCCTCCCAGGACGAGCTCCAGCACACCGCGGGGCAGATGGCCAACAGCAGCCAGCGCTTCAGCGTGCTGCTGGTCGGCGAGGACGCGGACGGCAAGACCGTCTTCGGCAATTCGGGCGGCCTGAACGGCTTCGCGCTGGAGGACGTGCCCGAGTCGCTGCGCACGGCGGTGAACCGGCAGCAGGACGTCACGGACGGCAACAAGTCGCCCTACCACCTGTACTGGCAGCGGGTGGTGACCCACGGGACGCCGTACCTGGTCGCCGGGACGAAGGTGATCGGGGGCGGGCCGACCGGGTACATGCGCAAGTCGCTGGAGCCGGAGGCCAAGGACCTCAACTCGCTCGCCTGGTCGCTGGGGATCGCCACCGGCCTCGCGCTGATCGGCGCCGCGCTGCTCGCGCAGGCCGCCGGGACGACCGTGCTGAAGCCGGTGCACCGGCTGGGCGTGGCGGCGCGGGAACTCGGCGAGGGCCGCTTCGACACCCGGTTGCAGGTGTCGGGGACGGACGAACTCGCCGATCTGTCACGGACCTTCAACCGGGCGGCCGAGTCCCTGGAGAAGCGGGTCGCCGACATGGCCGCGCGGGACGACGCCTCGCGCCGTTTCGTCGCCGACATGTCGCACGAGCTGCGTACGCCGCTGACCGCCATCACCGCCGTCACGGAGGTGCTGGAGGAGGAGCTGGACGCCGAGTCGGGCAGTATCGACCCGATGATCGAGCCCGCGGTGCGGCTGGTGGTCAGTGAGACGCGGCGGCTGAACAACCTGGTCGAGAACCTGATGGAGGTCACCCGCTTCGACGCGGGCACCGCACGGCTGGTCCTGGACGACGTCGACGTCGCCGACCAGATCACCCACTGCATCGACGCGCGCGCCTGGCTGGACGCGGTCGACCTGGACGCCGAGCGCGGCATCCACGCCCTGCTCGACCCGCGCCGCCTGGACGTGATCCTCGCCAACCTCATCGGCAACGCGCTCAAGCACGGCGGTTCGCCGGTGCGGGTGTCGGTGTCGGCGGCGGACGACGCGGTCGTCATCTCCGTGCGCGACCACGGGCCCGGTATCCCCGAGGAGGTACTGCCGCACGTCTTCGACCGGTTCTACAAGGCGAGTGCCTCCCGGCCGCGTTCCGAGGGCAGCGGGCTCGGCCTGTCCATCGCGCTGGAGAACGCCCACATCCACGGCGGCGAGATCACCGCCGCCAACTCCCCCGAGGGCGGTGCGGTGTTCACGCTGCGGCTGCCCAGGGGCGTGCTGGAGGAGCCGGACCAGGACGGCGAGGAGGCCGACGGGACGGTGCGCTCCGTGCCCTCCGGCCGGCCCGCGCAGCCCGGTCCGTCCGCGCAGCCCGTGCAGTCGGTGCAGTCCGGGAAGGACAAGGGGGAAGTGTCGTGACCATGGGCCGTGCGGCCGTACGGCGGCTGCTCGCGGTTCCCGTGCTGGCCGGTCTGCTCGCCGGCTGCGGGATCCGGGCGACCGAGGTGCCCACCGACTTCGGGCCCGCGCCCTCCCGGGTGCGCTGCTCGCTCGCCGATCCGGACGTCACGACCCAGGCGACCCGGGCCGGTGTGCCGGTGCAGGTGTTCCTGCTGTGCGGTTCCTCGCTGGTGGCCGTCGACCGGTCGGTGCGGGTGCCGAACGGCGCGGCGGACTTCGAGCGGCGGGTGCTGGTGGCCCAGGGCCTCCTCGACCAGCTCGCCGAGTCCCCGTCGGCGGCCGAGAAGGAGGCCGGCTACACGACGGACGTGCGCGGCGGCATGACGGTGAGCGGCCCGGGCGTCAGGGACCCGGACGACGCGCTGCGGCTGAGCACCTCGCCGGAGAACCTGACCTCGTACGCGCTCGCCCAGCTCGTCTGCACGTTCTCCGACTCGGCGGCGGCGGAGGGCGACGGCTCGGTGATCCTGGGCGGCCCGGGCACCGCGCCGCCGCACCGCTACCAGTGCACCGACGAGGTCCGTTCCCGTCCCGGTAGCACACAGCCCCCGTCCTCGGTGGTCACCGGCAGCGGCTGAGCCGCCGGGGCCGTCCCGCCCGTGTGGCGGACGCCTCACGCGGCGCCGGGCGCCCGCGGTCGCCGCAGGTCACCGCGGGCCGCGGGGCGCCGGCGGACCCCGCGGCCGGCCGGTCCCGGCGGGCTCCGCGCGGCGGTCCGGAACCGATCGTGCCGGGGGGCGCGTCTTGGGGGGCGTGCAGCGTCAAGGCTCCATCGGCGGCAGCGCCGCGATCCGCATCCGCGCGACCGGGATTCTCCTCCTGGCCGCCCACCTCGTGTTCGTCGCCTGGGTCGCGCTGCGCCCGCTGAACGTCCCCTGGGTGGTGCCGGCCAACCTCCATCTGTTCGACGGGATCCGGGCCGACCTGAGACTGGGCTGGCCCGAGGCGACCCGGCGGATCGGCGAGGGGATGGGGCTGCTGGCCCCGCTGGGTTTCCTGCTGCCGCTGGTGCACGGCAGGCTCCGGGTGTCGCGGCTCGCCTCCCTGGTCCGTACGGTCACGGCGGGCGCCCTGCTGTCGCTGGGCATAGAGCTGCTCCAGACCGGGGTGCCCGGTCAGGTCGTGGACGTCGACTCGCTGCTGCTGAACACGGTCGGCGTGGCGCTCGCGCATGTCGCCGTGGTGCCGCCGGTGCGGGCCTGGCTGCGCCGCAGGGCAGAGCACCGGGAGCCGTCGGCGGTCCGCCAGGAGGAAGCCGCTCAGGGTCCGACCCCGAGGATTACCAGGGTCGGGGTCGCACCGTAGAGCGACGCCGCGTCGCCCCGGGCGCCGTAGCGTCGAAGTCGGATGGAGGAGCCGCAAGGGGCCCCCTCCGACAGACGCTCACGAAGGAGCCGCAGATGTCCAGCCTCGCCCGCCCCACCCATGGCCGCATGATCGGCGGAGTGTGCGCCGCGCTGGCCCGGCGCTTCGGCACCTCCGCCACCACGATGCGCGTGATCTTCCTGCTCTCCTGTCTGCTGCCCGGCCCGCAGTTCCTGCTCTACATAGCGCTGTGGGTCCTGCTCCCCTCCGAGGACAAGGCGGCGCGCACCGCCTGGTGACGCCCGTCCCCGCCGACGCCGTCGGGGCGCACCCGGAAGCACCGGGTGCGCCCCGACGGCGCGTGGGCGTGTCAGGCGTCGTTCAGCCCAGGGGGAGGCCGTTCACCGGCAGACCGTGCGTGGGCAGGCCCTTCAGCGGCAGACCGCCGAGCAGACCGGCCACGGGGGCGGTCGGCCCCCCGGCGAGCAGCTTCCCGGCGACCGGCTGGACGGCGGTCAGACCCGCGCCGAGCGCCGGCTGGGCCTGCGACAGCGCCTCACCGGCACCGGGGAGCGCCTTGGCCACGTTCTCCGCGGGCAGCGTCTTCGTGATGCCGTCCAGGGCCTGGGCGGTGTCCGGGACGGCGGGGGCGGCGTTCGCGGCACCCGCGCCGACGGCGGCGAAGGCGGCACCGAGAGCGGCGACACCGAGGGTCTTGGCAGCAGACTGCTTCATGATGAATGCGTCCTCGAATGGGATACGGGGAACAGAGCGGTTCTCGACCGTAAACACGGAGAGGGGCCCGCGGCAAACATTGAAATGCGGACGGATGGTGAACACCCGTCCGCATCCCCGGCGCGAAGAAACCCGGCTCTCAGTCGCCCTTCGCCACGGATCCGCTGGTCGAAGCCGTCTACTGGAACAGCCATTCGGACTTCAGCTCGGAATATCCGGGCTTGATCACGTCATTGATCATGGCGAGTCGTTCATCGAAAGGAATGAATGCTGACTTCATAGCATTGACAGAGAACCACTGGAGATCGTCGAGCGTATAACCGAATGCGTCGACAAGGTGCTCGAATTCCCGGCTCATGCTGGTGCCGGACATCAGACGGTTGTCCGTGTTGACGGTCGCCCGGAAGTGGAGCCGGCGCAGCAGCCCGATGGGGTGCTCCGCGTAGGAGGCGGCCGCCCCCGTCTGGAGGTTGGAGCTGGGGCACAGCTCCAGCGGGACGCGCTTGTCCCGGACGTAGGAGGCGAGCCGGCCGAGCTTCACGTTCCCGTCGGCGGCGACCTCGATGTCGTCGATGATGCGCACGCCGTGGCCGAGCCGGTCGGCGCCGCACCACTGGAGCGCCTGCCAGATGGACGGCAGCCCGAACGCCTCGCCGGCGTGGATGGTGAAGTGGTTGTTCTCGCGCTTGAGGTACTCGAAGGCGTCCAGGTGCCGGGTGGGCGGGAAGCCGGCCTCGGCGCCCGCGATGTCGAAGCCCACGACCCCGAGATCCCGGTGGCGGTTGGCGAGTTCGGCGATCTCCAGGGCGCGGGCCGCGTGCCGCATGGCGGTCAGCAGCGCGCCGACACGGATGCGGTGACCGTTGTCCCGGGCGGCCCGTTCGCCTTCCCGGAAGCCCTCGTTGACGGCCTCGACGACCTCTTCGAGGTTCAGCCCTCCTTCGAGGTGCTGCTCGGGCGCGTAGCGCACCTCGGCGTAGACGACACCGTCCTCGGCGAGGTCCTCGGCGCACTCGCGGGCCACCCGGACGAGCGCGTCGCGGGTCTGCATCACGCCGACGGTGTGCGAGAAGGTCTCCAAGTACCTTTCCAGCGAACCGGAGTCGGCGGCCTCCCGGAACCAGAGGCCGAGCTTGTCCGGGTCGGTCTCGGGGAGCCGGTCGTATCCCGCGCGCCGGGCGAGGTCGACGATCGTGCCGGGGCGCAGCCCGCCGTCGAGATGGTCGTGCAGCAGAACCTTGGGTGCCCGCCGGATCTGGTCCGAGCTCGGGGTGATGCCCGCGTGGGTGCTCTGGCTCGTCATTTCCGCACTCTAACTCCTACGCGCGTAGACGGCGCGCTGTACAACTCAGCCGATATGTAACGGTGACCGCACGGACGGGTGGAGTACATCGACCCTTCTGACACTGTTCTGTCATGGCACAGGATGTGACGCCGGCCCGCACGGTCCGGCTGGGGAGGGCGCCCGGCCCGGCGCCGACGGCGGTGAGCGGGGTCGTGCTGCTGCTCCCTGGCGGCGAGGAGGTCTCCAGCCGCAGACCTTCCGCCGTGTGGACGGACGGCTCCGTGCGGGGTCTGGGGCGCAGGCTCGCCCGGGCGGGACGCGAGGAGGGACTCGCCCTCCACACCGTGCGCTACCGCTACCGGGGCTGGAACGGCAGCGAGGCGCACCTCGCGGCCGACGCGGTCTGGGCGGCCGACGAGGCCGTACGGCGGTACGGGGACGTTCCCGTGTGCCTGGCCGGCGTCGACATGGGCGCGCGGGCCGCGCTGCGGGCGGCCGGTCACGAGGCCGTCAACTCCGTGCTGGCGATCGCTCCCTGGCTCCCCGAGGAGGACATGGCCGCCGCACCCGAACCGGTGAAGCAGCTGGCGGGGCGGCGGGTGCTGATCGTGCACGGCACGAAGGACGAGCGGTGCGACCCCGAGCTGTCGTTCCGGCTCGCGTCGCGCGCCAAGAAGGCGAACCGGGACGTGTGCCGGTTCGAGGTGCACTCCGACGGTCACGGGCTGCACCAGTACCGTAGCGAAGTCCTCGCGCTGGCCGAGGACTTCGTCATGGGCGCGCTGTACGGACGGGCGATCTCGCGCCCCCTGGAGGACGCCCTGGCCGCCCCGCCGCCGCTCGGCCTGCGCATGCCGCTGGCCGCAGGCTTCGGCACGTCGTTACGGCGCCGGGCCCGGCCCTGACCCTCCTGGGCCGGCCCTGACCTTTGGGCCCGGCCCTGAACCTCCGTTCCCGGCACGGGGGTTCAGTGCGGCAGCAGGGCGCCCCTCCTCGACAGCAGGAACTTCTTGAAGGCCGCGACCGGCGGGGTGTCCGGATGGCCGTCCAGCCAGGCCACGCCGATCTCGCGGACCGCGCGGGGGGCCGTGACCGTCAGCTCCGCCACGCCCGGGCGGGCCACGGCGGGCGGCGGCAGCAGGGCCACGCCGAGACCCGCCGCCACCAGCCCGCGCAAGGTCTCCGCCTCCTCGCCCTCGAAGGCGATCCGCGGGCGGAACCCGGCCTCCTGGCACAGGTCGTCGGTGATGCGGCGCAGGCCGTAGCCGGGTTCCAGGGTCACGAAGGTCTCCTCGGCGGCCTCGGCGAGGCGGACCCGCCGGCGCGCCGCGAGACGGTGGTCCGCCGGGACCACCAGCCGCAGTCGCTGTTCGTCGAGACGGCGGCCCACGAGGTCCGGCGCGTCGGGCACCGGGGAGGTCAGGCAGAGGTCCAGCTCCCCCGCCCGCAGCCGTTCGAGCATCGCCTCGCCGTAGTTCTGGACCAGGCTGAAGCGGACCCGCGGGTGATCGGCGCGGAACGCGTGGATCAGTCCGGGGACGGTCTCGGCGCCCATGGTGTGCAGGAACCCGAACGCGACCTTGCCGGTGGCCGGGTCGGCGTCCGCGCGGACCTCCTCCGCGGCCCGTCCGATCTCCCCGAGGGCACGCTCGACGGAGACGAGGAAGGTGCGCCCGGCGGGGGTGAGCGAGACCGTGCGGCCGTGGCGGGCGAACAAGTCCACCCCCAGGTCCTGTTCGAGACGGACCATGGCCCGCGACAGCGTCGACTGCGGCACCTGCATCTCCTGCGCGGCCCGCGTGACGTGCTCGGTACGGGCGACCCCGGCGAAGTACGCGAGCCGGGGAGCCAGCACGCGCGACATCACCGCCGGGTCCGTCATGTCTTCTGTGTCACCGGACGGTGACAGGCGACTTCGTGACCTCTGCTGATGCACCATGGGAACGATTATGACGATTCCGTGCATTGGACGGATGAGCGCGGGCGTACGTAACTTCGAGGCATGTCTCCCGCCAGTACCGGGGCGTCCACGCTCGTGGGCGCCGCGTCCCCCGCTGCCCCGTCCTCCGACTCCCGCCTCGCCCCCGGTGGCCCCGGCTACCGCCGGATGAGCTTCGCGCTCTTCCTCGCCGGCGTGGCGACCTTTGCCCTGCTGTACTCCACGCAGGCGCTGCTGCCCCTGATCTCGGACGACTTCGGGGTCGCGGCGGGACGGGCGAGCTGGACGGTGGCGGCGGCGACCGGTGGACTGGCGCTGTTCGTGCTCCCGATGAGCGCCCTGTCGGAGCGTTACGGCCGCCGTACGGTGATGACGGCCTCGCTCGGTGTCGCGGTCGGCGTCGGCGTGCTGGTCCCCTTCGCGCCCTCCCTGGGCGCGCTGATCGCGCTGCGGGCGGTGCAGGGCGCGGCGCTGGCCGGCCTTCCGGCGTCGGCGACCGCCTACCTGGCCGAGGAGGTCAGGCCGAAGGCGCTCGTCACGGCGATCGGCCTGTTCGTGGCGGGCAACAGCGTCGGCGGGATGAGCGGCCGGGTCATCACCGGCTGGGTCGCCCAGGAGTGGGGCTGGCGGGTGGCCGTCGGGGTGATCGGGGCCCTCGCGGTGGCCTGCGCGATCGCCTTCCGGCTGCTGCTTCCGGCGCCCCGGCACTTCCGGGCGGGTTCCCTGGCGCCGCGGGTGCTGATCGGCACGGTCCGCGGGCACCTCGCCGACCCGCTGCTGCGCCGCCTGTACGCGATCGGCGCGCTGTTCATGACCGTCTTCGGCGGGGTGTACACGGTGATCGGCTACCGGCTGACGGAGGCGCCCTTCTCCCTCCCGCAGGGCATCGTCGGCTCGATCTTCCTGGTGTACCTGGTGGGCACGGTGTCGGCGTCGACGGCGGGCCGGCTGGTCGGCCGCCTCGGCCGGCGCGGAGCGCTGTACCTGGCGGGCGGCACCACAGCCGCCGGACTGCTGCTGTCCCTCGCGGACTCGCTGGTCCCGGTCCTGCTGGGCCTGGTCCTGATCACGGCGGGCTTCTTCGCGGGGCACGCGGTGGCGTCCTCCGCGGTCAGCAGGACGGCGACGACCGGCCGCGCGCAGGCGTCCGCGCTCTACCAGTCCGCGTACTACATCGGCTCCAGCACCGGTTCCACGGTCGGCGCGCTGGCCTTCCACTCGGGCGGCTGGGCGGGCACGGTCGGCGTGGGCGTGCTGGCTGTCCTGGGCGTCGTGACGATCACGGTGTCCGGATCACGGGCGGCCCGTCGCCAGGCGCTGGTCCCGGCGCACTGAGCCCCCCGGGGGAGGCTGCCCTGCGGTCTCCCCTGACGGCCCGCCCGTTCCCCGCCCGTACCCCGCTCGTACCCCGTGGCCCGTGCCCACCGCCGTCGCCGAACCGCTTCCACCTGCGCGTTCCCCGACTCGGGGGGCCATTGTCAGTGGGCTGCGGTAGCTTCCGAAGTGCCGGGCGCGAAGGCGCGTGACGCAACGGCCACAGGGGTGGGCTGACGATGAGCAACAGCACGGCGACGACGACCGGGATCGACGTCGCACTGGAGAAGCACCGGACCGAGCTGACCGGCTACTGCTACCGGATGCTCGGCTCCTCCTTCGAGGCCGAGGACGCGGTGCAGGACACCCTGGTCCGCGCCTGGCGCAGCTACGGGAAGTTCGAGGGCCGCTCCAGTCTGCGTTCCTGGCTGTACCGCATCGCGACCAACGTCTGCCTGGACATGCTGACGGCCGGCAACAAGCGGGCCCGGCCGATGGACCTCTCCGAACCGACCCCGCTCGCCCGCGCGGCCCTCTCGCCCCGCCCCGACCACACCTGGCTGGAGCCCATGCCCGACGCCCGTGTGCTGCCGACGGTGGAGGACCCGGCCGAGGCGGCGGTGGCCAAGGAGTCGGTGCGTCTCGCGTTCATGGCCGCGTTGCAGCAGCTCCCGCCGAAGCAGCGGGCGGTGCTGATCCTGCGGGAGGTGCTGGCGTGGAAGGCGAGCGAGGTCGCCGAGCTGCTCGACACCTCGGTCGCCTCGGTCAACAGCGCGCTCCAGCGGGCGCGGGCGACGCTCTCGGAGCGGGAGGCCTCCGGCGCGGACGCGGCGGTGTCCGACCCGCTCGACGAGGAGCAGCAGAAACTGCTCGAACGCTACGTGGCCGCCTTCGAGGGCTACGACATGGCGGCGCTGACGGCCCTCCTCCACGAGGACGCCGTGATGACGATGCCGCCGTTCGACCTGTGGCTGACCGGGCACGAGGACATCACGGGCTTCATGACCACGCTCGGCTCCGCCTGCGAGGGCTCGCGGCTGCTGCCCGTCCAGGTCAACGGTCTGCCGGGCTTCGCCCAGTACAAGCCGGACCCGGACCGGGGCGGGTTCACCCCGTGGGCGATCCAGGTCCTGGAGATCTCAGCGGGCCGTCTCACCGGGTTCCACTTCTACCTCGACACCCAGCGGTGGTTCCCGCTCTTCGGCCTGCCCCTCCACCTCGAAGCGGAGTCCGACGAGGTCGAGCAGGGCGCGTAGGGCCGGGTCGGGGGCGCGCAGCCGTATGTGCCCCCCGGCCCGCCGGGCGGCCAGCTGGAGCCGCGCCAGCAGGTCGACGGCGAGCAGGCCCGGCGGGCCGATCGCGGCGACGTCACAGACGACGACCGGTGCGCCGGCCGCCTCCATCAGCGCGCGTACGTCGTCGACGAGCCCCGCCACCCGGGGTCGGGTGACGGGGCCGGTCAGGGTGAGCACGGGCGGTGTCGTCGCTTCCACGATCGGTAGACCCCCGCGGGGCGGCCAACTCATCGGCGCGCCCCCAGGGCGGGCGGGCCCGGGGGCACCCCGGGCCTGCCGCTCAGGCGATGCGTTCGAGCACCACCGGGGACGCGGTGAACCCGGCGTCCGCCGCGCCGATGTCGTACGAGCCCTCGACCGCGCGCAGTGCGTAGTCGAAGCGCTCCGGGGTGTCGGTGTGGAGGGTCATGAGGGGCTGGCCCTCGCGCACGGTGTCGCCGGGCTTGGCGTGCAGCTCGACGCCCGCGCCCGCCTGCACCGGGTCCTCCTTGCGGGCACGGCCCGCGCCGAGGCGCCAGGCGGCGATACCGACGTCGTAGGCGTCCAGGCGGGTCAGGACACCGGAGGCGCCCGCCTTCACCACGTGCGTCTCCTTCGCGGTGGGGAGCGCGGCGTCGGGGTCGCCGCCCTGGGCCGCGATCATCCGGCGCCAGACGTCCATCGCCGAGCCGTCGGCCAGCGCCTTCGCCGGGTCCGCGTCCTTCACGCCGGCCGCGTCGAGCATCTCGCGGGCGAGCGCGAGGGTCAGCTCCACCACGTCCGCCGGGCCGCCGCCGGCCAGCACCTCGACCGACTCGCGGACCTCGAGGGCGTTGCCCGCGGTGAGACCGAGGGGGGTGGACATGTCGGTCAGCAGGGCGACCGTCCTCACGCCGTGGTCGGTGCCCAGGCCCACCATCGTCGAGGCGAGCTCACGCGCGTCCTCGATGGTCTTCATGAAGGCGCCGGTGCCGACCTTGACGTCCAGGACCAGGGAGCCGGTGCCCTCCGCGATCTTCTTCGACATGATCGACGAGGCGATCAGCGGGATCGCCTCCACGGTGCCGGTCACGTCCCGCAGCGCGTACAGCTTCTTGTCGGCCGGGGCGAGGCCGTCGCCCGCCGCGCAGATGACCGCGCCGGTGGTGTCCAGGACGTTCAGCATCTCCTCGTTGGAGAGCAGCGCGCGCCAGCCCGGGATGGACTCCAGCTTGTCCAGGGTGCCGCCGGTGTGGCCGAGGCCCCGGCCGGAGAGCTGCGGGACCGCCGCGCCGCAGGCCGCCACCAGCGGGGCCAGCGGAAGCGTGATCTTGTCGCCGACACCGCCGGTGGAGTGCTTGTCGGCCGTCGGGCGCGACAGCGCGGAGAAGTCCATGCGCTCGCCGGAGGCGATCATCGCGGCCGTCCAGCGGGCGATCTCACGGCGGTTCATGCCATTGAGCAGGATGGCCATGTTGAGGGCGGCCATCTGGTAGTCGGCGACCTCACCGCGGGTGTAGGCGTCGATGACCCAGTCGATCTGCTCGTCGCCGAGCTCACCGCGGTCCCGCTTGGTACGGATGACGGAGACGGCATCCATCGACAACTGCGTCATGGCTTTCCTTCCGGTGGTGCACCGCGGTGCACGGTGGTGCGACAAGACGTCGGAAACGGTGCGCGGCCCCTCCGCACTGGTCGGAGGGGCCGCGCGGGAGTCACTTGGCGAGGTGGTCCGGGCCGAAGGCCTGCGGGAGCATCTCGGCGAGCGGCAGGATCCCGGCCGGTGTCTCCAGCAGCAGCTCGGGGCCGCCGAACTCGTGGAGCAGCTGGCGGCAGCGGCCGCACGGGACGAGGACGGCGCCCTCGCCGTCGACACAGGTGAAGTGGGTGAGCCGGCCGCCGCCGGTGTTCTGGAGCTGCGAGACCAGTCCGCACTCGGCGCACAGGCCGAGTCCGTAGGAGGCGTTCTCGACGTTGCAGCCGGACACGATGCGGCCGTCGTCCACGAGAGCCGCCACACCGACCGGGTAGCCGGAGTACGGGGCGTACGCCCGGGACATGGCGTCCCGGGCCACCGTACGCAGCCGCTCCCAGTCGACCTCGACGGCGGGCGGGGTCACTTGCCCTGCCCCTTCCGGTAGGGCATGCCGTCCGCCTTGGGCATCCTGAGGGACTGGGCGGAGAGCGAGAGCACCAGCAGGGTGACGACGTACGGCGCGGCCGTCACGACCTGGCGCGGGACCTCGTCGGTGCCGACGTACCAGACGAACATCAGGGCGGAGATCAGCGCGGTGACGACGGCGGGGACGTACTTCTTCTTCCACGCCAGGTAGGCCGCGCCGAACACCAGCACGATGGCGAGCAGCAGGATCAGCGCGTGCACGTTGGTGGTGCCGCCGCGCAGGTTGAGGCTGTCGGTGTAGCCGAACAGGCCCGCGCCGAGGGCGAGGCCGCCCGGCATCCAGTTGCCGAAGATCATCGCCGCGAGGCCGATGTAGCCGCGGCCCGCGGTCTGGCCGTCGAGGTAGACGTTCGAGGCCACGATGGACAGGAACGCGCCGCCGAGGCCGGCGAAGCCACCGCTGATGATCACGGCGATGTACTTGTACTTGTAGACGTTGACGCCGAGCGACTCGGCGGCCACCGGGTTCTCGCCGCAGGACCGCAGGCGCAGGCCGAAGGCCGTGCGCCACAGCACCCACCAGGTGGCCGGGACGAGGGCGACGGCGATGACGGTGAGCGGCGACAGGTCGGTGATCAGACCGCCGACCAGGCCGGCGATGTCCGAGATCAGGAACCAGTGCTTCTCGTTGAGCGTGTCCAGCCAGCCCGACAGGCCGGGGATGTCGAAGGTGCCCAGCGAGTCGATCGGCGGGGACTGCTTGGAGGAGCCCTGCGGGGCGCCCTCGAAGGTGAACTTCGACAGGTAGCGGGTCGTGCCGACGGCGAGGATGTTGATGGCCACACCGGAGACGATGTGGTTCACGTTGAAGGTGACGGTCGCGACGGCGTGCAGGACGGCGCCGAGCGCGCCGCCGATGATGCCGAAGACGACGCCGGTCCACGGGCCCCACTGGTAGCCGGCCCAGGCGCCGAACCAGGTGCCGAGGATCATCATGCCTTCGAGGCCGATGTTGACGACGCCCGCGCGCTCGGCCCACAGACCGCCGAGACCGGCGAGGCCGATGGGCACGGCGAGGCGCAGTGCCGTGGACATCTGGCCGGTGGAGGTGATGCCGTCCGCGCCGGTGATCAGACGGACGATCGAGGTCAGCACCAGGACGCCCGCGATGATCAGCAGGAGGACCGGGAGCGAGAGTCGGCGGCCGCCCTTGCCGGGCTGCTTGGCCTTCGGCTTGGCGATGGTCGTGGTGCTCATCAGACCGTCACCTCCTTCTTGGTGTTCTGGGCGGCGGCGGCCAGCTCGGCGCCGACGCGCTTTTGCTGACGGCGCAGGCCCCACTGGCGGACGGCCTCGTACGAGATGACGACCGCGAAGACGATGAGGCCCTGCATGATCGTGGCGATCTCCTTCTCGTACGCCACCGGGGTCGCGTAGTCGAGGGCGGGAGAGGCCTTGTCGAGGAAGGCGATCAGGAGCGCGGCGAAGGCGATGCCGACCGGGTTGTTGCGACCCAGCAGGGCGATGGTGATGCCGGTGAAGCCGAGGCCCGTGGGGAAGCTCAGGCTGTAGGTGTGGGCGTCGCCGAGCAGCAGGGGCAGGCCGGAGAGGCCCGCGATGCCGCCGGAGATGAGCATGGCGGTGAGCACCATCTTCTTGGCGTCGACGCCGGAGGCCGCGGCGGCCGTCTCGGACTCGCCGGTGGCCCGCAGGTCGAAACCGAAGCGGGTGCGGTTGAGGACGACCCAGTAGGCGATGCCCAGGGCGACGGCGAGGAAGACCAGGCCGTAGATCTCGCCGACGTCCGCGCCGAGATCGATGCCGGGCACCCAGCCGGACTCCTTCATGATGCCGGTGGTGTTGTTGTTGCCGACCTGCACGCCCCAGATGTTGTCGAGGGTGAGGTAGCCGATGACGCTGGTGGCGATCGCGTTCAGCATGATCGTCGCGACGACCTCGCTGACGCCCCGGGTGACCTTCAGGACGCCCGCGATGCCGGCCCAGAACGCGCCCGTGAGCACGCCGACCAGGAGCAGCAGCGGGATCTGGAGGAAGGACGGCAGGGCGATGTTGGCGCCGACCACGGCCGTCATCATCGCGGCGAGGCGGTACTGGCCGTCGACACCGATGTTGAACAGGTTCATGCGGAAGCCGATGGCGACCGCGAGGGCGGCGACGTAGTACATCGAGGCCTGGTTGACGATCAGGACCTGGACGTCGGAGTAGCCGGCCTGCTCCAGCATGAGCGTGTACGGCTCGATCGGGCTCTTGCCCGAGGCGATCAGCACGACCGAGGTCAGCAGGATCGCCGCGACGAGCGCGATGACCGGGCCGGCCACCGCGAGGAGCACGCGCTCCTTGTCGAACTTCTTCATCGGGCCTCGTCCTCCGGACCGGCAGCTTCCTCGGTGGTTTCCGCGTCGTCCACGTGTTCCAGGTGACCGGTCGCGGCGCCGGTCATGGCGGAGCCGAGCTCCTCCGGGGTGATGGTGGCGGGGTCGGCGTCCGCGACCAGGGTGCCGTTGTAGATCACGCGCAGGGTGTCCGACAGGCCGATGAGCTCGTCGAGGTCGGCGGAGATCAGGAGGACGGCCAGTCCCTCGCGGCGGGCCTCGCGGATGCGGTCCCAGATCTGCGCCTGCGCGCCGACGTCCACACCGCGGGTGGGGTGGGCGGCGATCAGGAACTTCGGGTTGTGGCTCATCTCGCGGCCGACGATCAGCTTCTGCTGGTTGCCGCCGGAGAGCGAGGCGGCGGTGACGTCGATGCCGGGGGTGCGGACGTCGTACTCCTCGACGATCCGGCGGGTGTCGGCCTGGGCGCCCTTGGGGTTCAGCCAGAAGCCCTTGGCGTTGGGCGCCTCGGTGACATGGCCGAGGATGCGGTTCTCCCAGAGCGGGGCCTCCAGGAGCAGGCCCTGGCGGTGGCGGTCCTCGGGGATGTAGCCGACGCCGGACTCGCGCCGCTTGCGGGTGCTCCAGGGGGTGATGTCCTCGCCGAGGAAGGCGATGGTGCCGGAGTCGGCGTTCTTGGTGCCGATCAGCGCGTCGATCAGCTCGGTCTGGCCGTTGCCCTCGACGCCGGCGATGCCCATGACCTCACCGGCGTGGATGGTGAAGCTGACGTCGTCGAGCGCCTTCTTGACCTCGCCGCCGAGGGCGACCTCGGGGGAGATCATGCCGCTGACGCCGCCGGTCGTGGGCTCGGCCTCGACACCCAGGGAGGCGCCGCCGCTCGCGTACACGGTGAGGTGGGCGACCTGGACGACCGGCTTGTCGGTGACCGTGGACTCGGCGGTCTCCGGGGTGGGCAGCTCGCTGCCGACCATCATCTCGGCGAGCTGGCGCGGGGTCGTCTCGGCCGGGACCGCGGTGCCGACGGTGGTGCCGCGCCGGATGACCGTGATCTCGTCGGCGACGGACAGCACCTCGCCCAGCTTGTGGGAGATGAAGATGACGGACAGGCCCTCGGACTTCAGCTCGCGCAGGTTGTCGAAGAGCGCGTCGACCTCCTGCGGGACGAGCACGGCCGTCGGCTCGTCGAGGATGAGGGTCGTGGCGCCGCGGAAGAGGACCTTGAGGATCTCCACGCGCTGCCGGTCGGCGACACCGAGGTCCTCCACGAGGGCGTCGGGGCGGACGCCGAGCCCGTAGCGGTCGGAGATCTCCTTGATCTTCCTGCGGGCGTTGCCACCGATGCCGTACAGCTTCTCGCTGCCCAGCACCACGTTCTCCAGCACGGTCAGGTTGTCGGCCAGCATGAAGTGCTGGTGGACCATGCCGATCCCGCGCGCGATGGCGTCGGCGGGGCTGGAGAAGGTCACCTGTTCGCCGTCGATCGCGATGGTGCCCTCGTCCGGCTTCTGCATGCCGTAGAGGATCTTCATCAGCGTCGACTTGCCGGCGCCGTTCTCGCCGACGAGGGCGTGCACGGTGCCTTTGCGGACGGCGAGGTGGATGTCGTGGTTGGCGACGACACCGGGGAAGCGCTTGGTGATCCCCGCCAGCTCTACCGCGATCGTCGACGGTGCGGTGAGCGGAGGGCTGCTGGACGCGTCGATGGCGCACTCTCCTTGAAAAAGGGGCCGCTCTACGCGCGTAGCGCCCCTGCTTTAAATAGTGCCCGGATCAGACCGTTACTGAATGATCTTGATAGCCGTCCTGGCGGCATCCCGATCACGTGTCGATCTGTTCCGAGCATTCTGCCGCGCGAACCGGGCGCGGGGAGGACATCCTTCCCGCGCCCGGTTCCGTGGCCGTAACGCTGCCATTACAGCGGTTCCGCGGCCAAGGCCTCTGACGGAAGGTCAGGAGGTCTTCACCGTGATCGTGCCGTTCTTGATGCCCTCTTCGGCCTTCTTGAGCGCGGCCTGGATGTCGGCGTTGCCGGCGAAGGCCGGGTTCGAGTTCGACACGCTCACGCCGCCGTTCTCGAGGCTGCCGCGGACGACGCCCGTCGCCGGCTTGCCGTCGTGCACGGACTTGGCCAGCGTGTAGACCGCGCCCTCGACGTTCTTCATGGCCGAGGTCAGGATCGAGTCCTTGTACGCCTTCAGCGCGTCCTGCTTGTACTGGTCGGAGTCGACGCCGATCGCCCAGACCTTGTGGGCGTTGGCGGCCTTGATGACACCCTGGCCGGACAGGCCGGCGGCGGCGTAGACGACGTCCGCGCCGGCGTCGATCTGGCCCTCGGCCGCGCTCTCGCCCTTGTCGGGGCTGGAGAAGCCGCCCTCGGCCGCGGTCTCGGTCAGGTACTGCGACTTGACCGTGACGCCCTTCTTGGTGTCCTGGACGCCCTGCTTGAAGCCCGCCTCGAACTTGTGGATCAGCGGGACGTCCACGCCGCCGACGAAGCCGACGGTGTTGGTCTTGGTGGCCTTGGCGGCCGCGACACCGGCGAGGTAGGAGGCCTGCTCCTCGTGGAAGACCAGGTCGGCGACGTTGTCGGCCTTGATCTGCTCGTCGTCGACGATGCCGAAGGTGGTCTTCGGGTACTTGGCCGCGACCTCCTTGACGGCCGGCGCGTAGGCGAAGCCGACGCCGATCACCGGGTTGTAGCCCTGCTTGGCGAGGCTCTCGAGGCGCTGCACCTTGTCCGCGTCGGACTCGCCGTCCTGCGGCTCCACCGCGGAGGACTTGTAGCCGAACTCCTTGTCGGCCTTGTCCAGGCCGGCGGTGGCGGCGTCGTTGAAGGACTGGTCGCCCTTGCCGCCGACGTCGTACGCGAGCGCGAGGCCCAGGTTCTTGTCGCTGCTGTCGGAGGACGAGGACGACGTGGAGGAGCTTCCGCAAGCGGAAACGGTCACGGCGAGAGCTGCGGTGGCAACGCCCGCAGCCGCGATTCGGGACACCCGGCGCATGGAACTTGACTCCTTTGTGCAAGCGCCCAAACCAGGCGCTGGTTCCGCCGCAGCGTAACGCGCGTAGACCAGACGGAAAAACCCTTCTGTCCGGTCCGTTACCGAGCTGTGGCCGCAGTCGCGGTCAACGTTACGGACAGCAGTACGCCCCTTGCGGGAGGCAAGGGGCGTATGGGCTGCAGAGACGCCCGTAAGGACGTAGACAGGGCCCGGTGGAGCGGGACGGGGACCGTTACTTGGTGTTTACCGTGATCTTGCCGTCGATGATGTCCTTCTTGGCCTTGTCGACCGCCGCGACGACGTCCGTCATGGCCTTGTACTTCGGGTTGGTGTCGGCGAAGCCGACACCGTCGTTGGAGAGGCTGCCGCGGACCACACCGGACAGCGGCTTGCCCGCGTGGACGGACTTCACCAGGTCGTAGACGGCGCCGCCCACGTTCTTCAGCGCGGAGCCGAGGATGTAGTCCTTGTACGCGGCCAGCGCGCTCTGGCTGTACTGGTCGGAGTCGACGCCGATGGCCCACACCTTCTTGGCCGCGGCCTCGGTGATCACGCCCTGGCCGGAGAGGCCGGCCGCGTGGTAGATCACGTCGGCGCCCGCCTCGATCTGCCCGCTGGCCGCGTCCTTGCCCTTGTCGGGGCTGGAGAAGCCGCCCTCCTGGGCCGTCTCGGTCAGGTACTGGGACTCGATCTTGATGTTCGGGTTGACCGACTTGGCGCCCTGGACGTAGCCGGCCTCGAACTTGTGGATCAGCGGGATGTCCACGCCGCCGATGAAGCCGATGTGGGCCTTCTTGCTGGCCTTGGCGGCGGCGACTCCGGCGAGGTAGGAGGCCTGCTCCTCGTGGAAGACCAGGTCGGCGACGTTCTTGGCCTGGACCTGCTCGTCGTCGATGATGCCGAAGGTGATCTTCGGGAACTTGGCCGCGACCTCCTTGACGGCCGGCGCGTAGACGAAGCCGACGCCGATCACCGGGTTGTAACCGGCCTGCGCGAGCTGGGTCAGCCGCTGCACCTTGTCCGCGTCGGACTCGCCGTCCTGCGGTTCGATGTCCTGGCCGCCGATCTTGAATTCCTTCTCGGCCTTCTGGAAACCGGCGAAGGCGGCGTCGTTGAACGACTGGTCGCCCTTGCCGCCGATGTCGTAGGCGAGGCCGATGCCCTTGCCCGAGTACGAGCCGGACTCCGCGTCGTCGGACTTGCCGGAGTCGGTGCTGGACTTGCCGCAGCCGGCGGCGGCGAGCGCGACGACCGCGACGGTCACCGCGGCACGGGAGAATCTCGTCCTCCGAGACATCGAACGCATAGCAAGCACCCCTTCATCCCCACGGCGCCGTCACCGGCCCGCTTTCCCCTTGGTGGCGCCGTGCGGTAGGGCTTCCCCGACAAGCCTTTCCCGGTGGCGATTCCGGCGCACAGTAACGCGCGTAGAAGCGGAGGGGAACGGGGTTTCTCCGGGCCGTTATCGATTCGTGCCGACGTACGGTCACAGGGACGTGTCCGGGGTTACGGGCGGGTGACACAAGCGGACGAAGGGGCGCCTTTCCGGCACCCCTTCGTCCTCGTCCCGTGCCCGGCCGCCGCGCCGGGATCCCGTCAGTGCGAGCGGGTCGCCGCGTCCAGCAGCGCGGCCGCCGTGAAGAGCTCCACGCCGACGGTGATCGCCGACTCGTCCGCGTCGAAGTCGCCCTGGTGCAGGTCGCGGACGGTCCGCTCGCCGGGGGTGCGCACCCCGAGCCGGGCCATCGCGCCGGGCACCCGCTCGAGGTACCAGGAGAAGTCCTCGCCGCCGAGACTCTGTTCGGTGCCCTCCACGCCGGCCTCGCCGCGCCGGGCGACCATGGCGTCACGCAGCAGTCCGGTGACGTCGGCGTCGTTGACCACCGGCGGCACTCCGCGCACGTAGGTGATCTCGGACTTCGCCCGGTGCAGGTTGGCGACCTCGTCGATCGCCGCGACGACGATGTCCGGGGCCTGCCGCCACGCCTCGATGTCCAGGCAGCGGACGGTGCCCGCGAGCTCGGCGTGCTGCGGGATCACGTTCGGCGCGTGACCGCACTCGATCCGGCCCCAGGTGACGGCGAGCCCGGCCCGGGTGTCGACCCGCCGGCCGACCAGGGCGGGCACGTCGGTGACGACCCGGGCGGCGGCCGTGACCAGGTCGGTGGTCAGGTGCGGGCGGGCGGTGTGGCCGCCGGGACCGTCCAGGGCGATCTCCAGCCGGTCGCACGCGGAGGTGATGGCCCCCTCGCGCAGTCCGATCCGGCCGGCGTCGACGCGCGGGTCGCAGTGCACGGCGATGATCCGGCCCACGCCGTCCAGAGCGCCGTCCTCGATGGCGTCGGCGGCGCCGCCGGGCAGCACCTCCTCGGCGGGCTGGAAGACCAGCCGCACGGGACGCGGGAGCCGGCCCTGGCGGTGCAGCTCGGCGAGGACGAGCCCGGCACCGAGGACCACCGTGGTGTGCACGTCGTGGCCGCATGCGTGCGCGCGGTCCGGCACCGTCGAGCGGTAGGCGCTCTCGGTCTTCGTGTCCGGGATGGGCAGCGCGTCGATGTCGGCGCGCAGGGCGAGGACGGGAACGCCGTCGCCCCCCGCACCCACCGGGCCGATGTCACAGACGAGGCCGGTCCCGACGGCCAGTACACGTGGCTTCAGACCCGCCTTCTCCAGGCGGGCCTTGATCGCGGCCGTGGTACGGAACTCCTGGTTGCCGAGCTCAGGGTGCATGTGCAGGTCGCGGCGGAAGGCCACGAGCTCTGCGCGCAGCGCCTCCGGCAAGGTGCCGGGAAGGGCGCCGGAAAGTGCACCGGGGAGCACGTGTTCCCCTGACGGATCGGCCTCGGACTCTCGGGACATCAGTTGCTTCACCCTCTGAAGGGTAGGACGCCGGGGCGGTCAACTGACGCGATCAACAAAAGTTCAACCCGTTAGGCGAAGAAAAGTTGGCCGCGCGGCGCATGGCTGCTGGGGGTCGTGGGTAAACTCACCGGCTTTTGGCCGGCACCCACACTTCTTCCTTCCCTCCACGGATACCACGGACCACTGGAGGAACGCTGGGGCCGTCCACCCACCGGAACCCGGGGACGGTCCCGGAATCATCACCTCCGTGCGGCGATCGCGGCACGGCCGGTTCGGCCGTCGGAAGGGAAATCGCCACGGGCCGCCGCCCGGGTGGGGCGGCGGCCCGTAGCCGGCCGGTGGGGCTTCCTCAGACCACGCTCACCGCGGCCAGCCGGTGCACGTCCCTGGCGGTGCCCGTCACCCCGGACAGGAACCCCTGCGCCCTCGGCGAGGCGTGCTCCGTCAGCCAGGCCGGGTCGATGTCGCAGACCGCGACGCGGACGTCCGTGCCGGACAGGGCCAGCGGCAGGGTGTGGACGACCGTGGAGGGGAAGCTCAGCACCGTCCGGCCGATGGGGCCCCGGCGGGCGATCAGCTCCAGCGGGAGGTCGGGGCGGACGATCTCCAGTCCCGTCTCCACGGCCAGCCGGTGCAGCTTGTCCGTGCTCTCCCGCCGGTGGGCGAAGTAGCGGGTCGCGCCGTGGGCCCCGGCGAGCGCCCGGACGGCCTCCAGGTAGCGGTCGCCGTCCACCACGCCGGTCTCCACCAGCGAGGTGCCCACCATGTCCGCGCTGCTCTTCACGCGCGGGGGGCCGAAGCGCTCCCGGGTCCAGGCGAAGACGTGGGGCGTGAGCGTGACCCCGTCGGGGGCCTGCCGTATCGGCATGGACGAGAACACCTCGACCCGGCGGTCGGGGCCCGGGGCGAGGCGGCGGCGGGCGGCGGCGGAGACCGGGCCGAAGAGCAGGTCGCGGGGGCCCGAGCGGCCGCCCTTGCGGTGCCAGCGCACGAGGCGCTCGCCGCGGGCCAGCTGGCCCACGAACTCCATGGTCGCCGTCCCGTCGTCGACCACGACCAGATCGCTCGCCCCGGTGATGGTCAGCAGGAGCTGGACGTAGCGGGAGAACGGGTCGCCCATCACCATCCGTTCCGCGCGCCGCAGCAGCCCGGTGAGGCCGCCGATCGTGCGGAAGGGGGCCGTGGTGCCGCCGCGGGCCTCCTCCCAGCGCACCGTGTGCCCTTCCCGGCGGGCCAGCTCGGCCATCCGGCGCAGCTGGCCGCGGGTCATCGGATCGGTCGGGGACAGGACGACGAGGGTCAGCCCCGCGCCGGGCTCCTCCCCCGGGTGGAGTTCCCGGGCGTACGCCCACTCCAGGACGTTCAGGAGCTGCACCGGACTCTCGACGAAGGCGAGGGTGTGGGGGGTGGGGCCGGTGTTCTTCCCGGCGCGAGGACTCATCGTCGGACGACCATCCTGTAAGGCACTCGGAGAGGTGGTACTCAGGTCACACCGCGACCGGTTCGCCCGCCGCCGCCGCGATCTCCGACTCCGCGACGACGCCCGGCACGCGGCGCAGCTTCTTCATGGGGCCGAGCTCGGAGTCGTAGACCTTCTTGACGCCGTCGCCGAGGGAGGCCTCGATGGTGCGGATGTCGCGCACGAGGCGGGTCAGGCCGCCGGGCTCCACGGAGGCCGCCTGGTCGGAGCCCCACATCGCGCGGTCGAGGGTGATGTGCCGCTCGACGAAGACCGCGCCGAGGGCGACGGCCGCGAGGGAGGTCTGGAGGCCCGTCTCGTGGCCGGAGTAGCCGATCGGGACGTTCGGGTACTCGAGCTCCAGCGTGTTGATCACGCGCAGGTTGAGCTCCTCGGCCCTGGCCGGGTAGGTGGAGGTGGCGTGGCAGAGCAGGATGTTGTCCGAGCCGAGGACCTCGACCGCGTGCCGGATCTGCTTCGGGGTGGACATGCCGGTGGAGAGGACGACCGTCCGGCCGGTGGCGCGCAGGGTGCGCAGCAGTTCGTCGTCGGTCAGCGAGGCGGAGGCCACCTTGTACGCGGGCACGTCGAACTTCTCCAGGAAGGCGACCGCCTCGGTGTCCCACGGGGACGCGAACCAGGCGATGCCCTTCTCCTTGCAGTACGCGTCGATCCGCCGGTACTCGTCCTCGCCGAACTCGACGCGGTGGCGGTAGTCGATGTACGTCATCCGGCCCCAGGGCGTGTCGCGCTCGATGTCCCACTGGTCGCGCGGGGTGCAGATCTCGGGGGTGCGCTTCTGGAACTTGACGGCGTCGCAGCCGGCTTCGGCGGCGGCGTCGATCAGGCGGAAGGCGTTGTCGAGGTCGCCGTTGTGGTTGATGCCGATCTCGCCGGTGACGTAGACGGGGTGGCCGGGGCCGACGGGGCGTGTACCGAGGAGGCGCACACGGGAGTCGATGCTGCTCGTGCTCATGGCGGAACGTTCCTTACTCGGGGAGGGTGTCGAGGGAGGGGCCGAGGATCCAGCCGGCGATCTCCCGGATCGCGCCGGAGCCACCGGGGACGGTGGTGACGGCGCGGGCGGCGCCGCGTACGACGTCATGGGCGCCGGCGACCGCCACGGGCCAGCCGACGAGGGCGAAGCAGGGCAGGTCGTTGACGTCGTTGCCGACGTAGAGCACGCGCTCCGGGGCGACGCCCTGTTCCTCGCACCACTGCTTGAGCGCGAGGTCCTTGCGGTCGATGCCGTGCAGGACGGGGAGCCGGAGCTTGCGGGCCCGGGCGGCGACGACGGGGTTCTGTTCGGTCGACAGGATCAGCATCCGCAGGCCCGACCTGCGCAGGGCGGCGATGCCGAGGCCGTCGCCGCGGTGGACGGAGACGAACTCCCGCCCGTCGGAGTCGATCAGCACCCGGTCGTCGGTCTGGGTGCCGTCGAAGTCGAGGACGACGGCGTCGATGTCGTCGGCGGTGGGGAGGTAGCCGCGGGCGGACGCGCCGCCCGGGCGGAACCGGGAGTGGGGGAGGTCGGCGTCGAAGACGGGCGCGAGGGCGCGGGCCCGTGCCAGGTCGTGCGGGTCGTCGATCTCCAGTACGCGGGCGGGGTCGGTGCGCACGAGTTCGGTGCGGCCGAAGAAGCGGTGCCGGTGCTTGCGGAACCCGGCGGCGTCCATGGCGTAGGCGGCGCCGGTCTCCAGCAGGTCCTGGGGGCGGTCCTGGCGGCGGGGGCGGTGCGACTTGTCGTGGTTGACGCCGAAGCCGCCCTCGGCGGTCTCCTCCGAGTGGCGCCAGACGAAGCCGTGGAAGGGGGCGACCGTGACGGCCGTGTCCGCGCCCTGTTCGGCGACGGCTGCGGCGACCCCGTCCACGTCCTCGCGGACGAGGAAGGGGCTGGTGCACTGGACGAGCAGGACGACGTCCACAGGGGCGCCGCGCAGCGCCTCGTGGGCGTCCAGGGCGTGCAGGACGGCGGCCTCGGAGGTGGCGGTGTCGCCGGCGATGGCGGCCGGCCGCAGCACGACCTCCGCGCCCGCCTCGCGCGCCGCCGCCGCGATGGCGTGGTCGTCGGTCGAGACGACGACGTCGGTGACGAGCCGGGTGGCCCGGCACTCGCGGACCGCGCGGGCGACGAGCGGTACGCCGCCGACCGGGGCGAGGTTCTTGGCGGGGACGCCCTTGGAGCCGCCGCGCGCGGGGATCACGGCGAGCACCCGGCGTGTCCCGGCTGGTGAGTCGGACATGGGCTTCTCTCCTCGAAGGGTCACAGCTCCCCCATCCGCCGGATGACCGGCGCCACCCGCTGCACCCCGTGGCGGTAGGCGCCGCGCGCCGCCCGGCGCACGATCTGCCGGACCGGGCCCGGCGCGCGGTCGGCGGCCGGTCCCCCCGGCAGCGGGCTGCCGTCGGGGGCGAGGTGGTGGCGGGCGAGGACGCCGGGCAGATAGCCGGGCGCGGTCGCGGGCGTGTAGTACGGGTCCAGGGGCGGCAGTCCGCCGGGGAGGCCGAGCAGCGCGGTGATCCGCTCCCGGGCCGTGTCGAAGGCCGTCGCGTAGGCGGCGCCGCCGGAGGGCGTCCCGCCCGCGGCGACGCCCTGGCGGGTCACCCACTCCTCGTCGGGGACGGGCCGGTGCCCGGCGTCCAGCCGGTCCCACGAGGCGAGGCAGCCGGAACCGACGAAGTGGTGGTTGCCGAGCGCCTCGCGCACCCCTAGGTCGGTCAGCACGACGGTGGGGATACGGCGGTGCAGGGACTCCAGGGCGGCCGTCGAACTCACCGTGACCATGAGGTCGGTGCGGTCCAGGACCTCGCCCATGTTCCCGTACACCAGACGGAAGTTGGGCGGCGGATCGAGCCGCTGCGCCAGTTTCTGGTAGGGCAGTTCCTCGATGTGGGTGGTGTGTTCGCCCGGCTTGGAGCGGAGCTTCAGCAGGACCTCGCGCCCGGGGTGCAGACGCGCGTGGCGCACCAGCCGGTCGAGCAGGTACGCCCGGTCCCGGCGGTTGTCCGGCACGGAGGGCTGCGCGGCGAAGACGACGGTGTAGGGCCGTCCTCCTCCCGCCTCGGGCTCCCCCGCGTACGGGGCGCCGCCGAGGAAGGGCAGGGCCACCTCGGTCACCGACGAGGCGTCGGCGCCGACCCCCTCGTACACGGCGCGGAAACGCTCGGCGTCCTGGCGGGAGTTGGCGAGGACGAGGTCGGCGCCGTGCCGCAGCAGCAGGCCGTCGGCGAGCTTCTCGTAGACGACGCCGACATAGCCGGTGACGACGACGGGACGCTCGGTCCGGCCCTCCCAGACCCGCTTCAGGCCGTGCAGGAGCGCCTGGACGCCGCCGCCGACCAGCGCGAGGACCAGGACGTCGTACGAGGTCCGCGCCATGGCACGCAGGAACTCCGGGGCGGTCACCTCGCGCAGCGAGTCGGCTTCCACGCCGACCTCGGCCAGTTGGCGCGGGGTGGGGGTGGCGCGGCCGCGCAGCAGGAATCCGTCCAGGACGGGGGCGGCTCCCGTCCCGCTCCCGGCTCCGGCATCGGCTCCGGCTCCGGTGGAGGGCGCGATCCGCCGGGCGGTGAGCGCACCCCACTTCCACCGGGTGTCGGAGTCCGCGAGGACGGCGATCCGTGGGGGGTTGGCAGTACTTGCTGGCACGGACAGGACGCTAGAAAGCGAAAGCCAGGCTTTGCCCAATCACCCCTCAACAAAAAGTTAACAGCGGGCCACCGGACGCCCAACCGGCCCGCGAATTACGTAAATGTGCGGGGGGTGCACCATTCCGACACATCGAGTTCACCCCCCGTATCCGCACCGGAAAGTTCCGCTGCCGGGGGTGCCCCTAGGGTTTCCCGGGTGCCCAAGCTTTCCGTGATCGTGCCGTTCTTCAATGTCCAGCAATACGCGCCTGACACCCTTGCGAGCCTGCGTGCGAACACCCGTGAGGATTTCGAGTTCGTCCTGGTCGACGACTGTTCGACCGACGCCACCTCGGACATCCTCGCCCGTGCCGAGCGTGAACTGCCGGGCGCGGTGGTGGTCAGACATGAGAGGAACGCGGGACTCGCGACCGCGAGAAACACCGGAATCGACACCGCGCGTGGCGATTATCTGACTTTCCTGGACGGCGATGACTGGCTCGCTCCCGGGTATTTTCCCCGGCTTCTCGACGTCATCGAGGAACTCGACTGCGACTTCGTCCGCACCGACCATGTGCAGTGCACCGGGCGGGCCCGCAGCATTCACCGCGTCCCGCACGGCCGGCGCGGGGTGGTGATGGACCCGCGCGAGGCCATCCTGCCCGCCGACCGGTCCACCTCCGTGGACTACGCCTACGCCTGGGCCGGTGTCTACCACCGCCGGCTGGCCGACCGCGGACTGCTGCACTTCACCGACGGGCTGCGCACCGCGGAGGACCGGCCCTGGATCTGGAGGCTCCACCGGGAGGCGGAGACCTTCGCCGTCACCGGACTGCTGGGCGTCTACTACCGGCGCGGTGTGGCCTCCTCGCTCACCCAGATCGGCGACGTGCGGCAACTGGACTTCATCCGCGCCTTCGACCAGGTGCTCGCGGAGACGGCGGCCGACCCCGAGGGCGCACGGCTGCTGCCCAAGGCGGTGCGCACCTACTGCGCGATCATGAGCCATCACCTCGGCTCGATCGAACGGTTCGAACCCGCCGTGGCCCGCAGACTGCGCTCCCTGTGCGCCGCAGCCCTGCGGAGGATGCCGCAGGACGTGCTCGCGGAGGTCATGGACACGATGGACGCGCAGCGGGCGGGAGTGCTGCGGCGGGTGCGTCGCAGGCCGGTGACGGCGCGCGGGGCCGGTCCGGCGGGCACGGCCCCGGCGCGGACGGTGGCCGTCTGATGCCCGGCACGACCCAAGGCGCCACCGTACGGCGCACCACCCGGATCTTCTGCGTCTCCACCCTGTACGGCGCCGCGACGCTGGCCGCGGCCCTCGACGCCGGGCTCTTCGGACCGACCGACCGCCGGCTGCTGCTCGTCAGCAACAACGCGGTCAATCCGGAGACCGCCCCGTCCGTCGACACCATGCCGGGCTTCGCCCGGATCCGTGAGCGCTTCGACGAGGTCCTGTCCTGGAACGAGACCGTCTCCCCCTTCCACCCGGGCGCCTGGGGCCCGCGCGGGGACGACGTCCCCCTGTGGGAGCGGTACGTCCGGCTGCTGTGGGACCTGGAGGACGACGAGGTGCACCTCGCCGTGGAGTCCATCCAGGTGAACCCGGCCCTGGCCCTGTGCCAGCTGTTCACCGGCGCGCCCGTCGACGTCTACGCCGACGGCCTGATGAGCTACGGCCCCACCCGCGACAGGATCGATCCGCTGGTCGGCACCCGCGTCGGCCGGCTGCTGCACCTCGATCTGGTCCCGGGCCTGACCCCCGTCCTGCTCTCCGAGTTCGGCGTACCCCCGGTACTGGTGCCGTCCGAGGCCTTCCTGAAGGTGCTGAACGAACTCGCCGCCGACGAGAGCGGGCCGGCGGTCCCCGGGGAGCGGCCCGCGCTGCTCCTCGGGCAGTACCTCTCGGCGCTCGGCATCCTCGGCGACGCCGAGGAGGAGGCGCTGCACGTGGACATGGTGCGCGGCGCCGTGGCGCTCGGGCACCGCAGCCTCGTCTTCAAACCGCACCCCGTGGCGCCCGCCCGCTGGACGCGGCTCCTGGAGGACGAGGCGCGGGAGCTGGGCGCCGAACTCCACGTGCTCGAACGGCCCGTGCTCGCCGAGGTGGTCTACCAGCGGCTGCGGCCCGCCCTCGTCGTCGGCTGCTTCTCCACCGCGCTGCTCACGGCCGCCGGCCTGTACGGTCTGCCCGTCGCCCGGACCGGCACCGGCATCGTGCTGTCCCGGCTCGCGCCCTACCAGAACAGCAACCGGGTGCCTCTCACCATCGTCGACGCGCTGCTTCCGGACCTGGCGGACGGGGCGGCGGTGCGGGCGTGGACGGTGCCGCCGCCGGAGCGGGTGGCGGAACTGTCCGCGCTCCTGACGGCGGTGGGCTACGCGATGCAGCCCAAGATCTACCCGGGACTGCGGGAGGACGCGGAGCGGTACCTCTCCACCCGCCTCGACCCGCACACCTGGCGCTACTTCAAGCGCCGGCGGCTGGCGGCGCTGGCCCTGCCCGGTGCCGTACCGAACCAGCTCGCCTTCCTCCCGCGCAACGCGACCGTCCGCCGGCTCGCCCGGCGGGCGCGGGCCCTGAAGCGGGCGCCGGGCGGGAACAGGACATAACGGGGCAGCAGTTCATCGGATCGTCATTCCCGTGCCGTCCCCGGGTCAGCCGTCACTCATCCCGCCCACGTCGAAGCTGCCTAGCGTCCAGTCGACGCGGGGGCGGGGCGGTCCCGTACGGCGGGGCCGTCCCCCACGGCGGGGCAGCTTGCCCGGCCCCGCGACGCGACGACCGTCCACGACTCGACGACTCCCACGGAGGGGCCCAGGATGAGCGCGGCTGACCAGGCGGCGGCACCGGTGCCGGCCCACGCACCGGCACCGACGACACCGGCACTGCGGCTGGACCTCCTGGTCCCCGACCGGGCGCCGGTCCGGCCGCGGACGGAGGGCCGGCTGCGTGCCCTGGACGGACTGCGGCTGCTGGCGGCCCTGATGGTCTGCTTCTACCACTACGCCGGCAAGAACGGCGAGGTCGCCCAGTCCTGGCAGCAGTCCCCGGCCCTCCGGTTCCCGACGCTGTCGCAGTTCGCGACCTACGGCAGCCTCGGCGTGCAGTTCTTCTTCCTGATCAGCGGGTTCGTGATCTGCATGAGCAGCTGGGGCCGGAGCATCGGCGACTTCTTCCGCTCCCGGGTCGCCCGGCTGTACCCCGCGTACTGGGCGGCGATCGTCCTGGTCACCGCCGCGGGGATCGCCCTGCCGGTGGTCGCGGGGCCGCTGCGCCCGGACGAGATCCTCACCAACCTGACCATGCTCCAGCAGCCGATGGGCGTGCCCAGGGTGCTGGGGGTGGACTGGACGCTCTGGGTGGAGGTGCGCTTCTACGCCCTGTTCGCGCTGTTCGTGGTCTGGCGTGGCGTCACCTACCGCAGGGTGGTGATGTTCTGCTGTCTGTGGACGCTGGCCGGCGTCTTCGCCCGGGTCGCCGACAACCCGCTGACCGACGAGCTGGTCATGCGCGACCACGCCCCGTACTTCATCGGCGGTCTCGCGCTCTACCTGATCCACCGCTTCGGCCACAGCCTGCTGCCGTGGGGCATCGTGGTCTTCAGCTTCCTGCTCGGCCAGCGCTACTCCGTCACCGCGCTGTGGCACCCCGGCCCGCAGGGGGCCTTCCACCGCAGCCCCTACGTCATCCAGCTGATCGTGCTGGTCGCCTTCGTCGCCGTCGCCGCGGTGGCCGTCGGCTGGACGAGCCGGGCGAACTGGCGGTGGCTGACGGTGGCCGGGGCCCTGACGTACCCCTTCTACCTGATCCACGAGCATCTGGGCTGGTTCTTCATCCGGGTGCTGTACCGGGGGCTGGGGCTGGACGCGTGGGTGACGTTCGGGGCCACGGTGCTCGCCGTGCTGGGTATCGCCTGGCTGCTGCACCGGGTGGTGGAGCGGCCGGTGGGGCCGCGTCTGAAGAGGGCGCTGGCCGCTCGGGCCGGGGGTGCGGGCTGACCCACGGGGGTCTTGGCGGGGCGCGGCCTGGGCTGCCGCCGGGTCGCGGTCGGTAGGTCGTCGGCTGCGGCGCCGTCGTGGCCGGTCGCGCAGTTCCCCGCGCCCCCAAGAAGCGGGGTCGCACCTGGCCTGGGTCGGGGTGGCATCGCGAGGTCAGGTTGTTGTTCGGCGTAGGTGGCGGGCCGCTCGGCGGAGGGTCGGGTTGCGGCGGAGGGCTTCCGCACGGACGGGGGCGCCGCCCGGGAGGCGGAGGCTGGTGAGGCGGCGGCGCTTGAAGTAGCGCTGGTAGCCGGTCTCCCCCGTCAGGTTCGCGGCGAGCCAGGCCGCCGTCTCCGCCCGCAGGGCGTGGTGCTTGCGGGACTGCATGCAGTACCCCACGGCCCGCAGCAGCGGTGTCAGTTCCCCGGCCGCCCCCATGAGGTCGACGGCGGCGCCCGGCTCCGCGGCCTCCGCGTCGGGCAGCGCGGCGTCGATGATGGTGAGCGGGACGCGGTTGCTGTTCTCGTACGGGGTGATGCGCTCCAGGAGCGCTTCCGTGCCGACGCGGGCGACGGGGATGCCGTAGAAGGCGGCGGCGGTCATCAGGGCCGTGGAGAAACAGCCGATGACGAGTTCCGGCTTCAGGAAGGCGAACACCGTCTCGGCGAGCACCGGTTCGTCGAGCACCGTGAGCCGCACGCCGAGTTCACCGGCGGCCGTCTCCAGGGACTCGCCGTAGACGGCGGGCGCGCTGGGGTGCGGCTTGAACAGCACGTCCCGGTGGCCCGCGCGCGCCGCCGCCCGCAGCATGCGCACGTGCAGCCGCTCCTCCTCCTCCTGGCTGATCAGGTCGATCGCGGAGAGGTACTGGCCGAGGAGTACGGCGGTGGCCCGGCGCTCGGCGGGCAGGCGGGCGGCGAGCAGGGCGGCGCCGGACTCGCCGATCCGCGCGAGGACGTCGACCATCGCCTCCCGGGGTACCGCCTCGGGCCGTACCCCGTACTCGGACAGGAGCATCGGACGCAGCCCGGGGACGAGGTCGAGGTGGAGCACGCGCGTGATGCGGCTGCTCAGACCGTGCGGGATGCGGTTGCGGGTCGGGCCGTAGCTCATCAGGCCGTCCGCGTAGACGTGGACCGGGCTGTCCGCGAAGATGTCGGCGATCGCCCGGGAGGGGTTGGCCTGGATGGACTCGCAGGCGATCTCCACGGGCTCGTCGCCCAGGTCCCAGGCGAGGCGTACGGCCTTCTCCCACAGCCCGAGGTCCTGGGCGCGCGGCGACCAGCCGGCCGGGTGGTGCGGGGAGATGAACTCGTTCCAGGAGTACACCTGGTCGAACTCGGGCCGCAGCCGCTCGAAGCCCGCCATCCGGTCCAGCGGGGTACCGACCTCCGGCGCGGCGGCGGTGTTGCTGACGACGAGGACGCGGCGGACGCCCTCGCGCGGGCCGAACTGCCCGGCACGGATGGCAGCGGTGACGGTCGCGGCCGCGTACTGGGTCGCCGAACAGAAGATCTGGATCATGCCGCCACACCCTTCATGCCACCGCGGACCCGGCGCAGTACATGGACGCGTTCCTCGCCCATCCCGACCACCGCCTCGCTCAGTTCCTCCTCGCTCATCGCGCCCAGCGCCTCGGCGGCCAGCTGTTTGAGCCGGACGGCCACCCCGCGTTCGAACCGGCGCCGGTCGAGCAGCTGGTGGGCGATGACGACGCAGAAGTTGCGCAGCGCCTTCGCGCGCAGCCGGCCGGCCTCGGGGTCGGCGGCGAGTTCACCGAGGACGAGGTCGAAGGAGCGGAAGAAGTCCAGTTGGCGCAGGTCGCCGATCTGGGTGAGCGAACCGGCGAGGCCCCGGCGGTAGAAGACCCCGTGGAGGCTTGCGACCACGTAGGACTCGGCCCGGCGGTGCAGGTCCCAGATCCACGGCCGGTCCTCGGCGGTGCGCAGGCCGTCGTGGAAGCGGAGCAGGCCCCGGTCGAGGAGCCGGCGGTGGTAGATCCCGGCCCAGGCGTAGGGGTAGTCGACCATCGTGGTGTCGTCCACGGGGAGGATGGAGGAACGCGGGTCGAGCAGGGTGTGGCGGCGGCCCTCGGGGGCCCGGTGGAGCGCCCGCTCGACGCCGGTGACCTGGACGTGGTCGGTGCGCACGAAGTCGGCGTCGAACCGCTCGATCACGTCGACGAGCCGGGCCAGATATCCCGGCGCCAGCCAGTCGTCACCGTCGAGGAAGGTGAGATAGCGGCCTTCCGCGAGGTCGATCCCGGTGTTGCGCGCGGTCGCCAGTCCGCCGTTGTTCTCGTGCCGGACGATCCTGCTGTTCCCGAGCCGCCGCGTCAGGGCGAGGAGCGCCTCGTAGGTCCTGTCCTTGGTCGATCTGTCCTCGACGAAGAGGAACTCGAAATCGTCCCGCGCGTTGTTGACCAGGCTGGTCACGGTCTCGGGCAGATAGGACTCGATGTGATAGCAGGGAACGACGACGGACAGGGTCGGAGTGTTGGCCACGTGTGCGCACCTGGATTCTCGGCGGGAAGTCAAGTGATCCTAAGAAAATCGCATCGGGCTCCGATGTCCCGTCACCGAAACCCAGGTGAATTCGGCGTGACATCCGGATCCGGCCGGAGAATGCCGGATGAAGAACTGGTGAGCCCGCTTCACGCCTTTTCCACCGCGCCCTTTCACCGCTGAATTCGGTGCTACGTTCGCGCACGTGACCGATATATCCACCGCATCTCCGCCCACCGCAGAACGCGGGCGGACCGGGCCGGGAACGGCACCGCGCCGGCTGCGCCTCACCTCTCCGGCGGGGTGGACCACCATCGTCACCACGGCCGCCCTGCTGATCCACACCACGCTCACCGCCGGTGTCTTTCTCGACATCCGTTATGTGCTCGCCGCGCTGCGGACCACGGGCGCGAGCGGGATCTCGCCCTCCGAGACCTTCGCCCACCGGCCCTTCTTCTACCGCTGGACGATCCACGCGCTGGACTCCGTCACCGGGGGGACGGACGCGGTGCGCGAGGCCCTCATGCGGTCGGCCGGCCTCGCCCTGTGCGCGGCCGCAGGCCTGCTGCTGCACCACGCCCTGCGCCGGCGGATGCCCGGACGGGACGCGCTGCTCGTCGCGGGCCTCACCGCTCTCACCCTGGCGTTCGCGCCGGTCATCGACTACCTCCAGCCGGAGTGGTTCGCACTCGTCCTCGCGGCGGTCGCCGTCGCCGCCGCGCTCGGTGTCCGCGACCGGTCGCGGGCCGTCGCGCTCGCCGCGCTGCCGCTCGCCCTCGCCGTGCTGATGAAGTACTCCACCGCGGGCACCGCCGCGATGGCGCTCCTGGTGGTCTTCGCGGTCGACCGCGCCCGGGGCCTGCTGCTCGCCGCCGCGACCGCGGTCGGCACCGGTGCGCTGTTCGCGTTCAGCGCCTGGTCGGGCTCGCGCGAACTCCAGTGGCTGCGCGACATGCCGTACATCAACGCGCACGCCCTGGGCAACGGGCCGGTCGTCCTGCCGGACCTGCTGCTGAGGACCGTCTACTACCTGGGCGACCGCACCGCGCTGACGCCGGTGCTCGCCCTGCTGCCCGGCGCGCTGCTGCTGTTCGCCGCCACCCTTGCGGCGCGCCGGCAGCGGGTCGAGGCCGCGCTCGTCACCCTGCTGCTCGTCGTCCTCGGCCTGGCCGTCGTGGTCTACCAGGGCAACTGGTTCGCCTACCACGGCGAGAGCCTGCCGGTGGTGGCCGCGGCGCTCACCGGCCTGGCGATCGGCCGCTGGTACGGCGCCCACGGCCGTCCCCCGCTGTGCCTCACCGTGCTCGCCCTGCTGTACGGCGTGCTGGCCCCGCTGCTCGCCTTCGTGCGGGCCGACGTCGACACGGCGGCGCTCGCGGGGCTCGCCTGGGCCGCGGCCCTCCTCGCCGGTGCGGCGGACCTGCTGAGGGCGCGGGCGGACCGGCCGGGAGCGGCGGCGGACCTGCCGGGGGCGAAGGCGGAGGCACCGGGGGCGCGCGGCCGCCGTGTCCCGGTCGCCCTGCCGGTCCTCGCGCTCGTCGCGTGCCTGGCCGCCACGGTGTGGCCCACCTCGGGGGTCCGGATCGTCGAGGGGAACATCGTCACGACCAACGCCGAACTCACGGAGCAGGCGCGGTCGGCGGAGGCGGCCGCCCGGCAGGTGGACGCCGAACTCCCGCCCGGCGCGCCCGTGCTGTATCTGACCTTCGGTCAGCAGGCGTACTACATCGGCCGTCCCACGGCCTGCCGCTATCCGTTCCCCACCTTCGTCAACGTCCCCCGGCAGCTCACCGAGGTGCCCTCGCTGGAGTCGACCCGGGAGAACGTGCGCTGCATCACCCAGGAACACCCGGCCGCCTACGCCGTCTACCAGCCCAGCTGGCTGTCGCTGGGGGTCATCGACCCGCGGATCGCCGCCGACATCCGCCGGACGTACGCGTGCCCCGCGCCGCGGGGCCGGCAGCTCGTGGTGTGCAGGGCGCGCCGCTGAGAGGCCCCCGGCACGGCACGTCCGTGCGGCGCCCCGGCACCCGCCGCGCGCACGACGGCCCCGGCGGGACCCGCCCGCCGGGGCCCGCGGGTCAGGCCACGCCCGCGATGCGGGCCGCCTCGTGGCCCAGCTCCACCGAGTAGCTCTGGCCCCGGTCCTGCGGGTGGATCTGCGCCATCGTGGCCAGGGTCACCCGGCTGAGGTGGGTGCGGTGTCCGGGGATCAGCGCCTTGTAGCCGGGGGTGACCACCGGCTGGGCGAAGGGCGCCCGGGAGAAGTGCCAGGCCTGGATCCAGGAGCGGTCGAACTCCGGGTTCAGCCGCCGGAGGTACGGCAGATACCGCTCCAGCAGCTCGGCCGGGTCGGTGGTGAAGCGCCAGTCGTCCCGTTCGACGTAGTTGCCCACGTAGAGGAGGTGACGGCCTCCGTAGTGGGCCGGGTCGATCATCTGCGTGTGCTCGACGACCGCGAGGAAGGGGAACTCCGGCTCGTTGATGTTCAGCCAGTAGTACGGGACGGCGCTGCGGTCGAGCTCCAGGACGAAGCAGGTCGCGCCCAGGTACTGGTTGCGCCAGACGGCGTCGTCGGACGGCGCGTCGGCGGCCTTGGCGAAGGCGGGCTGGGGCGTGGTGACGATCAGGTGGTCGAAGGTGTGGGAGGAGCCGTCGGCGGTGCGCACGGTGACCGGCCCGTCGTCGCCGTCCTGACGGACCGTCTCCATCCGCCTGCCGAACTCGATCTTGCCGCCGTGCTCGGCGATCCGGTCGGCCAGCGTGGCGTAGACCCGCTCGAACCCGCCGTCCAGGTAACCGAGTTCGAAGGTCCGGCAGTGCACCCGGGCCCACAGCCAGGCCATCGACACCTCGTCGGCGCGGTCGCCGAACTTGCCGCGCAGCAGCGGCTCCCAGACGGCCTCGGTGGCACGGCGCCCGGCCCACTTCCGCAGCCAGGCCAGGGCGGTCCGGTCGGCGAACCGCTCCCCGTCGCGCACGATCTTCAGCCAGGCGGAGGACAGTCCGAAGCGGATACCGGCGGGCAGGCCGTACAGCGGGGAGGTCAGCATCTGCCGCGGTGTGCTGAAGGGGTGCGTCCGCCCGCCCCGGAAGACACCGGTGGTGGTCCGGTGGAAGCGCAGCTCACCGCCGAGGCCCAGCTCCTCGATGAGCTCGATCATCTGCCGGTCGCTGCGGAAGATGTGGTGGTAGTAGCGCTCCAGCGGCACTCCCCCGACCGGGATCGACGCGGCGAGCCCGCCGAGTTCGTCGGCGGCCTCCAGGACGGTGACCGCGTGCCCCCGCTTGACCGCGTCGTACGCGGCGGTGAGGCCGGTCGCTCCCGCGCCGATGACGCCGAGATTCATGCGAAACTCCACTTTCTGTTGAGCGCGAACTGGAAGACCAGCACCAGGGGCAGCGAACCGGCCTTGACGAGGTTCGGGTCGATGTCGAGGCCCCGGGAGCACACCGCGAGCAGCACGAACGTCAGGGCGATGCCGGTCAGGCCGACGGAGTAGAAGCGCAGCCAGCGCAGCAGCAGACGGTCGCGCTTGCCGAAGGTGAACAGGGCGTTCAGGACGAAGTTGTTGGTGATGCCGAGGCTGGTGGAGAGCACGTTGGCCACCTGCTCGTGCAGCCCGGCGACGTTGTAGAGCAGCAGGAAGGCGCCCAGGTCCAGCAGGACACCGCTGCCGCCGACCAGGGCGTAGGTGATCAGCTGCCGCAGGTCACGGGTACGGGTCGCGGCGGCGGACGGGGGGCCGGTGGCGGGCGGAGAGCCGGTGACGGAGGGGGTGCCGGCGGCCGCCGGGGAGGAGGCGGGACCGGGGTCCGTGCGAGGGCCGGCGTGCGCCCCGGCCTCAGCGGCCATGTCCGGTGCCGTCGCCGCCGGCGGCCTCCGGGTCGTGCGAGATGACCTGCCGCACGGTGTACAGGGGCCGGCCCTGCACCTCGTTGTACGTACGGCCCACATAGCTGCCCAGCACGCCGAGCGACAGCATCTGCACACCGCCCATGAACAGCACGACGACCATCAGCATCGTCCAGCCGGAGACCGTGATCTCGGGCCGCAGGACCTTCATGGCCAGCGCGTAGCAGATGCCGACGAGGGAGAGCGCGAGCACCGCGAAGCCCAGCTTGGTGATCATCCGCAGGGGCGCGGTGGAGAAGCCGGTCAGGCCGTCGACGGCGAGCCGCGCCATCTTGCGCAGCGGGTACTTGGTCTCCCCGGCGAACCGCTCGTCGCGGTCGAAGCGCACCTCGCTCTGCCGGAAGCCGATCGAGGCGACCATGCCGCGCACGAACCGGCTGCGCTCGCGGAAGCGGCGCAGCTCGTCGGCGGCACGCCGGTCCATGAGCCGGAAGTCGCCGGTGTCCAGCGGGATGTCCACGTCGGTGGAGGACCGCAGGAGCCGGTAGTAGGCGTGCGCGGTGGCCCGTTTGAAGAACGTGTCCTGACGGCTGCGCCGGCGGGCGTGCACGATCTCCGCCCCGTCCCGCCAGGCGTCGATCAGCCGCAGGCTGACGGCGGGCGGGTCCTGGAGGTCGGTGTCCATGACGATGACGGCGTCGCCGCGCGCCTCGTCGATGCCGGCCGTGATGGCCATCTGGTGCCCGAAGTTGCGGGCGAAGTCGACGACCCGGACGCGCCGGTCGTTCTTCGCGATGTCTTCCAGGATCCCGGGCGTTCCGTCGCTGGAGCCGTCGTTGACGTACACCAACTCGTAAGTGAATTCCGGGCGTTCGCCCAGGGCCGCCACGAGTTCCTCGTGGAAGTGGCGGATTCCGTCCTGTTCGTCGAAGACGGGCAGCACATAGGAGACGAGCGCGGCGCCGCCGGGCTGACGCGGTACGCGAGACTCCTGCACCCGGCTGGATATGTCAGGCATTCGGCGAACGTAGGGGCGCGATGTGAACGCGGCCCGAACGCGCGATGAGTGGTGCAATGCCGTGAATCGACGGACACGGCGGGCGTCACCGCGGGCGTCACGGCCGCCGCCCGCGGCGCCCCGGGCGAGCCGTCAGGACCTGGCGCCGGAGCCGTCGTCGGAGCCGCGGTCAGCGGACCCCGTAGCGCGCGGCGACACCGGCCACGACGATCTCCAGGCCTTCCTCGAACTGCCGGTCGTAGTCCTCGAAGATCTCCGCGCCCACCTCCGCCGACAGGGGGAACTCGGCGAGCAGCCGGGCGCGTTCGCCGACGTCGTACCCTTCGCGCCGCTCACCCGGCAGCGGCTGCACGCCCTGCTCCTCGGTGACGAACCCGATGGTGTACGCGTAGGAGGCGGACAGGGCGCGTGCGGCGTCGGCCAGGGCGAACCCGGCGACCGTGAACAGCCGCAGGTTGTCCTCCATCTGTGCCGCGTGGTCGGTGCCGGTGAAACGCGAGCCGCTGAAGACCTTGGCGCCGTCGCGGTGGGCGAGGAGTCCGGCGCGCAGCCCGCGGTTGGCGCCGCGCAGCCGGTCCTGCCAGCTGTCGGCGGGGTCGAGCGCGGTGCCCGCGGCCATCCGCCGGTACATCTCGGTCGCCATCTCGTCCAGCAGGGCCTGCTTGTCCTTGAAGTGCCAGTAGAGGGCGGGGGCCTTGACGTCCAGCTCGCGGGCGATGGCGCGCAGGCTCAGCCCGTCGAGACCCACTTCGTCCAGAAGCCTGAGCGCGGTGTCCGCGACCCGTGCGCGGTCGAGGGGGGCGCGTCGTTCGGTACTCACACTTGACAGCTTAACGCCGTTAAGGCCACTCTCGTGGGCGTCGGAACTTAACAGCGTTAAGGAGAGTGGCATGGACAGGGACATGGACGTCCTGATCGTCGGCGCGGGCCCCACCGGCCTCGTCCTGGGCATCGACCTGGCCCGGCGGGGCGTGCGGGCGCTGGTGGTGGAGCGGGGCGAGGGCCTGGCGCCCGGCTCCCGCGGCAAGGGCCTGCAACCGCGCACGCTGGAGGTCTGCGAGGACCTCGGCGTCCTGGACGAGATCCTCGCCGCCGGTGGCGCCTACCCCGTGGGCATGGTCTGGGCGGACGGTGAGCAGGTCGGCGAGCACGCGATGTTCGACCCGATGGAGGACGGCGAGGAGGGCTGCCGCTTCACCACCCCGTGGATGGTCCCGCAGTGGCGCACCCAGGAGATCCTGCTGGCGCGGCTGACGGAGCTGGGCGGGACCGCGGCCTTCGGCCGTGAGGTGGTGCGGCTCGAGCAGGACGGCGCGGGGGTGACGGCGCACTTCACCTCCGGCGGGCCGGTCCGCGCCCGGTACGCCGTCGCCGCGGACGGCGGTCGATCGGCGGTGCGCCGCGCGCTCGGCACAAAGATGCGCGGCGAGACTCTCGACCCGGACGCGGCCCTGGTGGCGGACGTGCGGATCCCGGATCTGGACCGGACGTGGTGGCATCTGTTCCCGCCGAGCGAGCCGGAGTCGGGCTTCCTGGCGCTGTGCCCGCTGGCCGGGACGGACCAGTTCCAGCTGATGGCGCGGCTCCCCGGCGGGGCGGCTCCGGATCTGTCCCTGGAGGGCGTCCGCAAGCTGGTCTCGGAGCGCACCCACCTCGCGCCCGGCGCGGTGACGGAGCTCTTCTGGGCGTCCGACTTCCGCCCGCGCGCCGCCCTGGCGGACCGCTTCCGCGAGGGACGGATCTTCCTGGCCGGCGACGCGGCGCACGTGCACTCCCCGGCCGGCGGCCAAGGGCTGAACACCAGCGTCCAGGACGCGTACAACCTGGGCTGGAAGCTGGGCGCGGTGCTGGCCGGACACGCGCCCGACAGCCTGCTGGACACCTACGAGGAGGAGCGGCGCCCTGTCGCCGAGCAGGTGCTCGGCCTCTCCACCGCGATCCACCGGGACGAGGCGCGCCGGGGCGCGAAGACACGGCAGCTGGGCCTCGGCTACCGGCACTCGTCGCTGAGCGAGGAGACCCGGGAAGACCCCGGCCCGCTGCGCGCCGGTGACCGCGTCCCGGACCTGACCGTCGACGGCGTGCGCCTCTTCGACCGGCTCAGGGGGCCGGACTGGACCCTGCTGACCCTGGACAGCGGTGTGTACCTGGTCCGCCCCGACGGCCACGTGGGCTGGGCGGGCGACACGCGGGAGGGACTCGGGGAGTACCGCGCGCGCCTCGGCCTCCCCCGGGAAGCACTCGAAGAGCCCCGGTGAGCCCGTCGGGAAGCACCCCGGCAAGCACTTCGGTGAGCACCCCGGGAGCCGACCGGCTCAGAACGCGTCCGAGGGCACGTACGTCCCCCAGACCTCCCGCAGCGCGTTGCACACCTCGCCCACCGTCGCCCGCGCCCGCAGCGCGTCCTTCATCGGGTAGAGGACGTTGTCCTCGCCCTCCGCCGCCTTCTTCAGGGCGTCCAGGGCCGCGTCCACCGCCGCCGTGTCGCGCTCGGCCCGCAGCTTCGCGAGCCGCCGCGCCTGCTGCGCCTCGATGGCCGGGTCCACGCGGAGCGGCTCGTAGGGCTCCTCCGCGTCGAGCTGGTAGCGGTTGACGCCCACCACGACCCGCTCGCCCGCATCGGTCTCCTGGGCGATCCGGTAGGCGGACCGCTCGATCTCGCTCTTCTGGAAACCGTGCTCGATCGCCGCCACCGCGCCGCCGAGGTCCTCGACCTTCTCCATCAGCCCGAGGGCCGCCGCCTCGACGTCGTCGGTCATCCGCTCCACGACGTAGGAGCCGGCGAAGGGGTCGACCGTCGCCGTCACGTCGGTCTCGTACGCGAGCACCTGCTGGGTGCGCAGGGCGAGGCGGGCGCTCTTGTCCGTGGGCAGCGCGATCGCCTCGTCGAAGGAGTTCGTGTGCAGGGACTGCGTGCCGCCCAGCACGGCCGCGAGCCCCTGGACCGCCACCCGGACCAGATTGACCTCGGGCTGCTGGGCCGTCAGCTGGACGCCCGCCGTCTGCGTGTGGAAGCGGAGCATCAGCGACTTGGGGTTCTTCGCGCCGAACTCCTCCTTCATCACCCGCGCCCAGATCCGGCGCGCGGCGCGGAACTTGGCGACCTCCTCCAGGATGGTCGTGCGGGCCACGAAGAAGAAGGACAGACGGGGCGCGAAGTCGTCCACGTCCATGCCGGCGGCGACCGCCGTACGAACGTACTCGATGCCGTCGGCCAGCGTGAAGGCGATCTCCTGCGCCGGGGAGGCACCCGCCTCGGCCATGTGGTAGCCGGAGATCGAGATCGTGTTCCACTTCGGGATCTCGGCCTTGCAGTACTTGAAGATGTCCGCGATCAGCCGGAGCGAGGGCTTCGGCGGGAAGATGTACGTGCCGCGGGCGATGTACTCCTTCAGCACGTCGTTCTGGATCGTGCCGGTCAGCCGGTCGGCCGGCACGCCCTGCTCCTCGCCGACCAGCTGGTACATCAGGAGCAGCAGGGCCGCGGGGGCGTTGATCGTCATCGACGTCGAGACCTTGTCCAGCGGGATCCCGCAGAACAGCACCCGCATGTCCTCGACCGAGTCGATGGCCACGCCCACCTTGCCGACCTCGCCGCTCGCGATCGGGGCGTCGGAGTCGTGGCCCATCTGGGTGGGCAGGTCGAAGGCGACCGACAGTCCCATCGTGCCGTTGGCGATCAGCTGCTGGTAGCGGGCGTTGGACTCCACCGCCGTGCCGAACCCCGCGTACTGGCGCATGGTCCAGGGGCGGCCGGTGTACATGGACGGATAGACGCCGCGGGTGAAGGGGTACTCGCCGGGCCGCCCCAGCCGCTCGGCCGGGTCCCAGCCCGCCAGGTCATCCGGCCCGTAGACCGGTTCGATGGGCAGTCCGGACTCCGACTCACGCGCCATTGGTGTGATGCCTCCCGCTGAGCAGTACCCGTTGCTTCGACCGACCGGACCGGACCGCCTGCCGGCCGTCCCGCCATACTCCCCGGTTACCCGCCGGTACGTGCCGGTCTTCCGACGGACTGTAGCGGCGCTCGGGCGAGCCGTGGGCGGTGCCGGGCTTTGACCTTCCTCACAGGGTCGGTGACCGGACGTCCGCGCGCTCCGCGACGCACCGGTGAGGCACGCGATGTCCTGGGCGGTGGGCCGGGAGGGGGCGTCGGCCACGGGTCCGCGCGCCGGGGGCGGGACACCCGGCGGGGCCGGGTTGCGGGAGGTTATGGGGCGCGAGCGGGACCGGGGGAACGTGTCCCGCCCGCGCCGAGCGCACGAGCCGAAGGTACGGGGGGAACCCCCGGCTGCATGCAAGGGCCGATGACCAGTCGGCTCACTACTTACTGCGCTCCGGCCGGTGAAAACGTCACACCCGGCGCGCAGAAAGTTTTCGGTACGTGCGAAACCGCAGGTCAGTGCCGGTGCGAGGACGAACCGCCGCCCGAGCCGCCGGACCCACCGGAGCCTCCCGGGCCGCCCGGACCACCGGACGCCCCGTGACCGCCCTGGTGACCGTGGCCGCCCGGCCGGCCGTGGGCGCCGCCCGGGTGACCCGCGCCGCCGGAGTGGCCCGCCCGGCCCGCGTGGCCCGAGCGCCCGGGCGCGATGCCCTGACGGCCGTCACCCGCTCCGCCGCCGTGACCGTCACCGTGTCCGCCGCCGTGTCCGCCGCGGCCACCGTCCTCGTCGTCGTCGGAACCGCCGCCCGACCCGCCCTTGTCGTCGGAGCCGCCCCGGTCGTCGGGGCCGCCGCCATGGCCCTGGCGCCCGTCCTGGTTCTGTCCGCCGCTCCCGCCGGGCCGGCCCGCCGTGCCGTTCGGAGTGCGGTCGTCCCCGCGGGAGTTGCCGTGGGGGGTGCCGTCGAGGACGCCCGCGCAGTACGCGGGCACCCGCCCCGGGCCGCCCGCGCGCTGCTCCAGCGTCCGGCGGCGCTCGGTGTCCAGTCCCCGGCCGGCGCTCAGGTCGCGGCAGGAGGAGGGCACGCCGGACGGCCAGGCGCCGCGGGCCCCGGGAACGGCCGCGGAGCCCTCGCCGGCGCTGCCCCCGCCGGTGTCGCCCCGCCCGGTGGCGCCCGTGCCGCCGGCCGGGGCCGAGGGGCCAGGACCGCCGCTCGGGGACTGCGGAGCGGGCGAGGCGGGGGAGTGGCCGTCCGTCGGCACGGCCGCGGGGACGGACGCCGCGGGACGGGCCGGGCCCGCGCCGTCGAACGGCGTCGGCAGGACACCCGTCGCGGCCGCGATCCCACCCACCATCCCGGCGGTCAGCGCGGCGGCCAGGCCCAGGCGCACCGGCCGGCTCCACCGGCGGCCGGTGGCCGGCGGGGTCCGGGCGCCGATCCGCACCAGCTGGGCTTCGTCGGCGTACACGACCGGGGGCGGGCCGGCGGCGGTCCCGTCCGCCTCACCGACGGCGGCGCCTGCCGTCGTGGGACGGGTGCGGCCCGCGGGACCGGTGGTGCGGGCGAGGTCGGCACGGTCGGCGTGGGCCTTGCGGAAGGCGGCCAGAGCCGCGGCCTCGCCGGGGAGTTCCTCGTCGGCGGGCAGGGGTCCGGCGGCCGAGGCGGCCAGCGCGCCGAGGGTCCGGGAGAGCCGCTCGGCCTCGTCCGCCGCCGGGCCGCCGACGGCCGTGTCCGGTGACTCACCGCGCAGCAGACGCTCCGCCGTTTCCCGGTCGAGCCACCTGTCCCGCTTGTCGGCCATCACATGTCCCTCTGCGTCCGCGCGTGCGTATGCGTCACACCGGCGGACGTCACCGCGCGCGAGCGCGCCGCGCGCTGAGGCGGCAGCGCGTCGAGCACGCCGGCCGTCTCGGGATCCTCGCCGAGCAGTTCGGCGAGCCTCTTCAGACCGCGGTGGGCGGCCGTCCGCACGGCACCGGGTCTCTTGCCGAGCGTCTCGGCGGCGGTCTTGGCGTCCAGTCCCATGACGACCCGCAGGACGACGGCCTCGGCCTGGTCCTGCGGCAGCCGGGCGATGAGGCCGAGGGTGCGGCCGGTGGCGAGCGCCTCGATGGCCTCGCCCGCGGTGTCCGACTCGGCGGCCCGGCCGGTCAGCTCGCTCTCGTCGCCGACGGTCGCCGGGCGGCGGCCCCGCATGCGGATGTGGTCCAGGGCGCGGTTGCGGGCGATCCTGGCGGCCCACCCCCGGAAGCGGTCCGCGTCGCCGCTGAACCGGTCCAGGTCGCGAGCTATCTGGAGCCAGGCCTCGGAGGACACGTCCTCGGCGTCGAGGTCGCCCACGAGCGTGCGGACGTACCCGAGCAGCCGCGGGTGCACCGCGCGGTACACGGTCCGGAACGCGGTCTCGTCCCCGTCCTGTGCCGCGAGCACCGCGGCTGTCAGCTCCGCGTCGTCCCCCACGTCGTGGTTCCTCGGTCGATGGTGCGCGGTCCGCGGACCGCAGGTCGGTGCGGTGGTCTGCCGCTTCGCCGTCCGGCGCGAAAGGCACGTTACGACCTGAAACAGCCGCACGTCCATGTCCGTAGAACATGCAACTAACTCGTGACGCGAGGGGGCGCGTCGTAGGTGTGACAGAAAACGCACTCATGGCGCTGTAGGGAGTACGGGCCGCCGCGCGGCCCGTGCCGCGCGACGGCCGGGGCCTCTCCTGTGGGGGGTGGCGGCCCCGGCCGTTGCCTTGGCGGCAAGCGTTCTCCGCCCCTCGGCCTCTCACCGGTACCGGCATCGCCCCTGCTCGGACGGCTTCCGGGGGCTCGCGCCCCGGCCCGCGCGACCGCCGCCCGCGCCCTAGTGGGCCCCGGCGGCCCCGCCGCTCTCCCGCGCCCCCGTCGAGCCCTGCGGCCCCGTTGCCGGACCGGCCGCGGGCCGGCCGGAGGCGCCGGGCGTCCTGGCGGGTTCGGGACTCTTGACGGCCTTCGGTGTCGTCCGCCCCTGCGGGTGCCCGTCGTCCCCGGCGCTCCGCGAGGCGCAGGCGCCCTTCCCGGTCCGCGCGGCGCCGCCGGTGTCCGCCGCCTCCCGTGCCGCGCAGTACGCCGGGACGTTCTCCTCGCCGCCCGCGGCGGTGACGAGCCGCCGCCAGGCCGTGGCCTCCATCGCCCTGCCCCGCCCCTCGACCTTCGCGTAGGCACGGCAGTGCGCCTCGGTGTCCTGGGCGCCCACGGGCCGGTCGGCGGAAGAGGGCCCGGGCGGGCTCACGGAAGGTCCGGCGGACCGGGACCCGGGCGCGCTCGTGGCCCCGGTCGCCGTCGCGGCCGTCGGCGCTTCGGGGCGGTCCGAGGCAGGGGCGCCGCCGTCGTGGCCGTCCCCGGCGGCGCCGACGGCGGCGAAGGCGGCCCCGCCGAGCGCGAGGCCCGCGACCAGCACGGACAGGGTCGTGCGCAGCGAACGGGCCGGCCGCGGCCCGGTCCGCGGCCGCCAGTCGTCCCTGCGGCGGGTACGGGCCCGGTGCGCGCCCGCGTCCCGGGCGGCCCGGAAGGCGGCGACGGCCAGGCGTTCGCCGTCGCTGCCGTCCGCGGCCGGCGGTACGGCGTCCGGGCCCTCGCCGGGCCCGTGCGGGTCCCCGGGGAGCAGCGCCCGGGCGAGCAGGGCCTCGATGCCCGGCGGCAGGGGCCGCGACGCCCGCGGAGCGCCGTCGCCACCCTCGGGGGCGGCCTCCGGGGGAAGGGGAGGGTGCTCACGCCGGCGGCTGTGGCCCGCGCCGTCGTCCAGCCGTTCACCCATTCCGTTTCCGCCTCTGTCCCGTCCGTCCGATCAGGCCGTCCGGCCTGGTGGCCGCGTCCGTCACTGATCCATACGGTCCACGGCCCGCGCCGTTCATATCGACTCCCCCAGCGTCCGGGAGCCGCCATCCGTCACACTCCCGCCCGCGCCCTCCTCCTCGAGCTGCCGGGCCAGGCGTCTCAGGCCCCGGTGCGCGGCGGTGCGGACGGCGCCGGGGCGCTTGCCGAGCACGCGGGCGGCGGCGGGCCCGTCCAGCCCGACGACCACCCGCAGCAGCACCGCCTCCGCCTGGTCGCGCGGCAGCCCGCGGACGAGTTCCAGGGCGCGTCCGGTGGAGAGCGACTCCAGTGCCTGGTCGTGCGTGCTGTGCGGAGCCGGCAGGTCGAGGACCAGGTCCTGGTCCAGCACCGCCGACCGGGGCCTGACCCGCAGCCGGCGCAGATGGTCCAGGGCCCGGTGCCGGGCGATGGTCGCCGTCCAGCCCCGGAACCCGGCGCCGTCGCCCTTGAACCGGCCGAGGTCCCGGGCGATCTCCAGCCAGGCGTCGGAGGCCACGTCCTCGGCGTCGTCGCCGACGATCCCGCGCAGGTAGCCGAGCAGTGCGGGCTGCACGATCCGGTACGCCACGGCGAACGCGGCCTCGTCGCCGTCCTGGGCCCGCGTCACGGCAGCGCCCAGTTCCCCGTCGTAGGCGTGCGCGCGCCGGGGTTCCCCTCCCTGGCCCAAGACTGTCCTCGTTCGTGCGGAGTTCGTTCCGGCGCGCGACTCCCCCGTCGGACACCGGGTCCGAAGCGGCCACGCCCCCACGGTCATCAGCGTCGGGCTCCACAGAAGTGTCACAGCGCGCCGCCGGGGGGCGTGCCGTTACCGGCGCGGCCCGCGCGTGGCGTCGCGGCACAGCAGCCGCAGGGAGCCGTGGCCGGCGAAGCAGCGGCGGGACTCGTCGAGGGGTTCCCAGAGGCGGCCGTCGGGGGTGCGCACCCAGTGGTCGCCGCCGGACCCCCACCACTCGGCGCCGGTCTCCCGGACGATCACCTCCCCGGCGTACGCGCCGAGTCCGCGCAGCGTGTCCGCCACGGCGGGGTACGGCGAGCCGTCGCGCCGCAGGTCCTCGATCGTCCGGTCGACGCGCCACAGGCTCTGCGGCGAGTGGTCGAGGTGGGCCCGGAGGGCGTCGGGCGCCGCGGCCACCGCCTCCGCCGCCCACCGCACGGGTTTCGCGGCGGCGGAGGGACGGGCGGGGCGGGCGGCTGGGTCGCTGTGCGGGGTCGTCCTGCGCGTCACACTCGAAAGAGCGAGGTCGACGGCGGGGGCGTCACTCATTTCCGGGGCCTTTCCGAGAACGGTGCAGGACCCACCCGTCTTCCCCGCACCCCCCTCACTTACGTCCACGGGCCCGCCGCGAGACCACCGCGCGCAGGACCCGGCGCCCCTCCGTCGTGATGTCGAGGGCCCGGCGCAGGCCGCCCGCGCCATGGCCGGCGAGGACCTCCAGGACGGAGATCTGGCGGCGCAGCTCGGCGGCCACGAGCGGCGGCATGCCCTCGGTGCGGCCCTCGCGGCGGGAGTCGACCGTGGAGGCGTCCTCGGCCGGGTCGAGAAGGCGGTGGATCTGGAGCGAGGCGACGGAGCAGGCGTCGGCCCACAGCCGTACGCCGGCGGCGGAGCGGTCGCCGGGGGCGGCGTCCAGCATCCGGCGGGCGAGGAGAGCGGCCTCGTCGTCCTCGGTGGCCCCGGCCAGCTTGCCGCGCGCCTGTTCCACCAGCCCGGCCCAGTCGGCCGCGTCGGAGTCAGCCGTGAGGTTCCCCCACAGCGGCCGCAGGATCTCGTCGTCACCCCCGAGGAGCGGTACGCACCGGTCCAAACAAGCCAGCCCGCTGGCAGCCAGTCCGCGTTCGTCGGCCTGAGCGATCAGTTCCACCAGGCTCATCCGCGCCTCCCTCGCCAGGGCACCGACCTTACGGAGCCCGCACTTCCCCTTACTGCGTGCGACGGGCCGGGAGTGTCACAGGAGGACTTTTTCGGCCAACTGCGGAGCGGGCGGGAGAGGCGTCCCGCGCGGCCCGCGGGGGCTCAGCCGAGCCGGTTCGCCAGCGCGGTGAACTGCGTCCAGGTCAGCGGCGGCGTGCCCGCGTCCCACAGCTTCTGGGAGGTGGCCCGCAGCGGCACGCGGATGCCGGCCGCGACCTGGGCCTGCGTCTGGGAGTTCGCGAGGTCGCACCACACCGACAGGGAGCCGCCCAGGATCTGGGCGTCGTACCGCGCGGCCACCGGGGTCGTGCCCCGCAGCACCCGCGGGGTCCACTGCTCGTAGATGCGCCGGCCGGTCGGGTAGGCGAAGTCGTTCGGCTCGCCGAGGACGTAGTAGAGGTACTCGTCGTTGTAGTTGAGCACCTTGCGTCCGGCGCTCAGGTACTCGGCCGGCGGGCGGGCGCCGATCTCCTTGCCGGTCCAGTAGGCGACCACGAGGTCGGAGGCCGGCTTGACCGAGGTGCCCCGGAAGAACCCGTCGTTCCACACCCGCATGGTGCGGTCGTGGGCGCGGACGGTGTCGGCGCGGTCGTTGAGCCAGCCGGTGGTGAGGTCGGCGACGCCCGCGCCGGAGCCGTACCGGGCGCGCGCGGCGGCCGCGAGCTGCGGGTAGGAGGTCGCCGGGCTGGACACCGTCAGGGCCTGGTACTCGTCGCCGCCGAGGTGCCAGTAGGCGCCGGGGAAGACGCCCGCGTACTCGTCCAGGAGGTCGTCGAGCAGGTTCGCGGAGGCGTTCTTGGAGATGTCGATCGCGCCGCGGGTGGCGACCCCGCTCGCGTTGCGCAGCTGAAGCTCGGGGTGGGCGGCGAGGACGGCGCCCAGGTGTCCGGGCGAGTCGATCTCGGGCACGACGGTGATGTGCCGGCTCGCCGCGAGGTCGACGATCTTCTTCACCTCGGCCTTGCTGAGGTGCTGGCGGGCGACGATCTCCGGGTGGCTGTCGGACTCGATGCGGAAGGACTGGTCGTCGGAGAAGTGCAGGCCGAGCTGGTTGTACTTGAGGTCGCCGAGTTCGCGCACCCGGTCCTCTATCCAGGCGGGGCTGAAGTACTTGCGCGCGATGTCCAGCGTGAACCCGCGCTGCGGCTTGGCCGGCTGGTCGCGCACGACGCCCTCCGGCGCCGTCCCGCCGCCGTGCACCTCCTGCTTGAGGGTGCGGGTCCCGTAGAACACGCCGGTATCGGTGGGCGCGCTGATGGTGACCCGCCCGCCGCGCACGGTCATGGTGTACGACTCCGGGTTCGCGCCCGCGTCGGCATTGAGCGCCAGACGCAGGTCCCCGGCGCGTACGTCGCTGCGCTGCCCGGCGTACGCGAGCCCCAGCTCTCCGGCTATCAGGCGGCCCTCGTCGGCGAGCGCCGGGGCGCCCACCACGACGCGGCGGGCGGACTGCGGCTTCCAGCCGGGGCCGCGTGCCGGGGTGTGGGCGCGGACGGCGGGGATGGTGCGGGGCGTGGTGGACAGGGCGTAGGACCGGGTGGGCGCGGGGGTCGCGGCCACGGCGGCGGAGGCGCCGCCGTCACCGGCCGCGGACGTCCCCCCGGCCTGCCGGGAGGCGGCGGACCCGGCGGGGGACGGATCGTCGTCGGAGGACGCCCACACACCGACTCCCGCTCCCAGCGCGGCGACCAGTCCGCCGGCCAGCAGGGCCCGCGTGACCACCTGCTGCTGCGGTTTCCTCTGCGGCGCCCGGCGCCGGTGCCTGTGCCTGCTCACTCCGCCAACCGTACGACCCCCGGCCGTCCGAAGCGCGCCGAGCCCGGTGTGACGCGGTCCACGACACATTCCGAAACTCTCTCGTTCGGGTGAAATTCAGGCATCGGTCGGACACGCCATGAGCACTCTCGATAACGTGACGACACACCCTTCACTGCATCCCCTGCCACATCACACGTGACGTGAGGATCCACGCTGCCTGCGCACCGTCTCTCCCCCCTCTCCGGCCGTCTCGCCATACCGGCGCAGACCCGGACCTCCCCCGCACCGCTGCTGGACGGCTTCAACACCGCCGCCGCCGAAGAGGCCCACCACACCCTCCTCGGCTGTCTCGGCAGCCTGCGCTGGGCCCGGCGCGTGGCCGACCACCGCCCCTATCCGACCCTCGACGCGCTGCTGGCCGCCTGCGACGAGGCCGCGTACGACCTGGGGCCGGACGATCTGACGGAGGCGCTGGCCACGGAGTCCCTCCCCGCGCTGCCGCAGGACGCGTACGGCGCGGCGCACATGGCGCTGAACGCGGCGCACGCGGCCTACGAGGCCCGCTTCGGACACGCGTTCGTCATCTGCCTCTCCGCCGTCCCCCCGGGCGAATCCCTCGACCACGTCCTGACGGGCATCCGGTCACGATTGACGAACGATCCCGAGGACGAACGGGTCGTCGCGGCGGAGGAACTGCGCAGGCTGGCCAAGGAGCGGCTGGCGCGCCTCCTCCAGGGCATCGCGGCCTGAACCGCGCGGCCGCACCGCGCCCCTGACCGGCGGCGACGCTCCCGAGGGCGGCGCATCACCGCACAAACCGCCCAGAAGCCGGGAACGCTAACCCAAACGCGTGCCACTTTGATCACACCGGTAGGCCCCCTGTAAGCAGCGGGCCGACGGCTCGATAGCATGCTGGGGGCCGGTGGACCGTACCCGGCCGGGCCCGTCCGACACCCAAGCCGGCAGGCCCCAATCCCCGCTCCCGGAGGGTTCTTCCGTGCCGGCTGGAACGCTGTACCGCGGCCGGGAAGGAATGTGGTCCTGGGTGGCTCATCGAGTCACCGGCGTCCTCATCTTCTTCTTCCTGTTCGTTCACGTGCTGGACACCGCGCTCGTGCGTGTCTCCCCCGAGGACTACGACAAGGTCGTAGCCACCTACAAGACCCCGCTCGTCGCGTGCCTGGAGTACGGCCTCGTGGCCGCGATCCTCTTCCACGCGCTCAACGGCCTGCGCGTCATCGCCGTCGACTTCTGGTCGAAGGGCCCGCGCTACCAGAAGCAGATGCTCTGGAGCGTCGTCGGCCTGTGGCTGGTGCTGATGCTCGGGGCGATCTACCCCGTCCTCGGCCACGCCGCTCGTGAACTGTTCGGGAGCTGAGACCGATGGCCACCACTGAAACCACCGCGGCCGGGATCGGCCCCGTCGAGGGCGGTTCCGTCTACGACGTCGACAACCCCGCGCCCCTCATCGAGGCCCCGCGCAAGCGGACCAAGAAGACCCCGAAGTCCACCCGTGGCAACTTCGAGATGGCCGCCTGGCTGTTCATGCGCCTGTCCGGCGTCGTGCTGGTCGTCCTGGTCCTGGGCCACCTGCTGATCCAGCTCGTGCTGGACGGCGGCGTCTCCAAGATCGGCTTCGCCTTCGTCGCCGGCCGCTGGGCCTCCCCGTTCTGGCAGGTCTGGGACCTGCTGATGCTGTGGCTCGCGATGCTGCACGGGGCGAACGGCCTGCGGACCGTCATCAACGACTACGCGGAGCGCGCGAACACCCGGCTGTGGCTGAAGGGCCTGCTCTACACCGCCACGGTGTTCACCATCCTGCTGGGCACGCTGGTGATCTTCACCTTCGACCCGAACATCCGCTAGGCGCACGGGACCGAGGGACTGAGAGAACCACTCATGAAGATCCATAAGTACGACACCGTCATCGTCGGCGCAGGTGGCGCCGGTATGCGCGCCGCGATCGAGTCGACGAAGCGCAGCCGCACCGCCGTGCTGACCAAGCTCTACCCCACCCGCTCCCACACGGGCGCCGCGCAGGGCGGCATGGCCGCCGCGCTGGCCAACGTGGAGGAGGACAACTGGGAGTGGCACACCTTCGACACGGTCAAGGGCGGTGACTACCTGGTCGACCAGGACGCCGCCGAGATCCTGGCGAAGGAGGCCATCGACTCCGTCCTCGACCTGGAGAAGATGGGCCTGCCGTTCAACCGGACGCCGAACGGCACCATCGACCAGCGCCGCTTCGGCGGTCACAGCCGCAACCACGGCGAGGCCCCGGTCCGCCGGTCCTGCTACGCGGCCGACCGCACCGGCCACATGATCCTCCAGACGCTGTACCAGAACTGCGTGAAAGAGGGCGTGGAGTTCTACAACGAGTTCTACGTCCTCGACCAGCTGATCACCGAGGTCGACGGGGTGAAGCGGTCCGCCGGCGTCGTCGCGTACGAGCTGGCGACCGGCGAGATCCACGTCTTCCAGGCGAAGGCCGTGATCTACGCCTCCGGCGGCACCGGCAAGTTCTTCAAGGTGACGTCGAACGCGCACACGCTGACGGGCGACGGCCAGGCGGCGGTCTACCGCCGCGGTCTGCCGCTGGAGGACATGGAGTTCTTCCAGTTCCACCCGACCGGCATCTGGCGCATGGGCATCCTGCTGACGGAGGGCGCCCGCGGTGAGGGCGGCATCCTGCGCAACAAGGACGGCGAGCGCTTCATGGAGAAGTACGCGCCGGTCATGAAGGACCTCGCGTCCCGTGACGTCGTCTCCCGCTCCATCTACACGGAGATCCGGGAGGGCCGCGGCTGCGGTCCCGAGGGCGACCACGTCTACCTCGACCTCACGCACCTCCCGCCGGAGCAGCTCGACGCCAAGCTCCCGGACATCACGGAGTTCGCGCGCACCTACCTCGGCATCGAGCCGTACACGGACCCGATCCCGATCCAGCCGACGGCCCACTACGCGATGGGCGGCATCCCGACCAACGTCGAGGGTGAGGTCCTCAGCGACAACACCACCGTCGTCCCGGGCCTGTACGCGGCCGGCGAGGTCGCCTGTGTCTCGGTGCACGGCGCCAACCGGCTGGGCACCAACTCGCTGCTCGACATCAACGTCTTCGGCAAGCGGGCCGGCCTCGCGGCCGCCGCCTACTCGCAGAAGGCGGAGTACGTCGAGCTGCCGGAGAACCCCGCGCAGCAGGTGGTCGACCAGGTGGAGCGCCTGCGCGCGTCCACCGGCACCGAGCGGGTGGCGGAACTGCGCCGCGAGCTCCAGGAGACCATGGACGCCAACGTCATGGTGTTCCGCACGGAGCAGACGATCAAGACGGCGGTCGAGAAGCTCGCCGAGCTGCGCGAGCGCTACAAGAACGTCGCGATCCAGGACAAGGGCAAGCGGTTCAACACGGACCTGCTGGAGGCCATCGAGCTGGGCAACCTGCTCGACCTGGCCGAGGTCATGGCGGTGTCGGCGCTGGCCCGCAAGGAGTCCCGCGGCGGCCACTACCGCGAGGACTACCCGAACCGAGACGACGTCAACTTCATGCGCCACACCATGGCGTACCGCGAGGTCGGCGACGACGGCACCGAGTCCATCCGTCTCGACTACAAGCCGGTCGTGCAGACCCGCTACCAGCCGATGGAGCGTAAGTACTGATGGCAACCCCCGTTCTGGACAAGGTCGAGGCGGAGTCCGCGGCCTCCCCGTACATCACGGTCACCTTCCGGGTCCGCCGGTTCAACCCGGAGGTCTCGGCGGAAGCCGTCTGGCAGGACTTCCAGCTGGAGATCGACCCGAAGGAGCGTGTACTCGACGGTCTTCACAAGATCAAGTGGGACGTCGACGGCACGCTGACCTTCCGGCGTTCCTGCGCGCACGGCATCTGCGGCTCCGACGCGATGCGGATCAACGGCAAGAACCGCCTCGCGTGCAAGACGCTGATCAAGGACATCAACCCCGAGAAGCCGATCACGGTCGAGCCCATCAAGGGCCTGACGGTCCTCAAGGACCTGGTCGTCGACATGGAGCCGTTCTTCCAGGCGTACCGGGACGTCATGCCCTTCCTCATCACGAAGGACACCAACGAGCCCACGCGCGAGCGCTTCCAGACCGCCGAGGACCGCGAGCGGTTCGACGACACGACGAAGTGCATCCTGTGCGCGGCCTGCACGTCGTCCTGCCCGGTGTTCTGGAACGACGGCCAGTACTTCGGTCCGGCCGCCATCGTGAACGCCCACCGCTTCATCTTCGACTCGCGCGACGAGGCCGGTGAGCAGCGTCTGGAGATCCTGAACGACAAGGACGGCGTGTGGCGCTGCCGCACCACGTTCAACTGCACGGACGCCTGCCCGCGTGGCATCGAGGTCACGAAGGCGATCCAGGAGGTGAAGCGGGCGCTCATCACGCGCCGCTTCTGACCCCCACGGTTCACGCAGTACGGCGAGGGCCCCGCTCCATCAGGAGCGGGGCCCTCGCCGTACTGCCGCGCCGGTGTCAGCCGCGCAGGACACGGCCCTGCTTGTCGGTGCGGTCGTTGCTGGTGAGGAACAGGATGCCGTCGATCAGCGCCCAGAAGCCGAGGCCACCGCAGGTCAGGAGCTGGGCGACGCCCACGCCGACGGAGCCGACGTAGAAGCGTCCGATGCCGAGGGTGCCCAGGAAGATCTGGAGGATACCGGCGACGATCTTGGACTTGTCGGAGTACGGACGACCCTGGGGGTCGACCCCGTAGGGGGCCTGCGGGGTGGGGACGGTCATGACAACTGCTCCTGGGGTGCTGCGTGAGACCGGGACGGCCTGCTCAGAAAAGGGATGCAGGAAGAACGCGACGCGCAGAACCCGCGCCGACCGCCGTCGACCGATCTCGACCCACGCCCCCGCACAGCTCCGCCGTGCCAGGACGTCCCCCCTGTGATGGTCAGCCTAGGTAAAACGGAGGGTAAAGAGGGAGTACGGATGATCCATCGTTCCTGATCCGTGATCAAAAGCCGTCGACCACGTTGCGGACCACCGACCAGGTCACCGCGACGGCGAGGACCGCCGCCACCCCGCGCGGCCCGAGCCGCGGATGCCAGGAACGGCCGTGCAGTCCGGCCCACGTCCAGCGGCCGAGGAGCACCAGCGCGAACGGCGAGACGAGCAGCAGGACCCGGTTGTCCAGCCAGGCCTGGGCGAAGTGACCGTGCATCAGGTCGTACACCATGCGGGTGCCGCCGCAGGCGGGGCAGAGCAGCCCCGTCAGGAGGCGGAAGGGGCACGCCGGGAGCCAGTGGCCGGGCTCGTGGGGGTCCGTGCGGTAGAGATGGGCGGAGCCGGCGGCACCGGCGGCGAGCACCGCGAGAGGGGCCGCCGCCGGGTGCCGCAGCAGGGCCGGAAGCCTCGCGGGGAGGCGCCCCGGCTCAGCCACGCAGGACCCGCCCGTCCGAGTCGGTCTTGCCGTCGCTCACCAGCAGGATGATGCCGTCGATCAGCGCCCAGATGCCGAGTCCGCCGCAGGTGAACAGCTGGGCGAGCCCGATGCCGACGTCGCCTATGTAGAACCGGCCGACACCGAAGCTGCCCAGGGTCAGCTGGAGCACGCCCGCGACGACCTTCGACTTCTCGGAGTAGGGCCGGCCGAAGGGGTCGTACCCGTAAGGGGCGTTCGGGTCGCCCGTGAAGGAGCCGGGGGGTATGTATCCGGGGGCGGCGTAGCCGGGGCCGGGATAACCGGGGCCCGGGTAACCGGGGCCGCCGGGGTAACCGGGCGGGGCGTAGCCCGGGTGCGGCGGCGGGCCGGACTGGGGGTAGCCGTAGGGGACACCCGACGGACCGGGCTGACCGGGCTGCCCGGCGTCGTACGGACCGCCGGGGCCGGCGGGGCCGGCGGTCGGGTACCCGTAACCGGGCTGCGGCGGCTGCGGCTGATGGGGCGCCTGGGGCTGCTGCGGCGGCTGCTGGGGCTGTTCGGGCTGCTGCGGTGTGTCGGACAAGACGTGTTCCCCCGAGGTCAGGTGATCTGATCATCCGTAGATGGGATGGGTGCAGGACATCTTGCAGGAGAAAAACAGCCACGCCGAGACCGGGGTGCCCCTGACCCGATTCCGGGCCCCGCACGCCTAGCCTGACGGTATGTCAGATGACCTGTCGTACGAGCTGCTCGGATTCGACAACGTACTGCTGCCCGTCGGTGATCTCGGCGAGGCCGCCGACTTCTACCGGCGGGCCGGGTTCACGGTGGCGCTGCGGTTCGACGAGGCCGGGATCGTCCTGCTGAAGGCCGGGGACGAGACGCCGGGGATCCTGCTGCGGCGGGAAGAGGCCCTGGGGCACCGGCCGCCGCCCTGGCCGTCCCCGCGGGTCTGGCTGGAGGTGCCGGACGCGCGCGCGGCGGCCCGGCGGCTGGCCGGGGCGGGCGTGGAGCCGCTGGACCCGCCGTTCTCCACGGCCACCGGCTGGACCGTCGAGATCGCCGACCCCTGGGGCAATGTCCTCGGGTTCACGGACTACCTGAAGCGGCCCGCGCTGGCACGGCGGCAGGGCGCCGGGGCGGCCGCGCCCAGCGGGTGAGCCCCGGCCGCCCCGACCAGTTGAACGTGTTCAAAACAAGCGCTACAGTCGCCTTCGACAGCGTTTTGAACGCGTTCAAGAAATGGTGGGGAACATGGACCGCACGGTCATCGCCTACGTCGTCTACCTGGTCGTCAGCATCGGTCTGACCGTCTGGGTGGCCAGGACCCTCAGCCACAACGGCCGGATCTTCCTCGCCGACGTGCTCCAGGGCGACGAGAAGCTCGCCGACGCCGTGAACCACCTCCTGGTGGTCGGCTTCTACCTGGTCAACCTCGGCTTCGTCGCCCTCTACCTGAGCGGCGACGACACCATCGAGGACACCCGCGGCATCTTCGAGGCCCTGTCGACCAAGCTGGGCGTGGTGCTGCTGGTGCTCGGGGCGATGCACCTGGCCAACGTGTACGTGCTCAACCGGATCCGGCGGCGCGGGGTCATGGAGCGGGAGCAGGTCCCCCCGGTCGCCCCGCAGGGCTGGACCGCCCCCTCGGCGCCCGCCCCCGGGGCGTGAGCGCCGTGCCCGCCGGCCGGGCCGCCGCCGGCCGGGACGCGCACCGCGTCCCGGTCCGCCGGCTCACCGTGCTCTACGACGCGGGATGCTCCCTGTGCGGGTTCCTGCGCGACTGGCTGGGACGGCAGCCGCAGCTGGTGCCGCTGGAGTTCGTGCCCGCCGGGTCCGCCCAGGCGGCCGCCCGCTTCCCCGGCCTCGACCACCGCGCGACCCTCGACGAGATCACCGTCGTCGGCGACCTCGGCCAGGTCTACCGGGGGGCGGCGGCCTGGATCGTCACCCTGTGGGCGCTGCGCGAGCACCGCCCGCTGTCCCACCGGCTGAGCACACCCGCCGGGGCGAGACTCGCCAGGGGAGCCGTGCTCGCCGCCGCCAAGTGGCGCGACGGGCAGGGGCGGACCGCCGGCTGGGGCGGGGGCGTCTACCACCGGGGCGACGGATGGTCGTACGACCCGCGGCAGGGCTGGAGCTACGACCCGCCCACCTGTGCCGACGGGACCTGCCCGACTGGCTAGGCTCCTGTACGTGTCCGCGAACAACGACGGTCCCGCCGAGGCCGATTCCCCGACCGGGTCCCATGAGGCCGCCTCCGCGACCGGAGGTCATGAGGTCCCCGCGTCCAAGTCCGAGCAGACCCGCGCGCTGATCCTGGAGACGGCGATGCGGCTGTTCCAGGAGCGCGGCTACGACAAGACCACCATGCGGGCCATCGCCCAGGAGGCCGGGGTATCGGTCGGCAACGCCTACTACTACTTCGCGGGCAAGGAGCACCTGATCCAGGGCTTCTACGACCGGCTGGCCGCCGAGCACCGCGAGGCCGTCCGGGACGTCCTGGCGCGGGAGACCGGCCTGGAGGCCCGGCTGGCGGGCGTGCTGCGGGTCTGGCTGGACGTGGCCGCGCCGTACCACGAGTTCGCGGTGCAGTTCTTCAAGAACGCCGCCGACCCGGACAGCCCGCTCAGCCCCTTCTCCGCGGAGTCGGAGCACGCCCGCAGGGAGGCCATCGCCGTCCACCAGGAGGTCCTCGAGGGGTCGAAGGCGAAGGTGCCGGAGGAACTGCGCGAGGTGCTGCCGGAGTTGATGTGGCTGTCCCAGATGGGACTCGTCATGTACTGGATCTACGACCGCACGCCGGGGCGCGAACGCAGCTACCGGCTGGCCGGGCGGGGCGCGCGCCTCACCGCGCGGGGTGTGGCGCTGGCCCGCTTCCGGGTCCTGCGGCCGCTCGTGCTCGAGGTGCACGACCTGTTCACGGACTTCCTGCCCGGCATGACCAACGCCCTCCCGGACCCCACCCGCGAACCCCGCAGGAAGAAGTGACCCCCCTGCCCCGGAGCGGGGCTCCGGGGCAGGGGGCCGGTCTCAGGTCACTTCCGCGGCCTCGTCCAGGTGCACGTCGTGGACGAGGGGCTCGGTCGCGACCGTGAGCTGCCGGGTGCGGTCCAGCAGCGGCGGTTCGGCCGTCGTGGTCAGCCGGTAGGTGCCCGGGGCCGGGACCGAGAGGATGTACGAGCCGTCGGCCAGGGAGGTCACCCGGTCGACCTCCCGGCCGTCCGGCGCCACCAGGGCGACCGTCGCGCCCTCGACCGGCTCGCCGCCCGTGCCGCGGACGAAGCCGTGGACGACCGAGGCCGGGCCCTCGCCCGCCGCGGCCGGGTGGGCCGCCTCCTCCTTGGGCTCGACCGCGAGGTGCGGCAGCCGCTTCTCCAGCCAGCCGGGCAGCCACCAGTTGGCGTCGCCCAGCAGGTGCATCGCGGCCGGCACGAGCGCCGTCCGCAGGATGAACGCGTCCAGCGCGACCGCGGCCGCGAGGCCGACGCCCGCCATCGCCGCACCCGAGTCGCCGCTGAGCACGAAGGCGAGGAAGACGCAGACCATGATGAGGGCGGCGGAGTTGATGACCCGGCTGGTCTCCGCGAGGCCGACCCGGACCGCTCGCGCGTTGTCCCTGGTGTGCACCCACTCCTCGTGCATCCGGCTGACCAGGAAGACCTGGTAGTCCATCGACAGGCCGAACAGCAGGGACAGCATGATGACCGGCAGGAAGGCGTTGATCGGCCCCTCCTTGCCCAGCCCGAGCAGGTCCAGGCCCCAGCCCCACTGGAAGACCGCGACGAGGACACCGAAGGAGGCCGCGGCCGCGACCAGGTTCATCACGGCCGCCGTCAGCGGCACCACCAGCGAGCGGAAGGCGACCAGGAGCAGCAGGAAGCCCAGGCCGATGATGGTGGCGATGAACAGGGGCAGCCGGTCGCCGGTGACGGTGGCGAAGTCCTTGGAGACCGCCGTGACCCCGCCGACGTGCGCCTCGGCCCCGGCCGCGGGGACGACGTCGTCGCGCAGCCGGTCGATCAGGGCGTCCGTCTCCTGCGACTGCGGCGAGGTCGTGGGCACGACCTGGATGACCGTGATCCCGCCTGCGGGCGGCAGCGCGGCGACCTGGGCGACGCCCGGCGTGTCCTCGATGCTGCGCGCCAGCGCGGTCGCGTCACCGCCGTCCACCACCACCTGGAGGGGCCCGTTGAAGCCCGGCCCGAATCCCTCGGCGAGCAGGTCGTAGGCCTTCCGCGTGGTCGTCGAGGCGTCGTCGTTGCCCTGGTCGGTGGCGCCGAGACGCAGCGACAGCACGGGGAGCGCGAGAACGGCCATGACGACCAGCGCGGCCGCGGCGATCGTGCGCGGACGGCGCTGCACGCCCTGCGACCAGCGGGCGGCGGGACCGCTGGTGCGCTCCGGCTCCGGTCCGGTGGCCGCCAGCCGGCGCCGCTGCTTGCGGCTCAGCACGCGCGCGCCGAGGAAGCCGAGCAGCGCGGGCAGCAGGGTCGTCGCCGCGAGGACGCTCAGGACCACCGTCAGCGAGGTGCCGATGACGACGCCGTCCAGGAAGCGCAGGTTGGTCACGAGCATGCCGGCGAGCGCGATGCACACCGTGCCGCCCGCGAACAGCACCGCGCGTCCGGAGGTGTTGAGGGCGGTGACCGCCGACTCCTCCGGGTCCAGGCCGCGCAGTACGCCCTTGCGGTGGCGGGTGACGATGAACAGGGCGTAGTCGATGCCGACGCCGAGGCCGATCAGCGAGGAGAGCAGCGGGGCCAGGTCCGGGATGTCGGTGACGTGGCTGAGCAGCTGGGTCGAGAACAGGCCCATGCCGACGCCGAAGACGGCCACGGCGAGGGGCAGCAGCATCGCGTACAGCGAGCCGAAGGCCAGGAACAGCACGACCGCCGCCGCCGCGAGTCCGACCATCTCGGCGAGGCCGGTGGGCGGTTCCTGCACCCGCTGGACGGCCTGGCCGCCCACCTCGACCTCCAGGCCCTCCCGTCCGGCGGCGTGCGCGGTGTCGACGACGTCCTGGACGAGTTCCTTCGGCACGGCGTTGGCCTGCTCGGTGAAGGTGATCTGGGCGTAGGCGATCCGCCCGTCGCCGCTGATCCGCGCCGCGCCGCCGCCGCCGGCGTACGGGCCGGCCACCCCGCCGACGCCCCTCATCTTCGCGATCTCGTCGAGCGCGGGCTGGATCCGGGACCGCACCGCCTCGTCCCGCACCGACCCCTCGTCGACCTTCCACACGACCGTGTCGGTGTCCCCCGCGCTCGCCGGGAACGCCTTCTCCATCAGGTCGTACGCCTTCTTGGAGTCCGTGTCGGGGAGGGAGAAGACGTTCGCGTAGTCCGTGCCCGCCGTCGAGGCCGAGAATCCCAGACCGAACAGCGCCCCCACCCAGAGCAACAGGACCACCAGCCGGTGCCGATAGCACCAGCGTGCCAATGCCGCCACGCTCCATCTCCTTCACCAGATCGTCGGTCCGTCCCCCGGGTCCTGTGCACCAGCATCGACGGCGCCCCGCGTGCGTGGTGCGCGGCACGCTCGACTCTCAAGGAACTCCAAAGCGCGAACCGACCCGGTCGCGGGCGCGGCCGCCGATACTGGGGGCATGACGACGGCTTCCGGCACCGTGCTGGTCGTGGAGGACGAACCGAGCATCGCGGACGTCCTCGCCATCGCCCTGCGCTATCACCGCTTCGAGGTCATGACCGCGGGCACGGTCCGTGAGGCGCTCGCCCTCGCCGACCGCACCGTCCCGCACGCCCGGACGGGCGCGCGCGAGGGGACGCCCATCGACGTGGCCCTGCTGGACGTGATGCTGCCGGACGGCGACGGCCGTGCCCTGGGGCGTGAACTGCGGGCGCGCAGGCCCGACCTGGCGCTGGTGTTCCTCACCGCGCGGGACGCGCCCGCCGAGATAGTCGGCGCGCTCGGCTTCGGCGACGACTACATCACCAAACCGTTCGACATCGACGTGGTCGTGGCCCGGGTCGGCGCCGTGCTGCGCCGCACCCGGCCCTCCGACGTCCTCGCGCGGCGGCCGCCACTGCGCTACGGCGACCTGGAGCTGGACGAGACGACGTACTGCGTGCACCGCGCGGGCCGCTCGGTCGAGCTGACCCCGACCGAGTACGCGCTGCTGCGCTTCCTGGTGCGCAACGGCGGCCGGATCGTGCCGAAGGAGCAACTGCTGCGTCATGTCTGGCAGTACGAGCACACTCCGCCGGAGTCGACGGTCGTCGAGACCTACATCAGCTATCTGCGGCGCAAGCTGGACGTCCTGGGACCGCCCGTGATCACCACGCGGCGCGGCGTCGGGTACGGCCTGGCGTGAGGCGGATCCACCGGCACGGCGTCCACTCCCTGCGCGCCAAGCTGACGGCGGCGAACGTGGCGCTGCTCGCGCTCGGCATCGTCCTGGCGACCGCCGTCAGTCTGATGGGGATGCGGCACTACCTGCTCGGCCAGGTGGACACCGGTCTGACCCGGATGCGCGACTCGGTGGGCAGCGCCCGCCTGACCCTGCGCCAGATCGACTCGCTGTCCGTGCTGAGCGTCGTCAGCGACCGCCTCGTCTCCCGGGTCCCGGACGGCGAGGACACCGGCACACGGCCGGCGCCGGACTCGATCTTCACCGCCGTGGACGGCCGGGGTGCGGCCCTCACCCTCTTCGGCGTCGAGCCCACCGGCGCGCAGCGCGGCCTCGCGGAGTCGGTGCACGATCCGGGCGCCCTCGCCGCCGACGCCGACCCGCACGACGTCAGCGTGCACGGCGACACCTACCGGGTGACCGCGGCCCGGCTTCCCGACGGCACGTACATCCTGCTGGCCACCTCCACGGAGGCCCTCCACCGGGGCATAGCCAAGGCCCTGAAGCTGGACCTCGCGGTCGGCACACTGCTGCTGGCGCTGCTCGCGTGTCTGACGCTGTTCAGCGTGCGGCGGCGGATGCGGCCGCTGGAGGACATGGTGGAGACGTCGTCGGCGATAGCGGAGGGCGATCTGACCCGGCGCGTGCCGTCGAGTCACCATCCGACCCAGGAGGTGGAGCAGTTGCGGCTCGCGCTGAACTCCATGCTCCACCAGGTGGAGACGGCGTACCGCACGCGCGAGCGCAGCGCGACGCAGCTGCGGCGCTTCGTTGCCGACGCCTCGCACGAGCTGCGCACCCCGCTCTCCGCGATCCGCGGCTATCTCCAGCTGTACGAGCAGGGGATGCTGGTGGAGCCGCAGGAGCGCCGGCGGGCCTGGGACCGGATGAACGGCGAGGTGGACCGGATGGGCCGGCTGGTGGACGAGCTGCTGATGCTGGCCCGTCTCGACCAGCGGCCCGAACTGCGGCTGCGGGGCGTCGACGTGAGTGCTCTGGTGCGGGACTCGGCGCAGGACCTGCGGGCGCAGCAGCCCGGGCGGCCGGTCACCGTGGAGGCCGAGGGGGCGGTGGTGGTGCGGGCCGACGAGTCGGGGCTGCGGCAGGTGCTGGGCAACCTGGTGGCCAACGTCCGTACCCACACGTCGGCCGAGGTGCCGGTGCGGCTCGGGGTGGAGCGGGTGGACGGGGTCGTCCGGCTGTCGGTGCGGGACGAGGGTCCGGGGCTGGCCGCGGAGGACGCGGCGCGGGTCTTCGACCGTTTCTTCCGGGCCGGCGGCGGCGCGGGCAGCGGTCTGGGGCTGGCGATCGTGCAGGGTGTCGTGGAGGCGCACGGCGGCGAGGTGGGGGTGCGGACGGCGCCGGGCGAGGGGCTCACCGTGACGGTGACCCTGCCGGTCCGCCCCGCGGAGCCGGCCTGAGGGCTCGCGCCCCTACGCGGTCGCCGTGAGCAGCGCCCACACCGTCTTGCCGTGCCTGCCCGCGCTCCACACGCCCCACGCGGTGGCGAGGTGCTCCACCAGGTGCAGGCCGCGGCCGTGTTCGTCCGTCTCCGCGACGTGGCGCGGCCGGGGTTCGAGCCTGCTCCCGTCGGACACCTCGATGAGGCAGGAGCCGTCGCCGAGGGCGGTGACGGCCACCTCGAACTCCCGCTCCGGGTGGGGCTCCCCCGGGTGCGCGGAGCCCGGCGCGGGGCCGTGGCGTACGACGTTGGTCGCCAGCTCGGACACCACGAGGACCGCGGCGCCGACCGCCGGGTCGTCGGGGCCGTGCCCCCAGGCGGCGAGATGGTCCCGTACCCGGCGCCGGGCGAGACCGACGGACGCCGGGTGCCGCGGCAGCCGGAAGGAGTTGCGTCTCAGCACGTCTGCTCCTCATCCCGGACACCCCTCCGTCACACGGTCCGCTCGGGGTGACTGCCCGGTGGGACGGGGGCGCATGCCGGCTCGCGGGGCCGGGCCCGCGAGCCGGGGTGATCGAGGACTCAGATCCAGTCGAGTTTCCACAGGCGGAAGACGCCGGTGCCGTCCGCCAGGAACTGGCCGCCGCCGACGTCCGCGCCGGTGACGACGTACTCCTTGCGCTGCCACAGCGGGACGACGGGCACGTCCTCGGCGATGACCTGCTGGAGCTTGCGGAAGTCGTCGGCGACCCGGCTGCGGTCGGCCAGCTGCCGGCTGCCGGCGATGTAGCCGTCGACGGTCTTGCTGCTGTAGCCGGTGTTCATGGTGGAGTCGGTGCCGACGAGCGGGCCCGCGAAGGTGTCCGGGTCGGGGTAGTCGGCGACCCAGCCGACGGCGTACGCGTCGAGCTTGCCGGTGGCCCAGCGCTTCTGGAAGTCGGTCCACTCGTATCCCTTGACGTCCACCCGGAACAGGCCGCTCGCCTCCAGCTGCCGTTTGAGTTCCTGGGCCTCGGCCGCCGCGGCGCCGCTGCCCAGGCCGTAGCCGTAGGTGAACTTCACGGGGAGGGTGACGCCCGCCGACTTCAGGAGCTTGCGCGCCTTGGCGGTGTCGCGCTGCGGGTAGCTGTCGAAGAACGAGGTGGTGTGGCCGGTGATGCCGGTCGGGACGAGCGAGTAGAGCGGCTCGACGGTTCCGTCGTACACGCTCGACGCCAGCTGTTCGCGGTCGACCAGCCAGGCCAGCGCCCGGCGGACGTCCGTGTCGTGCAGCGGGGAGCCGGGGCGGGTGTCGAAGTACAGGTTGCGGGTCTCGGAGCCCTCCGCCTCGTAGACCCGCCGGCCGGGGTCGCTGGTGTCGAGGGCGGCCAGGACGGCGGGCGGCAGCTGGCGGGTCGCGGCCTGGATGTCCTCGGCCTTCCAGGCCTTCTCCAGGGCCGCGGGGTCGGGGTAGTAGCGCAGCTCGACACGGGATCCGGTCGACACGGCGCCCCGGTAGCGGGAGTTGGGCGTCAGCTGGGCCTTCTTGCCCTTCACGTACGCGGTCAGCTCGTACGGGCCGGTGCCGTCGACCCGGCTGCCGGCGCGCAGCCCGTCCGCCGGGTAGCGGGTGTGGTCGACGATCGAGCCGGCTCCGGTGGCCACCTTGAACGGGAAGGTGGCGTCCGGCGACGACAGGTGGAAGGTGACGGTCAGGTTCCTGGCGTCCACCGACTTCAGGGTGGAGAACAGGGACGCGGGACCGACGTCCGCGTTGATCTTCTTGACCCGGTCGAAGGAGAACTTCACGTCCTCGGCGGTCACCTTGGCGCCGTCGGCGAAGGTGAGGTCGTCGCGCAGCTCGCAGAGGTACGTGGTGAGCCCGCCCTTCGCGAAGGAGCAGCTCCTCGCCGCGTCCGGCACGGGCGCGGCCCCGCCCGGCACGTACGTCAGCAGCGACTGGAAGACGTTGCTGAACAGCGCCCACGAGCCGGCGTCGTAGGCGCCCGCCGGATCGAGCGAGGTGACGGTGTCCGTGGTGCCGACGTCGATGGTCCCTCCGCCGCTGTCCTGCGACGGAAGCAACTGCCAGCCGCCCACCCCGGCGACCGCGAGAACGAGCAGCGTCACGAGAATCCGCATGCGAACAGATCGCATGGTGGTGTCCTGCCTCCCCAGGCCGCCGAACGGGCCCAGTCCACAGAAGAAGAAGTGCCGCCCCCCTGGCGGCGGGCTCACCTAACCACACGTGTTTCGCACGGGGGAAGAGACTCCGGGCGAGATGGGAAAGAACTTACCGATCCTGTGTTGCGGCCGCGTTTCACAGCCGCCCCAAAGGGTTTTGACTGACCGTCAGGCGTCGGTGGAGGCCAGTTCGACGACGGTGATGTCGGAGGGGGCGCCCACCCGGGTCGGCGGCCCCCAGGCGCCCGCGCCGCGCGACACGTAGAGCTGGGTGTCGCCGTAGCGCTCCAGTCCCGCGACGGTCGGGTTCGCGGCGGCCGCGAGGAGGCTGCCGGGCCACAGCTGGCCGCCGTGGGTGTGGCCGGAGAGCTGGAGGTCGACGCCGTGGCGCACGGCGTCGTGGATCTGGACGGGCTGGTGGGCCATCAGCACGCACGCGCGCGTGGTGTCGCGGTCGTCGAGCGCACGGGCGAAGTCGGGTCCGTGGCCCTCGCTCTCGCCCGCGATGTCGTTGACGCCGGCGAGGTCGAACCAGGGCAGCTCGGTACGGGCGTTCTCCAGGGGGTCCAGACCGAGCCGGCGCACCTCCTCGACCCACTGTTCGGCGCCGGAGAAGTACTCGTGGTTGCCGGTGACGAAGAAGCTGCCCTCCCGGGCCTTCAGCCCGGCGAGCGGGGCCGCCGCCGGGCCCAGGTCCTTGACGCTGCCGTCGACCAGGTCGCCGACGACGGCGATCAGGTCCGGCTGGGTCGCGTTGATCGTGTCGACGACCCGCTGGGCGAAGCCCCGGCCGAGGACCGGGCCCAGGTGGATGTCGCTGACGACCGCGATGCGGTAGCCGTGGGCGCGGCGCGGGAGTCTGGCCAGGGGCACCGTGACCCGCTTGACCCGGGGCCCGCGCAGCACCCCGTACGTCCCCTGCCCGACCGTCCCGACGGCGACCGCGGCCGCCGTGCCCGCCACGACCCGGGAGACGAAGAGCCGCCGCGAGGGGTCCGGCGGGGGCGGCGCGCCGTCCTCGGGGTCCGGCTGCCGCGGGGCGGGCGCCCCCGCCGGCACCGTCTCCGGCTCCGGCCGCGCCACGGGCGTGTCGGCGGCCGCCCGCTTGCGGAGGAAGCGGCGCAGCAGCGGGCGGACGGCCTCGCCCGCGAGCAGCGCCAGCAGGAGATAGACCGACAGGGCCATCCACAGGAAGCCCGGCCAGGCCAGCGTGCGCTGGAGCCAGAAGGGCGCCCCGGTGCGCTCGCCCACCAGGGCGGCGACCGCCAGGATCCAGCCGCCCGCGATGAGCACGGCACCGGCGCGGCGCACCCGTCCGGGGCCGCTGGTGGTGTCGCGGAACAGCCGCCGCCACAGGTAGACGTTCGCCGTGACGAGCACCGCCAGGGCGAGCAGCACGAAGACGATCACCACGGCTATGACGCCTGCCGCAGTGCGCGCAGACCACGCAACCCGATGACCCCGACGACCGTCCCCAAGAGGAAGGAGACGATCGCGAGCGTCAGGTGCACCCAGAAGTACGCCGTGGGGTCGCCGTCGTCGAACGCGAGTCCGCTGCTGTCCTTGATCAGGTTTTTGACGAAAGTGACCCAGATGATCCAGCTCCACACCCCGAAGGCGAGCAGGAACCAGGAGACGGGGCGGCTGAGCTTCATGGGTTCAGTATCACCGGCCGGTGTCCGGTTCCGTGACCGGGGTGGGGAGGGCGACGGGACTTCGCGTCGCGTGCCGGGTACGTTCTCCGTCGTGCCCGCACCCATGATGCAGACCGTCAGGCGATGCCTGCTGGTCACCTCCGCGACCCTCGCGTCCCTCGCGCTCACCGCGCCCGTCTCGCTCGCGGCGCCGAGCCCGTCCCCGTCCCCGGCGGCGTCGGGATCACCGACGGCGTCCGGCTCGCCGTCGGCCGCCGCGTCGAAGCCGGCGTCCCCGTCCGCCTCCTCGTCGGTCGCCCCGCCCGCGGGCATGTCGTCGGTGGGCGGCACGCGGCTCGGACAGGCCGGGACGCAGGTGGCCATCGCCGGGGGCGCGCCGGTGCTGCCCAAGGACCTCACCGCGCGGTCGTGGATCGTCGCGGACGCCGAGTCGGGGGACGTGCTCGCCGCGCACAACGCGCACTGGCGGCTTCCCCCGGCCAGCACCATGAAGATGCTCTTCGCCGACACGGTCCTGCCGAGGTTCCCCAAGGCCACCGTGCACAAGGTCGCGCCGACGGACCTGGCGGGCATGGGGTCGGGCTCCAGCCTGGTCGGGATAAAGGAGGGCGAGTCGTACACGGTCCACGATCTGTGGCTCGGGGTGTTCCTGCGCTCCGGCAACGACGCCGTGCACGTGCTGTCCGCGATGAACGGCGGTGTCACCGAGACCGTCCGGCAGATGAACGAGCACGCCGAGGAGCTCCAGGCGCTCGACACGCACGTGGTCTCCCCGGACGGCTACGACGCGCCCCGCCAGGTGTCCTCCGCGTACGACCTGACGCTGTTCGCCCGGTCGGGACTCCAGAAGGCGGACTTCCGGGAGTACTGCTCGACGGTGACCGCCAAGTTCCCCGGCGAGACGAGGAAGAACAAGAAGGGGAAGACGACCCGCGGGACCTTCGAGATCCAGAACACCAACCGGCTGCTCAGCGGCGACTACGACATCTCCCAGTACCCCGGCATCGCGGGCGTCAAGAACGGCAACACCACCAACGCGGGCGCCACGTTCACGGGTGTCGCCGAGCGCAACGGCAAGGTGCTGCTCGTCACGGTGATGAACCCGGAGAAGACCGACCACAACGAGGTCTACAAGGAGACCGCGGCCCTGCTGGACTGGGGCTTCCAGGCGGCCGGCAAGGTGACGCCGGTGGGTGAGCTGGTCGCGCCGAAGAACACCGCGCAGGCCAGCGCGCAGCCGGGCGCCAACCCGTCCTCGTCCGAGGGCTCGGGGCAGGCGGGCGGCGCCGGTGACGTGTCGGCGAAGCCGGTGGCGGGCGCCGTGACCGAGGACGGCTCGGGCGGGATGTGGATCGCGCTGGCCGTCGCCGGCGGCCTGCTGGTGCTGCTCGCGGGCGGCGGATACCTCGTCAACCGCCGCTGGCCGCTGCCGGACCTGGTACGACGTCGTCGCTGACGTCGAGGTCGCCGGGCTCGTCGGGGACGCTGCCGGTCGCCGTCCAGGCCGCGCAGTACAGGACCAGCTTCGCGGTGAAGTTGATCCACAGCAGCAGGGCGATGGGCACCCCGAACGCGCCGTACATGCTCTTCGCGGCGACGCCTTGGATGTAGCCGCTCAGCAGCAGTTTCAGCAGTTCGAAACCGATGGCCCCGATGAGCGCGGCGACGACGAGACGGCGGCGCGGCGGCTCCACGCCGGGCAGCAGCGTGAGGACGTACAGCAGGAGCAGGAAGTCGGCGAGGACGGCGACGGAGAACGCGGCGACGTGCAGCAGGACGGTGCCCCAGCCCTCCTTGTCGATGCCGGACCGGTCGGTGATCCAGCCGACCAGGGCCGAGGCGACGGTGGAGATGGCGAGGGTGAGCAGCACGGCGCCGCCGAAGCCGACGAGGACACCGGTGTCCTTGGCCTTGCGCAGCACGGGGTTCTCGTCGTCGTCGGGCCGCTCCCACACCGCGCGCAGGCAGTCGCGCATCTGGCCGACCCAGCCGATGCCGGTGAGCAGCAGCACCGCGCCGGCGATGAGGCCGACGGTGCCCGCGTTCTGGACCAGGCCGTTGATGTCCAGCTGGTCGGAGATGCCGGGGACCTGGTCGGCGATCTTCTCCTGGAGCTCGCGCTGCCGGGACTCGCCGAGGGTGGCGGCGACGACGGCCGCGGCCACGGTGATCAGCGGGAAGAGCGCGACGAAGCTGACGAAGGTCATGGCGGCGGCCAGCCGCGTCCACTTCACCCGGTCCAGCCGCTCGTACGACCGCCACGCGTGCGTGGCCATGAGGCGCGCGACCCACGGCCCGACGCCGGGAAGCTTCTTCAGCCAGTCCATGATCCGACTCTGCCCCTGTCCGGAGGAACGACGCGCGTGTCGCCGGCCGGGATGCCGGCGCTGCTCCCGCGCGCTCCCGGGGTACGGGTACCCCGTGAGCACGGTACGCGCGCGTGGTTCACCAGTTGGCCACCGCCAGCGCGTACATGGCGAGCCAGGCCAGGCCGATCAGGGCGAGGGCGCGGTCGCCCAGGACGACCTCCTCGGGCTCGCCCGCGGCGCCCCGGTCGGCGAAGACCGCGTACCGCAGGACCGCCAGGACGAACGCGACCACGGACAGCTGGCGCCAGGGCAGCAGGCTGGTGGGCGCGACACCGCCTTCCTCCAGGGCCCACAGGCAGTAGCCGAGCACGGCGACCCCGGCCGCCAGCTGCCAGACGAAGCGCAGGTAGCCGGTGGTGTACTCGGTGAGCAGCACGCGCGTGGCGCCCGCCGTGCCGGCCAGCTGGACGGCCTCGGAGTAGCGCTTGGCCGCGACCATGAACAGCGCGCCGAAGCCGGTGGTGATCAGGAACCAGCGCGACAGCGGGATGCCGAGGGCGAGCCCGCCCGCCGCCGCCCGCATCAGGAAGCCGGTCGTGACGACGACGAGGTCGACGACCAGGACGTGCTTGAGGGCCACGCAGTAGGCCAGTTGCATGCCGAGGTAGGCGGTGAGCAGGACGGCGACGGCGGGTGTGGTCAGCCGGAGCGCGGCGGCGGGCGCGAGGACCGCGAGGACGCCCGCGACCCCGTACGCGGCGGACACGGGGACCCGGCCCGAGGCGATCGGGCGGTGCCGTTTGGTGGGGTGGGCGCGGTCGGCCTCGGCGTCCCGTGCGTCGTTGACCAGGTAGACGGCGGCGGAGCAGGCGGTGAACAGGACGAACACGAGGACGAGCCGGCCGGCCGTGTGGGGGGAGAAGAGCCGGCCGGCCGCGGCCGGGGCGGCGACCACCAGGAGGTTCTTGACCCACTGCTTGGGGCGGGCGGTCCGCAGGAGACCGCCGGCGAGGGTGCCGGGGCGGCGGCTCGGGGGCCGGGGCGCCGGCGGGCGGTGGGTGCGCTGCCGGTGGAGCAGGGTCTCAGCCACGGCGGTGCCCCTCCCGCATCCAGCGCGCCCCCAGCCGCGCGGTGAGCGCCCCGAGGGCCGCGCCCGCCGCCACGTCGGAGGGATGGTGGACGCCGGCGACGAGACGGGAGAGGCACATCGCGGCGGCGAGCGGCGCGACGGCGTACGCCCCGAGCGTGCCGTAGGCGACGGCGGCGGCCGCCGCGGAGGTGGCGTGCGAGCTGGGGAAGGAGTGGCGTCCCAGGGTGGGCACGAGGGGTTCGACGCGGGTGGGGCGCGGGCGGCGGACGACGCGTTTGACCCCGCTGCTCACCGCGTGCGCGCCCGCGGTAAGCGCGGCGGCACGCAGCCAGGCAGCGCGCCGGGGACGGTCGGCGGCGGCTCCCAGGGCGCCCGCCGCGAGCCACAGGGCGCCGTGTTCGCCCGCCCGGGAGAGGGCGCGCACGGCGCGGGCGACGCGTGGGTCCGCGCCCCGGGCGCGCAGCGCCGTGAGGATCCGGTGGTCCAGATCGTCGAGTTCGTCCATGCGGACCCACTGTTCACGCCGTCGCCCCGGGAACACCGGCAATATTGAGCGACATCCCATTAATCACCCATTTCGGGGAGTGATGCATGTTTCAAAATAAATCGCCCATATAGAGGCGATACGGTCGCCCCCATGTCTGCCGAGACCACCTCCGAGACCGCCCCGGAGATCACCTCCGTCACGGGATGGGGGCGCACCGCCCCCTCCGCCGCGCGCCTGGTCCGCCCCCGGACCTACGCCGAGGCCGTCGCGGCGGTCCGGGACTGCGGCCCGCGCGGGGGCATCCCCCGGGGCCTGGGGCGGGCGTACGGGGACGCGGCGCAGAACGCCGGAGGGTCGGTCATCGACGTGACGGGCCTGGACCGGATCCATGTCGTCGACGCCGGCGCCGGAGTCGTCCTGTGCGACGCGGGCGTCTCCCTGCACCGGCTCATGCAGGTCCTGCTGCCGCTCGGCTGGTTCGTGCCCGTGACCCCGGGCACCCGCTACGTGACCGTCGGCGGCGCGATCGGCGCCGACATCCACGGCAAGAACCACCATGTGTCCGGGTCCTTCGCCCGTCATGTGCTGTCCTTCGAGCTGCTCACGGCGGACGGCACGATCCACACGGTCGACCAGGGCACCGACCTGTTCGACGCGACGACCGGCGGCATGGGCCTGACCGGCGTCGTGCTGACGGCCAGGATCCGCCTCCAGCCGGTCCGCACGTCCCTGATGTCCGTCGACACCGAGCGGGCCCGCGACCTCGACGACCTGATGGCCCGGCTGACCGCGACCGACCACCGCCACCGCTACTCGGTCGCCTGGATCGACCTGCTCGCGCGCGGCGCGGCCACCGGGCGCGCGGTCCTGACCCGCGGCGAGCACGCGACGCCGGCCGCGCTGCCCGCCCGGGCGCGCAGGGACCCGCTCGCCTTCCGCCCGTCCCGGCTGCCGGCCGCTCCCCCCTTCGTGCCGGGCGGCCTGCTCACCCGGACGACCGTAGGGCTGTTCAACGAGCTCTGGTACCGCAGGGCGCCGCGCGCGCGCAGCGGCGAACTCCAGAGCATCTCCGCCTTCTTCCACCCGCTCGACGGCGTCCCGCACTGGAACCGCGTCTACGGCCGCGACGGCTTCGTGCAGTACCAGTTCGTCGTCGGGTACGGCCAGGAGGACACCCTGCGCAGGATCGTGCAGCGGCTGGCCGACCGCCGCTGCCCGTCCTTCCTCGCCGTCCTCAAACGGTTCGGGGACGCCGACCCCGGGTGGCTCTCCTTCCCGCGTCCGGGCTGGACCCTCGCCCTGGACATCCCCGCCGGGCTGCCGGGCCTCGGCGCCTTCCTCGACGAACTCGACGAGGAGGTGGCCGCGGCGGGCGGCCGCGTCTCCCTCGCCAAGGACTCCCGGCTGCGCCCCGAACTGCTCGGCGCGATGTACCCGCGCCTCGACGACTTCCGCGCGCTGCGCGCGGAGCTGGACCCGCGCGGGGTGTTCGTGTCGGACCTCGCCCGCCGGCTCAACTTCCAGGAGTCACCATGAAGGACGCCTTCGGCCTCCCCCAGTCCCTGCTCGTCCTCGGCGGCACGTCCGAGATCGCGCTGGCCACCGCGCGCCGGCTGATCGCCCGCCGCACCCGCACGGTGTGGCTGGCCGGGCGCCCGTCGCCCGCCCTGGAATCCGCGGCGGCACAGCTGCGCACCCTGGGGGCGGACGTGCACACCGTCGCCTTCGACGCGCTCGACCCGGGGTCCCACGAGGCGGTCCTCGGCAAGGTCTTCGCGGAGGGCGACGTCGATCTGGTGCTGCTGGCCTTCGGGGTCCTCGGCGACCAGGCGAACGACGAACGCGATCCGTCGGCGGCGGTGCGGGTCGCGCAGACCAACTACACGGGGGCGGTGTCGGCCGGGCTGGTCGCCGCGCGCGGCCTCCAGACCCAGGGACACGGCTCCCTGGTCGTCCTGTCCTCGGTGGCCGGCGAGCGGGCCCGCCGCTCGAACTTCATCTACGGCTCCAGCAAGGCGGGCCTCGACGCCTTCGCGCAGGGCCTGGGCGACGCGCTGCACGGCACGGGCGTCCACGTCATGGTCGTGCGGCCCGGGTTCGTCCGCACCCGGATGACCGAAGGACGGGAGGAGGCGCCGCTGGCGACCACGCCGGAGGCGGTCGCCACGGCCGTGGAACTGGGGCTGCGCCGCCGCTCGGGGACCGTGTGGGTGCCGGGGGTGCTGCGGCTGGTGATGGCGGCCGTGCGGCACACCCCGCGCGCCCTGCTGCGCCGGCTGCCGGTCTAGGGGCGCGGGCCCGCGGGACGGTGGGCGCTAGCGCGCGGGCAGGGAGCCCCGGCCGACGCGGGCCGTCTGCGGGGGCACGACCGCGCCCCCGAACGCGAAGTCGCGCAGTTTGCGCCAGACGCCGTCGGCGCCCTGCTCGGCGAGGGCGAAACCGGTGCAGGACCAGCCGGCCTCGTAGTGGGCGAGCTCCTCGAAGGCCCGGTCCATCGCCGCCTCGTCGATGCCGTGCGCGACGGTGACGTGCGGGTGGTAGGGGAAGAGCAGCTCGCGGGTCAGCGGCCCGGAGGCGGACCGGATCCGCTGCTGGAGCCAGGCGCAGTTCTCGGCGCCCTGGACGACCCGCAGGTAGACCACCGGCGACATGGGCCGGAAGGTGCCGGTGCCCGACAGCCTCATCGGGAAGGGCCGGCCGGCCGCGGCGACCGCGGTGAGGTGCGCCTCGACGCCCGGCAGCGCCTGCGCCCCGACCTCGGTCGGCGGCAGCAGCGTGACGTGCGTGGGGATGCCGTGAGCCGCGGCGTCGCCGAAGCCCGCGCGCCGCTCCTGGAGCAGGCTGCCGTGAGGCTCCGGGACCGCGATCGAGACGCCGATCGTTACGGTCCCCACGTCTTCTCCTTCGTCATGTCGTCCTGGCGGGGTGTGTTGCCGGGTTCGTACTCAGACGTACGGCTATCGACTGTACGGCCACGGCTGTGCTCTGGGCAGGCGCAGGGGAAGTGATGTGCAGCGCTCTGTTCCCGGGAACAGGTGTGCGGCGCGCCCCGGATGCCTCCGCGCGCCGCCCCGTGTGCTTCCGCGCGCCGCTCAGTGCTTCGCGGGCAGGAAGCCCACCCGCTCGTACGTCCGCGAGAGCGTCTCCGCGGCGACGGCACGCGCCTTCTCCGCGCCCTTGGCCAGGATCGAGTCCAGCGTCTCGGGGTCGTCCAGGTACTGCTGGGTGCGGTCCCGGAAGGGCGTCACGAAGTCGACGACGATCTCGGCGAGGTCCGTCTTGAGCGCGCCGTAGAGCTTGCCCTCGTAGCTCTGCTCCACCTCCGCGACGCTCTTGCCGGTCAGCGTCGAGTAGATGCTGAGCAGGTTGCTCACACCGGGCTTGTTCTCGGTGTCGTAGCGGATCACCGTGTCGGTGTCCGTGACCGCGCTGCGGACCTTCTTGGCGGTGGTCCTCGGCTCGTCGAGCAGGTTGATGAGCCCCTTCGGCGTGGACGCCGACTTGCTCATCTTGATCGACGGGTCCTGGAGGTCGTAGATCTTCGCCGTCTCCTTGGGGATGTACGGCTTCGGGACCCGGAAGGTCTCGCCGAAGCGCCCGTTGAAGCGCTCGGCGAGGTCACGGGTGAGCTCGATGTGCTGGCGCTGGTCCTCGCCGACCGGCACCTCGTCGGCCTGGTACAGCAGGATGTCCGCGACCTGGAGGATCGGGTAGGTGAACAGGCCCACGGAGGCGCGGTCGGCGCCCTGGCGGGCGGACTTGTCCTTGAACTGGGTCATCCGGCTGGCCTCGCCGAAACCGGTGAGGCAGTTCATGACCCAGGCGAGCTGGGCGTGCTCGGGGACGTGGCTCTGGACGAAGAGCGTGCAGCGCTCCGGGTCGAGACCGGCGGCCAGCAGCTGCGCGGCGGCCAGCCGCGTGTTGGCGCTGAGCTCCTTCGGGTCCTGCGGGACCGTGATCGCGTGCAGGTCGACGACCATGTAGAACGCGTCGTGGGTCTCCTGGAGCGCCACCCACTGGCGGACGGCACCGAGGTAGTTGCCGAGGTGGAACGAGCCAGCCGTGGGCTGGATTCCGGAGAGCACGCGGGGTCGGTCATTCGCCATGCGCCCCATTCTCGCAGAGGCAGGGGGGTGGTCCCGGTGTGCGGCGGACCGCGCGCCGGGAGGTCCCCGCGCACCGGCGGCGGGGCCGCGCCCGGCGGCGGCCCCGCGCCCGGGGGAGAACCTCAGCCGAGGTCGATCTCCGGGTACAGCGGGAAGCCCGCGACCAGGTCGGTCGCCCGCCGGGAGATCTCGTCGGCCACCTTCGCGTCCAGCACGTGGGACGCCTTGCTGGGGGCGCCCGACTTGGTCGTGCCCTGCTCCGTGGTGGTCAGGACCCGGTCGATCAGGGCGGCCACCTCGTCCATCTCGGCCGTACCCAGCCCGCGGGTGGTGAGCGCCGGGGTGCCGATGCGGATGCCGGAGGTGTACCAGGCGCCGTTGGGGTCGGCGGGGATGGCGTTGCGGTTGGTGACGATGCCCGAGTCGAGCAGGGCCGCCTCGGCCTGCCGTCCGGTGAGCCCGTAGGAGGAGGCGACGTCGATCAGGTTCAGGTGGTTGTCCGTGCCGCCGGTCACCAGGGTCGCGCCGCGCCGGGTGAGGCCCTCGGCCAGCGCGCGGGAGTTGTCGACGATCCGCCGGGCGTAGTCCTGGAAGGACGGCTGCCTGGCCTCGGCCAGGGCGACGGCCTTGGCGGCCATGACGTGCGGGAGCGGCCCGCCGAGGACCATCGGGCAGCCGCGGTCGACCTGGTCCTTGAGGGAGTCGTCGCACAAAACCATGCCGCCGCGCGGGCCGCGCAGGGACTTGTGGGTGGTGGTCGTGACGATCTGCGCGTGCGGGACCGGGTCGAAGTCGCCGGTCAGGACCTTGCCCGCGACCAGGCCCGCGAAGTGCGCCATGTCGACCATGAGGGTCGCGCCGACCTCGTCGGCGATCTCGCGCATGATCCGGAAGTTCACCAGCCGCGGGTACGCCGAGTAGCCGGCCACGATGATCAGCGGCTTGAAGTCGCGGGCCGAGACGCGCAGGGCCTCGTAGTCGATCAGGCCCGTGGCCGGGTCGGTGCCGTAGGAGCGCTGGTCGAACATCTTGCCCGAGATGTTCGGGCGGAAGCCGTGGGTCAGGTGGCCGCCCGCGTCCAGGGACATGCCCAGCATGCGCTGGTTGCCGAAGGCCCGGCGCAGTGCGGCCCAGTCGGCCTCGGAGAGGTCGTTGACCTGGCGGACGCCCGCCTCGGCGAGCGCCGGGACCTCGACGCGGTCGGCGAGCACCGACCAGAAGGCGACGAGGTTGGCGTCGATGCCGGAGTGCGGCTGGACGTAGGCGTGCCGGGCGCCGAAGAGCTCGCGGGCGTGCTCGGCGGCCAGCGACTCGACGGTGTCCACGTTGCGGCAGCCCGCGTAGAAGCGGCGTCCGATGGTGCCCTCGGCGTACTTGTCGCTGAACCAGTTGCCCATCGCGAGGAGGGTGGCGGGCGAGGCGTAGTTCTCCGAGGCGATCAGCTTGAGCATCTCGCGCTGGTCGTGGACCTCCTGGCCGATGGCGTCGGCGACGCGCGGCTCGACGGCGCGGATCACGTCGAGCGCGGCACGGAAGGCGGTGGACTCGGTGGAAAGGGGTGCGGAATTCTCGGGCATCGGGGACCTCCGGACGTGGCGTTCGGCGTGTTCGGTTCGGCCCAGGCGCACGGCACTCTTGCTGCTCACGAGCCGCTCCCCGATGGTCCGTCCCATCCCAGCGCGCCAGTCACGACCCGCTCGCCAGCCTACCGGGCACCCCCGGATCCCGAGGCCCCGCGTCCACCATGCGAGCGAAGGGCCCGGGCCGCGCGGGGCCGCGCCCGGGACGGCTCCGGGCAGCTCCGGACGGCTCCGGGCGGAGGCCGTCAGAGGATCACGTGGGGCAGGAAGCGGGCGTACTCGTCGGTGACCAGGCCGCCGGACTCGCGGATGCCGAGGCCCGCCGGCTCGTCCTCCACCACCCACGCGCCGAGGACGACATGGTTGCCGTCGAACGCCGGCAGGGGCGCCAACTGCTGGTAGCAGCACGGCTCGTCGGTGCGCGGGACGGCGGCGGAGCCCGGCTCGTGCAGGGTGACGCCGGCGCCCTCGCGGCCCAGCAGCGGCTTGGCGACCCAGCCGGTGGTGTCCGCCAGTTCGCGGGGGCCGTCGAGGTAGGCGGGGAGGAGGCTGGGGTGTCCGGGGTACAGCTCCCACAGGACCGCCAGCAGGGCCTTGTTGCTGAGGAGCATCTTCCAGGCCGGTTCGATCCACATCGTGCTGCCGGTGCCGCCGCCGTTGTCCAGGCTGTCCAGGACGTGGTCGGCGAAGCGGTCGGTGGTCAGCCACTCCCAGGGGTAGAGCTTGAAGCAGGAGCGGATGAAGCGCAGGCGGTTGTCGACGAAGCGGCCGGAGAGCGTGTCCCAGCCGATCTCCTCCATGGAGATCCAGTCGGTGTCCAGGCCGGCCTGCTCGGCGGTCTCCTTGAGGTAGGCGACGGTCATGAGGTCCTCGCCCAGTTCGTCCTGCGAGGAGTGGGCGAAGTGCAGCGGGCTGCCGGGCGGCAGGAGGGCGGCCTGCCGCTTCCAGGCGGCGACCAGCCGTTCGTGCAGGGAGTTCCACTGGTCCGCGCCGGGGAAGCGGTCCTCCATCCAGAACCACTGGGGGGAGGCCGCCTCCACGAGCGAGGTGGGGGTGTCGGCGTTGTACTCCAGCAGCTTCGCCGGGCCCGTGCCGTCGTAACGCAGGTCGAAGCGGCCGTAGACGGAGGGGAGTTCGGCCCTGCGGTGCCAGGCCTCGGTGACGGCCGCGGCGACCCGCGGGTCGGTGATGCCGAGGTCGGCGAGGCGGTCGGACCCGACCAGGTGGGCGGCCGCCGCCAGGCACATGGTGTGCAGTTCCTCGACGGTCTCCTCCAGGGCCTCGACCTCGTCGAGGGTGAAGGAGTAGTACGCGCTCTCGTCCCAGTAGGGGCGCAGGCTGCCGTCGGCGTGGCGGGTGAGGGGGTAGATCAGTCCCTGTTCCTCGACGGTCCGCTGCCAGCCGGGGCGGGGTTCGACGGTGTGGCGTCGCATGGGTGCCGGTGTCCTGTTCAGCCGCTCGGTCGTCGGGTCGCTCGGGCGCGCTGCCGCTCAGCCGCCGGAGCCGCCCTTGTGGCCGCCGTCACCGTCACCGCCGAAGCCGCCGCGGCTGACACCGCTGCCCCCGCTGCCGCCCGAACCGCCGGACCCCTTGCCGGGCTTGTTCAGGGAGCCGCCGTCGACCCAGGAGCCGCTCTTGCTGCCGCCGTAGTACCAGGCGCCCTTCGCCGTGGTCCCGCCGGACTTGCAGTTCTTGTCGGCGACCACCTTGTAGCCCTTGGCGCGGGTGTAGCTGTCCCGGTCCACGCAGCGCTTGTCGGGGTCGGAGGAGCAGGCGGTCAGCGCGGCCGCGAGCACCCCCATGCCGCCCAGTACGACCGTGCCCGAGCGAAGTCTGCGACGCGTGTCCGCCATGGTTTCCGTCTCCCCGTTGTCACACCGCCCCTACGGCGATTTCCGGCCGTCAGCCTAGACACCGTGCCGAGTCCGGCCGAAGGGGGCCCGCCCACCGGCCGTTCCCCTACAGTCCTTTCGTGCTCTTCGGAATGGTGTGCGCCCTCGGCGCGGCGGTCTGCTTCGGTACCGCGACGGTGTTGCAGGCGGTGGCGGCGCGGGCCGCCGCCGGCGGGAGCGGCGGGGACGCGGCGCTGCTGCTGAGGGCGGTGCGCCAGTGGCGGTATCTGGCGGGGCTCGGGCTGGACGGGCTGGGGTTCGTGTTCCAGATCGTCGCGCTGCGGTCGGTGCCGATCTACGCCGTGGGGGCGGCGCTCGCCTCCAGCCTGGCGGTGACGGCGGTGGTCGCGGCACGGCTGCTGCGGGTGCGGCTGAGCCGGACCGAGTGGGCGGCCGTGGGGGTGGTGTGCGCCGGGCTGGCCATGCTGGGGCTGGCGGCGGGCACGGAGGGCGAGGAGAGCGGGCCCGCGGCGCTGCCGTGGGTGATGCTCGGCGCGGCGGGCGGTGTGCTGCTGATGTGGGTCGCGGGCAAGGGCCTGACCGGGCGGAGCCGGGCGCTGGTGCTGGGCCTGGGCGCCGGGTTCGGGTTCGGGGTGGTGGAGGTGACGGTGCGGTTGATCGACTCGCTCGATCCGCCGGACCTGCTCACCGATCCGGCGCTGTACGCCCTGCTGCTGGGCGGCGGTGCCGCGTTCCTGCTGCTGACGTCGGCCCTCCAGCGTGGGTCGGTGACGACGGCCACGGCGGGAATGGTGATCGGGGAGACGATCGGGCCGGCGCTGGTGGGCGTGGTGTGGCTGGGCGACCGGACCCGGGAGGGGCTCGGCTGGCTGGCCGTGCTGGGGTTCGCCGTCGCCGTGGCGGGAGCGCTGGCACTGGCCCGGTTCGGCGAGGCGCCCGGGACCCCCGCGGTCGCGGAGCCGGAGCCCGCGCCGGAGCCGCCGGTCAGGCCATCGCCTCGGTGATGCCGTCCCAGAGCCGGATCCTGGCCTCCAGGGCGAGGGTCGCCGTCTCGACCGCCTCCCGCCAGCGGGTGTCGTCGTCGCCGCACAGGTCGGCCACCATCTGCATGGCCATGGGGGTGTGTTCCTCGCCGTCGACCTCGATGTGGCGGGCGAGGTAGTCGCGGAAGAGCGGGAACCGGTCGGCGCCCTCCTTCCTGATCACCTGGTCGAACATGTCCGGGATGAGGTCCTCCCGGGAGAAGGCGAAGGCCGCGGCCCGGCAGTGCAGGGGCCGGCCGGCGATGATGTCGAAGGTCGTGCGCACGAACGCGGCGGCGGGCGCGGGGACCTGGGCGACCCGCAGCGCCGAGGGCACGTCGTGGCCCTCGGCGACCAGCGCGACGAAGGTGTCGATCCGGGCCGTGGCGGCGCCCGCCTCGTCCATGCCCGCGCGGTACAGCTCGAAGTGGCTGGTGAAGCCGCCGTTCAGTGCGTCGCTCTCCTCGACGAGCACGATGTCGTTGATGAGCCGTCGGCCCACTCCCGAGCCGCGCGGCACCCAGGGGACGTCGACGCAGGTGAGGTCCCGCTGGAGCGACTTGAGCAGGGACATGAAGTCCCAGACCGCGAACACGTGGTGGGTCATGAAGGTCGCGAGGTCCTCGCGGCTGCCCATCCGCCGGTAGATCGGGTGGGCGGTCACTTCTTTCCGGATCTGCTCGATCTCCGAACGGGCCCTGTCGATTCCCTCGTGCTTCATGTTCCAGTCGTACCGGGACATGACTCTCCTTTGTCCGGGAAATATGCGGGGCTCGATCGTGCACTTCCGGCGAGCCGCCAGCAAGCGCTTCCAGGAATTCCCGGAAAGTTACCCGGAGTACCCCTCCTTTAAAGACGGCGAGACCACGGAAAATCTGACGAAAAGCCGCGATCGGGACACCGGGAGACAGTTGTAGAACTTTGAAGAAACTGTGAACGCAAGCGCTCTCCGTTGCGTACTCGACGGCGTGACCAGTAATCCCGTCACCGTCACCACCGCCTATCGAGTGGTGCCGGGCCGCGAGGCCGACTTCCATTCCTGGGGGTGGGCGATGCTGGGCGCGAGCGCACGGCAGCCCGGCTTCCTGGGAGGCGGTGTACTGGTCGACGGAGAGGCGGAATGGCATGTGGTCTATCGCTTCACCACCGAGGGCACGGCCCGGGCCTGGGAGGACTCGGCCGCCCGGCGGGAGTGGTCCGGCCGGACGCTCGGCATCGCCCGGGAGACGGACCGCAGAAGCATGCGGGGCTCCAAGGCCTGGTTCGACTCCCAGGCCCCGGCACCGCGGCCGCCGGCCCCGCCGTCGAAATGGAAACTGTGGTTCGTGAATATGAGCGCGGTTTTTCCACCGGTGCTCCTGTTCAATCTGATTGCGCTCCCCTATCTCGGGGGACTGAATCCGATTGTGCGCACGCTGCTGCTCTGTCTCTGCGTGACGGCGCTCGTCACGTGGATTCTCATGCCCCGGCTCCAGCGCTTCTTCAAGAAATGGCTGTATCCACCGCTCCAGGCGCTGCGCGGACGGCACAAGAGACGGACCGCCTAGAACCCGAGAACGACCCTAGGGAGGTGGGCGGGTGAAGACCCTGCTCATCGACAATCACGACTCGTACACGTACAACCTGTTCCAGTTGATCGCCGAGGTCAACGGCGAGGAACCGGTGGTGATCCTCAACGACACCCCCGCGGACGCCGTTCCCGATCTCGCGGCCTTCGACAACGTCGTCGTGTCACCCGGGCCCGGGCACCCGTCGAAGCCGCGTGACTTCGGCATCAGCGCGGCGGTACTGGCCGGCTCCCCCGTACCGGTGCTCGGCGTGTGCCTCGGCCACCAGGGCATCGCCCAGGGCGAGGGAGGCCGGGTGGTCCCCGCCCCGGAGCCCCGGCACGGGCATCTGTCGGCCGTCCGCCACGACGGACGGGACCTCTTCCAGGGCCTGCCGCAGCACTTCACCGCGGTGCGCTACCACTCGCTGGCCGTGCGCGAGCCGCTGCCCGCCGCCCTGGAGGCCACCGCCTGGGCGGAGGACGGTGTCCTGATGGGGCTGCGGCACCGTGAACGGCCGCTGTGGGGCGTCCAGTTCCACCCGGAGTCGGTGCTCACCGAGTACGGCCACCGGATGCTGGTGAACTTCCGCAACCTCACGGCCGAGCGGGCCCGCAAGCCCCGCTCCAAGAACACCGCGGTCACACCGGCCGCCGCGGCGATACCGGGCCCGGCGGTGATCGTGCCCCGTCCGCGCCGCGCCGAGGGCCCCGCCCACCGGCTGCACACCCGCCGTCTCGCGGGCGCGATCGACACGGAGGCCGCCTTCACGCGCCTGTACGCCGACTCGCCGCGCGCGTTCTGGCTGGACAGCTCACGGGTCGAGCGGGGGCTCTCCCGCTTCTCGTTCCTCGGCGACGACAGCGGTCCGCTGGCCGAGTTCGTCCGGTACGACGTCGAGTCCGGACGCTGCGAGATCGAGCGGGCGGGACGGCCGCCGCGCAAGGTCCGGGCGAGCGTCTTCGACTACCTGAAGCGCCGGCTGGCCAACCGCCGCGTCGACGCCACCGGCCTGCCCTTCGACTTCACCGGCGGCTACGTCGGCTACTTCGGCTACGAGACGAAGGCCGACTGCGGCTCCCCCAACCGGCACCGCGCGACCACCCCGGACGCCTGCTGGCTGTTCGCCGACCGGCTGATCGCGGTGGACCACGAGAAGGGCTTCACCTACGCCGTCTGCCTGGCCGAGGACACCCCGCAGGCGACCGCCGAGGCCACCGACTGGCTGGAGAGCACGCTGGGCCGGATCGCCTCCCTGCCGACCGAGCCCGACCGGCCGCGCCCGGCGCGGGCCGCGACGGACGGGCCGGGGAGCGCGGCGCCGGGCGCGGGCCCGGCCGGAGCCGGCGAAAGGGCCGGCGAAGGGGCCGGCGGGGGCGGGTCCGCCGGGGTCGAACCCTGGCTGGTGCGGGACCGGGCCACCTACCTCGCCGACATCGAGGCCTGCAAGCGTGAGCTCGCCGCGGGCACCAGCTACGAGATCTGCCTGACCGACGCGGCGGCTTTACCCGCTCCGGACGACGCGTACGGCTTCTACCGGGTGCTGCGCCGCGTCAACCCCGCGCCCTACGCCGCCTTCCTGCGCTTCGGTGACCTCGACGTGGCCGGCTCCTCGCCCGAGCGGTTCCTGCGGATCACCCGGGACGGCGTCGCCGAGGCCAAGCCGATCAAGGGGACCGCGCCGCGCGGGGCCGGCCCGGCCGAGGACGCCCGGCTCCGGGACGCGCTGGCGGCGGACGCCAAGACCCGCGCGGAGAACCTGATGATCGTCGACCTGCTCCGCAACGACCTGGGGCAGGTCTGCCGGACCGGCACCGTGCGGGTGTCCCGGCTGATGGCGACCGAGACGTACGCGACCGTGCACCAGCTCGTCTCCACGGTCGAGGGCCGGCTGCGCGAGGACACCGACGCGGTGGACTGCGTACGCGCCTGCTTCCCCGGCGGGTCGATGACCGGGGCCCCGAAGCAGCGCACGCTGGAGATCATCGACGGGCTGGAGACCGAGGCGCGCGGTGTGTACGCCGGTGCCCTCGGATACCTGGGGTGCAGCGGCGGCGCCGACCTCAACATCGTCATCCGGACCGCCGTCCTGGCCGACGGGGTGCTGCGGATGGGGGCCGGGGGCGCGATCGTCCTGGACTCCGACCCCGTCGCCGAGTACGACGAGATGCTGCTGAAGACGGCCGCCCAGATGCGGGCCCTGCGCGAGCACACCGCGGCGCGGGCGACGACACCCGGCGAGAGGGTCACCCGATGACCGCCGCGCGCTCCACGACGACGTCACCGTCCGCCCCGGCGCCCCTGTCCGCGACGGCCCCGCCGGCCGCTGCCGTCCCGTCTCCCCCGGTGACGTCCGGCGCCGCCGTGCCCCGCGGGGAGGCGGCCGGACCCGGCAATCTCGCCGCGCAGCTCGCCGACCTCGCCGAGCGGCGCGGGTGGGGCGGCCGGGCCGCGTTCCACCAGGGGCACCAGGTGTGGACCCACGCGCAGGTGCACGCCCTCGCGGCGCGCGCCGCCGGGGTGTTCGCGCAGCACGGGGTCCGGGCCGGCGACCGGGTGCTGCTGGCGCTGCCCGACGGGATCGCGTGGGTGACGGCCTTCCTCGGGGCGGCACGGCTCGGTGCCGTCGCCGTCCTGGTCAATCCCGAACTGCCCCCGCCCGAGCACGCGTTCATGGCCGAGGACACCGAAGCGGCGCTGTGTGTGACCGGACCGGGCCTGGAGGACCGCTTCGCCGACCGGGCCCGCCTCGGCGCCGACCAGCTCCTCGCGCTCGCCCCGGTCACCGCACCGGCCGCCGCCCACCCGGTGGACGCGCACGCACCGCTGTACGTGCAGTACACCTCCGGGACCACGGGTCGTCCGAAGGGGGTCGTGCACACCCACGGCGACCCGAAGACGTACCACGACCTCATCGGGCGGCGGCTGCTCGGGATCACCGAGGACGACGTCACCCTGTCGGTGTCGAAGCTGTACTTCGCCTACGGGTTCGGCAACGCCTTCGTCTTCCCGCTCTTCTCCGGCTCCAGCGCCGTGCTGGTGGACCGCCGCCCGACCCCCGCCGCCGTCGACGAACTCGTCGCCCGGCACCGGGTGAGCCTGCTCTACTCGGTGCCGTCGGCCTACGCGGCGCTGGTCGCCGACCGGGGCGACGGCCACGCGGCCTGCTTCGCCTCGGTGCGCGCCGCGGTGTCGGCGGGCGAGGGCCTGCCGGACGGGCTCGGCGCACGGATCACCGAGCTGCTCGGGGCGCCCGTGCTGGAGCAGATCGGTTCCACCGAGGCCGGTCACGCCTTCTGCGCCAACAGTCTCGGCCACGACCACCCGGGCACCGTCGGGCGTCCCGTGCCGGGGTTCGAGGTGGAGCTGCGCGACCGGTCGGGGCGGCCGGTGCCCGACGGCGCCGAGGGGGAACTGTGGGTGCGCGGGCCGACGGTGACGCCCGGCTATCTCAACCGGCCCGCCGAGACGCGGCGCACGCTGGTCGGCGGCTGGCTCGCCACCCATGACCGGGCGCGCCGCGAACCGGACGGCGCCTACCGGCACCTGGGCCGCACGGACGACATGGAGATGGTCGGCGGGATCACCGTCTCCCCCCTGGAGGTGGAGGCCGTCCTGCGCACCCACCCGGCCGTCCGCGAGGTGGCGGTGGCCGCGGTCCCCGACCACCGGGGCGCCACCCGTCTGCGGGCCTTCGTCGTCCCGGACCGCCCGGCCGCTCCCCGGGGCGGCACGGGCCTGACCGGCCTCGAGGACGAGCTCCTCGTTCTCCTGCGGGAGCGGCTCGCCGCGTTCAAGGTGCCGCGGAGCGTCAGCTTCGTCGGGTCACTGCCCCGTACCTCCACCGGCAAGCTCCGCCGCCACCTGGTCCGCCGGGGCGCGTGGTGACCGTGTCCGGGTCCCCGTCCGAAAGGAACAGCCGTATGCCGCAGCACTCCCTGCTCGCCGACCGCGGGTTCTACCTGGGTCCGTTGTTCCGGCGGGCCGCCGACCGGCACGGAGCCGTCTTCGTCACCCTGGACCGGCCGCTCGACACCCATCCCGCGCTCGGCGTCGACCTCGACTACGCGATGCTGGCCGATGTGGTCGAGGACCTGTCGGGGCGGCTGTGGGCGGCCGGGGTGAGGCCCTCGGAACAGGTGGCCGTGCACAAGACGGACAACGTCGACATCGTGCTGCTGACCTGCGCGCTCTCCCGTATCGGCGCGGTACCGGTGCTGCTCTCCCCCGGTCTGGCGGGCCCGGTCGTCGGGCAGTTGCTGGACCGGCTGCGCGAGCCGTGGCTGGTCACCGACCGCGCCAAGCTGGACGGCCCGCTGAAGGAGGCCGGCGTCACCGCCGGGGTGCGCCGGGTGCTCTGCGTCGACGACGCGCCGGGCGCCGTGCGGCTGGCGGAGTACGCCGGCGCCGAGCCGCCCGCGCCGGTGCGGCTGCATCCCCGCGAGCCCGCCCTGATCACCCACAGCTCGGGCACCACCGGTGTCCCCAAGCTGGCGGTGCACTGTCCGAACACCATGTGGAACCGTCTCGTCCCGCAGCAGGCGATGGGCCGGCCGACCCGCGGGGAGACGGCCGCGCTGCACATGTCGTTCGTGCACTCGCGCTTCTACCACCTGCTCGGGGTCCTGCTGCGCTTCGGCAGCCCGCTCGTGCTGATCACCGACCCGGATCCGGCGGCCGTGGGTCCGCTGCTGGCCCGCCACCGCCCCGGCATCGTCGAGACGCACCCCAACACCTTCGTGCTGTGGGAGGAGCTGGCCGACGCGCCCGGCGCCCCGCTGTCCCGGGTGAAGTCGTACGGTTCCACGTTCGACGCGATCCACCCGCGCACCGTGCGGCGGCTGCTGGGCGCCTCGCGGCGGCGGGCGCCCTGGCTGATCCAGCTGTACGGGCAGAGCGAGACCGGGCCCGTCGCGTTCCGGTGGTTCACGCGGCGCAGCGCCGGACGGGCGGACGGCCGCCGGGTGGGGACCGCGATCCCCGGCTTCACCCGGATCCGGATCACCGACGCCGAGGGCAGGCCGGTCGCGCCCGGGACCCCGGGGCGGATCGAGGCCCGGACCAGGGGCCGCATCCTCACCTACCTCGGCGCCCGGGAGCAGTACGAGCGCCAGCTCGGCGGCGGCTGGTGGCAGATGGGCGACATGGGCTGCATGAGCAGGTTCGGGGCGCTGCGGCTGATCGACCGCGAGGTGGACCGGATCGACACCGTGCACAGCAACCTGGCCGTCGAGGACACGCTGATGGAGCGGCTGGAGGAGCTCCGTGAGGTGGTCATCGTGGCCGGCGCCGACCGGGAGCCGGTGCCGGTGGTGTGCGTGCGGGGTGAGCTGCCGTTGGACCCGGAGCGCTGGCGGGCGGCCACCGCCGATCTGCCCGCGATGGCCGAGCCGCGTCAGTGGCGGTTCGAGGACCTGCCGATGACGGCGACCTGGAAGGTGAAGCGGGTGGAGATCAGCCGCCTGCTGGCCGGGACCCGAGAGAGCGTGCGCGCGTGATCGAGGTGATCGTGGTGGGCGCGGGCCCGGTCGGCCTGTCGGCCGCGCTGGCGCTGCGGGCGCGCGGGCTGCCGGTCGTGCTTCTGGAGGCCGACCGCGAGGACCGCGAACGGCCGGGCAGCCGGGCCCTGTTCGTGCACCGGGAGAGCCTGCGGCTGCTCGACGCGATGTCGCCGGGGCTGGCCGCCGAGATCACGGCGTACGGAAGGACCTGGCACACCCGGCGCACCCTCTACCGGGGCCGTGAGGTGTACGCGCGGACCTTCCCGCCCCCTTCGGGGCTGCCGCCGTTCACGAGCCTGCGCCAGCTGGACACCGAGCGCTTCCTGCGCGCCGCGTGCGCGCGGGCCGGCGTGGAGTTCGTCTGGGACGCGCCGGTCTCGGACGTGCGCACGTCCGCGTCGGGTGTCTCGCTCACCGGCGCGGACGGGCGGGAGTGGGAGGCCCGGTACGTCGTCGCCGCCGACGGTGCCCGCTCGGCCGTCCGGGGCGCGCTGGGCATCCCCATGGAGGGGGTGCGCGGCGAGGGTTTTCACGTCGTCGTCGACGTGGCGGACGTGCCGGGCGCCGAGCTGCCGCTGGAGCGGGTCTTCCACTACGAGCATCCGGGGGTCGGGGGCCGCAGCGTGATGCGGGTGCCGTTCACCGGCGGTTTCCAAGTGGACCTCCAGTGCCGCGACGACGACCCCGAGGAGGCGTACGGCACCGAGGACGCCGTGCGCGGGTGGCTGCCCGCGGTGGTGGGCGACGGGTACGCCGACCGGATCCTGTGGGTGTCGACGTACCGATTCCTGCGCAAGGTCGCGGCCTCGTTCACCGATCCGCACGGTCGGGTGCTGCTGGCCGGTGAGGCGGCGCACCTGTTCCCGCCGTTCGGCGCGCGCGGCATGAACAGCGGGATCGCGGACGCGGACCGGGCCGCGCGGGCCGTGGCGGACGGGACACCGCGGGCGGTGACCGCCTTCGCGGACGCACGGCGGGCGGCGGGGCTGCACAACAGCGAGGCCGCGGGGATCGCCCTGGACCATCTGCGGCCGCGCCGCCGGGCCGTCCGGCTGAGGCAGCGGGCGGCGGCCGCCCTCGCGCCGGTGCTGCCCTCGTGCGGTTCATGGCTGGAGCACGCGCCGTACGGGCCCCGGGGCGGGGCTCCGGCGGCGGCCGGCGGAAAGTACTGAGGAGGACCGAGTGGGTGCACAACCGACCCTCGCCGAGGGTCTGTCGGCGTGGGCGCCCGGTCGCGGGCTGGTCGCGGTCACGGGTTCCCCGGCGGACGGGCCGCTGCTGGTCGCGGACTCGTGGCTGGTCGGCGAGGGGCGGGTGCGCGGGTACGGTCTGCACCGGGAGCGGTTCCTGGGCTCCTGTGCGCAGGCCGGCGGGGGTCCGGGGCCGCGCGGGCTCGTCGCATTCTGGCAGGACGTGACCGCGGCGCTGCCGCGCACCGGGCAGTGGTTCCCCCGGGTCGAACTCGTCGCCGGTTCGCTGCGGTTGCGGTTGCGGCCCGCCCCGCCGCTGGGCACGGAGGTCCGGCTCTGGTCGGTGGGCCGGCCGGACGGGCGCACGGCGGCCCGCCGCAAGGGCCCGGACCTGGAGCTCCTGGCCGGGGTGCGCGGCCGGGCGGTCGAGGCGGGGGCGCAGGACGCGGTGCTGGTCGGGCCGTCCGGGGAAGTGCTGGAGTCGGCCACCGCGAGCGTGCTGTGGTGGGAGGACGACACCCTGTGTCTGCCGCCGCCCCGGCTGCCCGTCCTGCCGGGGGTGACCGTCGCCCTCGTACGGGAGCGGGCCGAGCGTCTCGGCATCCCGGTCGCCGCGCGCGAACGGACCCTGTCCGAGCTGGACGGCCGCGAGGTGTGGCTGGTGAACGCGCTGCACGGCATCCGGCCGGTGACCGGCTGGACCGGGGGGACGATGACCGCCGGCCCCGCGGTGCGGGCGGCCCGGTGGCGCGAGTGGCTGGACGACCTGTCGGAGCCGCTGCCGGATTTCTAGCCGCGCGCGGAATACCGGGGCGCGTTCGGAATCCATAAAGGAAAAGGGCACCGGCGGATATCGCCGGCGCCCGTATTCGCCGCGCCCTTTCCGGAATTCTCCGGAAAGGGCGGAGATTTTCCGGTGCCCGATCCGGCTACTGCTTCGGGGCCGGCTGATGGGCCCCCGGGACCATGCGCGTCGCGATCGCGATGCGGTTGTACGCGTTGATGACGGTGGCCGCCCAGATCAGCGCCGCCAGCTGCGCCTCGTCGAAGACCTCCGCAGCCTGCGCGTACACCGCGTCCGGGACGTGCCCGTCGCGCACCAGGGTCACCGCCTCGGTCAACTCCAGTGCGGCGCGCTCCCGTCCGGTGAAGAAGGGCGTCTCCCGCCAGGCGTCGAGCGCGTAGATCCGCTGCTCGGTCTCGCCCTGCGCGCGGGCGTCCTTGGTGTGCATGTCGAGGCAGAACGCGCAGCCGTTGAGCTGGGAGGCGCGGATCCTGACCAGTTCGAGTATCTCGGGTTCGACCTTGGCGTCCCGGGCGGCGGAAACGGCGGCGGCGTGCAGGGAACCCATCGCGGCCGAAACTTCGGGGGTCGTCTTCTTGAGCGCCACACGGGACACGGAATTGCTGTCAGTCATGGGGGTGACTCTATCCGGGAATTCCGTCCGGCAAAAGGAATTCAGGAAGCGTTCTCCCGGTCGGACAGCGCTTCGCGCAATGCCGTACACAGGGCGTCCAGCGCGCCGGCCCAGGCGTGGTCCGGCGGGGTGCCGTAGCCGACGACCAGGGCGTCGGGCGGCTCGTCGACCGCGTCGGGGTGGCGGTAGCGCCGGGTGAGGCCGTCGAGGGCCAGGCCCTGCCGGGCGGCCGCCCGCACCACCGCGTCCTGGGTCCCGGGCGGCAGCCGCAGGACGGCGTGCAGGCCTGCCGCGATACCGGTGACGCGGATCCCGGGGGCACGGGCGGCGAGGGCAGCGACCAGCGCGTCACGGCGCCTGCGGTAGCGCAGCCGGGCCGCCCGGACGTGCCGGTCGTAGGCACCCGAGGTGATGAACTCCGCCAGGGTCAGCTGGTCCAGGGCCCCGCAGGTGTCCACCCCGCCCTTGGCGGCCGCCACCTCCCCCACCACGTCCGGCGGCAGTACCATCCAGCCGAGGCGCAGCCCGGGGGCCAGCGACTTGCTGGCCGTGCCGAGGTACACGACGTGGTCCGGGCCGAGCCCCTGGAGGGCGCCGACGGGCTGGCGGTCGTAGCGGAACTCGCCGTCGTAGTCGTCCTCCAGGACCAGCCCGCCGGTGTGGCGGGCCCAGTCCACGACGGCCGCGCGGCGGTCGTGGCGCAGCGGCACGCCCATCGGGAACTGGTGGGCGGGGGTCAGCAGGACCGCCCCGGCGTCCTTCAGCGGCCCCGGGTCGGCGCCCTGTCCGTCGACGGGCAGCGGGGTCGTGGCGAGACCGGCCGCCGTCAGCAGCAGCCGGTGCTCGTCCAGGCCGTACGACTCGACGGCGATCGTGCGGGTTCCCCGGGCCCGCAGCACGGTGGTGAGCAGCTTCAGGCCGTGCGCGAACCCCCCGCAGATCACCAGGTGTCCGGGGTCGGCGCGCACTCCGCGGGTCCGGGCGAGGTAGCCGGCGAGGGCGGTGCGCAGTTCGGTCCGGCCGCGGGGATCGCCGTACCCGAGGGCGTCCGAGGGGGCCGCCGTGAGGGCGCGGCGGGCCGCCCTGAGCCACTCGGCGCGCGGGAAGGAACCGAGGTCGGGGGTGCCGGGGCGCAGGTCGTAGGCGGGCCGGGGACGCTCCGGGCGGTGCGGCCGGACGCCCGGCGGCGGGACCTGCCGGCCCTCGGCGACCCGGGTGCCGGAACCCTGGCGGGCGGTGAGCCAGCCCTCGGCGACGAGGTCGGCGTACGCCTCGGCGACCGTGTTGCGGGCGATGCCGAGGTCGGCGGCGAGCGAGCGCGAGGAGGGGAGCCTGGCGCCGGAGGGCAGCCGGCCGCCGCGGACGGCCTCGCGCAGGGCGTCCGTCAGGCCCCGGCGCAGCCGCGGTCCGGTGGGTTCCAGGTGCAGGTCGACGCCGAAAGTGGCCCAGGATCTCGCCATGGAAATGGACCATACTCCTGGGCTGCCCCGCTCCTAGGGTCGAGACCATGACGACGCACGCGCCCCTCACGGCCACCGACGAACAGGTTCCGTACGCCCCCGCCCACACGCCCCGGCTGAACTGGTCCGAGCACGCACCCGAGGTGTTCCAGGCGATGCTCCGGCTCGACGCCGCCGCCCGCCGCGGTCTCGACCCCAAGCTGGTCGAACTGGTGCGGATCCGCGCCTCGCAGCTCAACCGCTGCGCGCTCTGCGTCGACCTGCACAGCAAGGACGCGCTCGCGGCGGGCGAGAGCGTCGAGCGGATCGTCCAGCTCAGCGCCTGGGAGGAGTCGGAGCACTTCTACACCGGGCGGGAACTCGCGGCGCTGGCCCTGACGGAGGCCGTGACCGTACTGACGGAGGGCTTCGTGCCCGACGAGGTGTACGAGCGGGCCGCCGGGCACTTCGAGGAGGCCGAGCTGGCGCAGCTGATCGCCGCGATCACGGTGATCAACGCGTGGAACCGGTTCGGCGTGACCTGCCGGCTGGTGCCGGGGCACTACCGGGCGAAGGCGCGCGCATGAGCCGCACGGACCTCCTCGACCGCGAGGTCGCCCGGGCCATGTCGGAGCTCAGCGCGGCCGCGAAGCGCGGACTGGGCGACCCCGCGCTCGCCGAACTCGTCGTGATCCGCGCCTCCCAGCTCAACCACTGCGCCTTCTGTCTCGACATGCACCTCGCGATCGCCCGCGACCACGGGGTGAGTCGGCGGCAGCTGGATCTGCTGAGCGCGTGGGAGGAGGCGGGGGACGTCTACGACGAGCGGGAGCGTGCCGCGCTCGCGCTGACGGAGGCGGTGACCGTCCTGACCGGGGGCACCCGGGCGTCCGCCTCCGGGGGAGGCTTCGTGCCGGACGCGGTGTACGAGCGGGCCGCCGAGCACTTCGACGCACCGCGGCTGGCCCATCTCGTCGCGCTGATCACCGCCATCAACAGCTGGAACCGGGTGATGGTGGCACGCCGTGTCCCGCCGGGCGGTCGCACACCGTGAGCGCGGCGGACGTCATGAGCAAGGCGGACCTCTTCCGCGCCCTGCACCACGGCCGGCTGCCCGGCGATCCCCTGGTGCTGCCCGGCCCGTGGGACGCGGCCGCCGCCCGGGTCTTCGAGGAGGCCGGGTTCCCGGCGCTGGCGACGCCGAGCGCGGGGGTCGCCGCCTCGCTCGGGTACGCGGACGGGCGGACCCCGGCCGGCGAGATGTTCGCGGCGGTCGCCCGGATCGTCCGGGCGGTGGACGTGCCGGTGTCGGCGGACGTCGAGGGCGGGTACGGGCTGGCGCCGCGGGAGCTGGTGGAGCGGCTGCTGGAGACCGGCGCGGTCGGCTGCAACCTGGAGGACTCGGTGGACGGTGTCCTGCGGGACCCGCACGAGCAGGCCGACCGGCTCGCCGGGGTGCGGGAGGCGGCGGGCGGCCGGCTCTTCGTCAACGCGCGCGTCGACACCTTCGCGCACGGCGACGGCGATCCCTCGGACGCGATCGCGCGGGCGGCCGCCTATGTCGCCGCCGGCGCCGACTGCGTCTACCCGATCGGCGCCCCGCCCACGGTCCTGCCGCTGCTGCGGGCCGGGATCGCCGGTCCGCTCAACGCGGGCGGCCGGGTGGACGGCGAGGGCCCCTCGCCCGCCGTGCTCGGCGGACTCGGGGCCACCCGGGTCACGTTCGGGCCGGGCTTCCAGCGGTTCGCGGCGGCCGCCCTGCGGGCGGTCGGCGCCGAGCTGCTGTAGCGCCGGCGCTCAGGACAGCCACGCCTTCCAGGTCGACGCGTGGCTGTCCACCCACTTCTTCGCGGCTTCCTGCGGGGTGAGCTTCTGGTCGGCGATCATGAGAGCCACGTCGTTCTGGTCCTCGGTCGTCCACTTGAACCTCTTCAGGAAGGCCGCCGCCCGCCCGCCGTCCTTGGCGAAGTCCGCGTTGAGGTACTTCTGGAGCGGGGTGTGCGGATAGGCGCAGGCGACCTTGTCCGGCTCCGCGTCGCAGCCCTCCTTGTAGGCGGGCAGCTTCACCTCGGTCATCGGGACCTTCTCGAACAGCCACTGCGGGGCGTACCAGTAGGTGAGGAAGGGCTTCTTCTCCTTGGCGAACTGCCTCATCTGGGTGATCTGGGCCGCCTCGGAACCGGCGAAGACGACCTGGTAGTCCAGCTTCAGGTTCTTCACCAGGGCCTTGTCGTTGGTGACGTAGGACGGCGAACCGTCCATGAGCTGGCCCTTGCCGCCGCTCTCCGCGGTGCGGAACTGCTCGGCGTACTTGTTCAGGTTCTTCCAGTCGGTGACGTCCGGGTGCTGCTCGGCGAAGTACGTCGGGACGAACCAGCCGATGTGCCCGGTGACGCCGAGATCGCCGCCGCGGGCGATCGTCGCCTTGTCGTCGACGTAGCGCTTCTCCTGGTCGGGGTGGCCCCAGTCCTCCAGGATCGCGTCGACCCGGCCCTGGCTGAGCGCGTCCCAGGCGGGTACCTCGTCGACCTGCACGGTGTCGACGCGGTAGCCGAGCTCGTGCTCCAGCAGGTACTGGGCGACGGCCACGTTGGCCTGCGCGCCCACCCAGGACTGGACGGACAGGGTGACCGTCTTCGCGCCCCGGGCGTTGGCGAAGGGCGAGGCCTGCTTGGTCATGTCGGCGGCGCCGCAGCCGGTGAGCAGCAGGAGCGCCGATGCCCCGGCGGTGAGGGCAGTGGTACGCAGTCGCATGTCACGCTCCCTTCTTCACGCGCCGGTCGGCGGGCTGGGTGACCCGGTCGAGCATCAGACCGAGGCAGACGATCGCGGCGCCGGCCACCAGTCCGGTGGCGAGGTCGCCCTGGGCGAGGCCGAAGACGGCGTCGTAGCCGAGCGCCCCTCCGCCGACCAGGCCGCCGATGATGACGACGGCGAGGACGAGGACCACGCCCTGGTTCACCGCGAGCAGCAGCGCGGGCCGGGCCAGCGGCAGCTGGACCTGGCGCAGTTGCTGGGTGCCGGTCGCGCCGAGGGAGCGGGCCGACTCCATCGCCGCCGCGTCGACCTGCCGCAGGCCCTGCGCGGTGATGCGGACGACGGCGGGCAGCGCGTAGACGACGGCCGCCGCGACGGCGGGGGCGCGGCCGACGCCGAACAGGGCGACGACCGGGATCAGGTAGACGAACTGCGGCATCGTCTGGCACACGTCCAGGACCGGGCGCAGCAGCCGTTCGAAACGGTCGTTGCGGGCGGCGGCGATCCCGGTCGCGAACCCGAGGACCAGGGTGACGGCGACGGCGGCCAGCACCTGGGACAGGGTGTCCAGGGAGGGTTCCCACACGCCGAGCACCCCGGTGGCGGCCAGCGCGAGGACGGCGGTCAGCGCGGTCCGCCAGGTGCCGATCGGCCAGGCGATCGCGGCGACCAGCAGCAGGACAGCCCACCAGGGCAGGCCCTGGAGTCCGGCCCGGACGGGATCGAGGACCCAGGTGGTGAAGTGACCTGCCCAGTCGGCGGTGCCGCCGATGACCGGGACCCCGGAGTAGAGGTGGTCGGTCATCCAGCCGACGGCGTCATTGACCGGCGGGGCGATGGACACCGTCCAGCCGCCGGGCCAGTCGAGCCGGCCCACCGCGCGCCCGGCGAGGGCCACGGCGACGGCCGCGCCCGCGGCCCAGGCCCAGGCGGCGCGGTGGCCGCCCGGTTCGCCGTCGCCGCTGTTCCCGGCGGCGGCCGTGACCCGGTCCAGGACGACGGCGAGCAGCACGATGGGGATACCCGCGGCGAGGGCCGCGCCCACGTCGACCGAGGCCAGCGCCTGGTAGACGCGGTCACCGAGGCCACCGGCGCCGATCACCGACGCGATGACCGCCATCGACAGCGCCATCATGATCGTCTGGTTGAGGCCGAGGAGGAGTTCCCTGCGGGCCAGCGGGATCCGGGCGGTGAGCAGGCGCTGGCGCGCGGTCGCGCCCAGCGACTCCACGGCCTCCAGGACCTCCTTGTCGGCGCCGCGCAGGCCGAGCGCGGTGAGCCGGGCCATGGGCGGGGCGGCGTAGACGACGGTGGCCAGGACGGCCGCCGGGACGCCGATGCCGAAGACGAGGACGACCGGGAGCAGGTAGGCGAAGGCGGGCAGCACCTGCATGGTGTCGAGGACCGGGCGCAGGGCACGGTCCATGCGCGCGGAGAGGCCGCCGGCCAGGCCGAGCAGCGCGCCCACGACGACGGACGCCAGGACGGCCACGACCATCAGGGCGAGGGTCTGCATGGTCGGCACCCACATGCCGAGCAGTCCGCAGGCGAGGAACGCAGCCGCGGTGCCGAGCGCGAGCCGTGTCCCGGCGACGCGCCAGGCGACCAGCGCGGCCGCCGCGGTGACTCCGGCCCAGCCCGCGCCGAGCAGCACCAGGTAGACGGCGCGCACCGCGAGGACGACGCCGTTGCTGAGGTAGCCGAAGAAGTAGGTGAACAGGGGGTTGCTGTCGCGGTTGTCGATGATCCAGTCGCTGGCGCCGGTGAGCGGTCCGGTCAGGTCGACGGTGAGGGCGTGCGGCCAGGTGCCCCCGCCCCAGCGGACGACGGCCGGCGGCACGAGGACCGCGGCGACGAGGGCGAGCAGCAGGAGCTTGCGTACCGTCCGGTTGCGCAGGACGGCGGGGAGGGCGGCCCGGGGGGCGGACGTGGTCAGCGTGGCCATCAGACCGCCTCCTTGCGGGGCTCCGTCCCGACCGCGAGGGGTCCGGACTCCCGTCCGTGCGGGCCGGCCGCGGGCCCGGTCTGCGCGGGGGCACCGGGACGGGGCACGGCCGGGGCGGGTTCGGTGCCGGCGACGACGCCGAGCAGCCGCTCGTGGTCGACGACGCCCAGGCACCGGCCCGCGTCCATGACCCGGGCCGGGGCGCCCGCCCGGGCGACGGCCTCGATCGCCTGGGACACGGTGGCCCCGGGGGACACGGCCGGGCCGCCGCCCGCCTCCTCGGCGGTCGCGGGCCGCATCGCCGTGCGCACGGTCATGACCTGCTCGCGGGGGACGTCGCGGACGAACTCGCGGACGTAGTCGTCGGCCGGGGAGCCGACGATCTCCTCGGGGGTGCCGAGCTGCACCACCCGTCCGTCGCGCATCAGGGCGATGCGGTCGCCGAGCTTCAGCGCCTCGCTGAGGTCGTGCGTGATGAAGACCATCGTGCGGCCCTCCTCGCGGTGCAGCCGGACCACCTCCTCCTGCATGTCGCGCCGGATGAGCGGGTCGAGCGCGCTGAACGGCTCGTCGAAGAGGAGGACCTCGGGGTCCACGGCCAGCGCGCGTGCCAGGCCCACGCGCTGGCGCTGACCGCCGGAGAGCTGGCCGGGCCTGCGCTGCTCCATGCCCGCCAGGCCGACCTTGTCGACGACCTCCTTCGCGCGCTCGCGCCGCTCGGCGCGGCCCATGCCCTGGATCTCCAGGCCGTAGGCCACGTTGTCGAGGACCGTGCGGTGCGGGAGGAGGCCGAAGTGCTGGAAGACCATCGCGGCACGGTGCCTGCGCAGTTCGCGCAGCCGGGCGCGGTCCATCGCGCGGACGTCCTCGCCGTCGACGACGATCGTGCCGGCCGTCGGCTCGATCAGCCGGGTCAGACAGCGCACCAGGGTGGACTTGCCGGAGCCGGACAGACCCATCACGACGAAGACCTCGCCCTTGCGGACGTCGAAGGAGACGTCCCGGACGGCGGCGGTGCAGCCGGTGCGGGCGCGCAGTTCGGCGGGGTCGAGGGCGGTCAGCTCCGGGTCGGCCGGGACGCGCCCGGCCTTGGGTCCGAAGACCTTCCAGAGGCCGTCCACCGAGAAGACGGGGGCGTCGGCGCCGGTGTCGGCGGTGGGCGGTTTACGTGTGGCGGGCGTGGGAGTCATCGCGCACCACCTCCGATCAGGTCCACGGCTTTCTCCCCGACCATCAGCACCCCGATCATCGGGTTCACGGCGGTCATCGTCGGGAAGACGGATGCGTCGGCGATGCGCAGGCCGTCCAGGCCCCGCACCTTCAACTGGGGGTCGACCACCGCGAGTTCGTCGTCGGCGGCGCCCATGCGGCAGGTGCCCGCCGGGTGGTACACGGTGTGCGCGACCCGGCGCGCGTACTCACTGAGTTCCTCGTCGCCCGTGATGTCCGGGCCGGGGGCCACCTCGCGCTTGAGCCAGCCGGCGAGCGGCTCGGTCTTCGCGATCTCGCGGGCGATCCTGATCCCGTCGACGAGGGTGCGGGCGTCGTGATCGCCCTCGTCGGTGAAGTAGCGGAAGTCGAGGGCGGGCTTCACGGACGGGTCTGCGCTCTGGAGGTAGAGCCGGCCCCGCGACCTGGGCTTGGGGATGTTCGGGGTCATGGAGACGCCGTACGGCGGGCGTTCGTAGCCCAGGCGTTCCGGGTTGTCCGTGAAGGGGACCTGGTAGAAGTGGAACATCAGGTCCGGTCCCCGGTGGCCGGGGTCGCGGCGCACGAAGAGGCCGGCGTCGGAGTCCATCGCGGAGTTCTCCGGGAGCGGCCCGTGGGTCTCCCAGACGATCACCGACTCGGGGTGGTCGAGGAGGTTCTCGCCGACGCCCGGCAGGTCGTGCGCGACGGGTATGCCGAGCGCGTCCAGGTCGGCCTTCGGGCCGATGCCGGAGTGCAGCAGGAGGCGGGGCGAGTCGACGGCGCCCGCGCACAGCACGACCTCGTGGCGGGCCCGGACGAGGATCTCCTCGCCGTCCTTCGTGCGCACGTGCACCCCCTGCGCGCGGGTGCCGTCCAGCTCCAGCCGGTACGCCCAGGTCTCCAGCAGGATCGTCAGGTTGGGGCGCTCGTCCATCACCGGGTGCAGATAGGCCACCGAGGCGCTCGACCGCTTGTTGGTCTCCGGGTGGTAGGCGAGGTCGAAGAAGCCGACGCCGTCGTCGAAGGGCTTCTGGTTGAAGCCGTCGACGTGGGGCACTCCGGTCGCCTTCTGCGCCGCGTCGACGAAGTCGCGGGCGATGGCGTTGCGGTCCTTCTCGTCCACCGGGACGATGTTGTTCAGCAGCCGCGCGTAGTAGGCCTCCATCGGGACAGCGCCCCAGCCCCGGGCTCCGGCCGCCTCCCACTCGTCGAAGTCGGAGGGCAGCGGCTTGAAGGCGATGAGCGTGTTGTGGGAGGAGCATCCGCCGAGGACGCGCGCCCGGCTGTGCCGGATGTGGGAGTTGCCGCGCGGCTGCTCGGTGGTCGGGTAGTCGTAGTCGAGTTCGCCGCCGAGCAGGCCCATCCAGCGGCGCAGGGTGAGGACGTCGTCGCGGCCGACGTCGCTGGGGCCGCCCTCGATGACGGCGACGGTGGTGTCGGGGTTCTCGGTGAGGCGGGAGGCGATGACGGAACCGGCGGTTCCGCCTCCGATGACGACGTAGTCGTAGACGTGTGTGCTCTCTGGCATGGGGGGTACTCCAGGGGCGTACGAAGTCTTGGACAGCCGGCGGGCCCCGGGGAACGGGCCTGCCCAGGAGGTCGGGCGGACGGCCGGGAGCCGGCCGGGGTCAGCCCGCGAACCAGCGGACGGGGCGTGGCGCGAGGTTCTGGTAGACGTGCTTGGACTCGCGGTACTCGGCGAGTCCGGCGGGGCCGAGTTCGCGGCCCACACCGCTCTTGCCGAACCCGCCCCACTCGGCCTGCGGCAGGTAGGGGTGGAAGTCGTTGATCCAGACGGTGCCGTGCCGCAGCCGGCCCGCGACCCGGCGGGCGCGGCCCGCGTCGGCGGTCCAGACGGCGCCCGCGAGGCCGTACTCGGTGTCGTTGGCGAGAGCCACGGCCTCGTCCTCGGTGCGGAAGGTCTCGACGGTGAGGACCGGTCCGAAGACCTCCTCCCGCACGACCCTCATCTCGCGGTGGCAGCGGTCCAGGACGGTGGGCTCGTAGAAGTAGCCGGACTCCGGTCGCTGCGGGGCGGGTTCGGGACGGCGGCCCCCGCTGCGCAGCACCGCGCCCTCGGCGAGGGCGGACGCCACGTACTCCTCGGTCTTGGCGCGCTGCTGCTCGGAGACGAGCGGCCCGCACTCGACGCCTTCCTCCGTGCCGCGTCCGAGCCTGATCTTCTCGGCCCGGCGGGCGAGTTCGGCGACGAAGCGGTCGCGGACGGACTCCTCGACGATGAGCCGGGAGCCCGCCGAGCAGACCTGGCCGCTGTGGATGAAGGCCGCGTTGAGGGCCTGGTCGACGGCGGTATCGAAGGCCTCGTCGGTGGCGCAGGCGTCGGCGAAGACCACGTTGGGGTTCTTGCCGCCGAGTTCGAGGGCGACCTTCTTGACGGTCGGGGCGGCCGCCTGTGCGACCTTGGTGCCGCTGACCAGGCCACCGGTGAAGGAGACGAGGTCGACGTCGGGGTGCTCGGCGAGCCGTGCGCCCACCGTGGCGCCCGGTCCGGTGACGACGCCCGCGACCCCGGCGGGGAGCCCCGCCTCGAGCAGCAGGTCGATCAGCGCGACCGTCGTCAGCGGGGTGATCTCGCTGGGCTTGACGACGAAGGTGTTACCTGCGGCGAGGGCCGGGGCGATCTTCCAACTCGCCTGGAGCAGCGGGTAGTTCCAGGGGGTGATCAGCGCGCACACGCCGACGGGCTCATGGACGACGACGCTGTGGACGTCGGACGACCCCGCGTCGACCACCCGGCCCGGGGCCTCGGAGGCGACGAGTCCGGCGAAGTACCGGAAGGCGTCGGCGACGCAGTCGATGTCGACCCGGCCCTCCTCGAGCGTCTTGCCCGCGTCCCGGCTCTCCAGCAGACCGAGCCGTTCGCGGTCGCGTACGAGGAGATCGGCGACGCGGTGCAGCACGGCGGCGCGTTCCACGGCGGGGGTGCGCGGCCAGTCGCCCTCGTCGAAGGCGGTCCGGGCGGCGGCGACCGCCAGGTCGGTGTCCTTCTCGTCGCCTTCCGCGACCACCGCGAAGGGCCTGCCGTCCGCGGGGTCGAGGATCTCGCGGGTGGCTCCGGAGCAGGCTTCCAGCCACTCTCCGCCCACATGGATCGTCCGGTGATCTCGCCCTGTCGGGTGTTCCGTCCTGTCGGCCATGATCGGTGTTGCCTTCCGTTCCTGGTCAATCCCCCTGTGTCACCCGTGGATCGGTCTCGGCGACGGCGTCCACATGCCCCCACCCTCGCATTGCATGCGCAATCCATGGCCGAAAGTGCGCCGCATCACTGAAGTTCTGGACACAATGCTACAAAACGTACGTCAGGTCATGAGTGAAGAGGATGGACGCCACGAGAACCTTTGACTAGGGTCAAAGAGTGATGGAGCCCACGCAGTCGCCCCGGTCCGCGCGTCCCGCGGAGCGGGTGGCGGCCGAGCAGGTGGCGGACTTCCGCCGCTTCAACCGCTACTTCACGCGCCGCATCGGCGCCCTGGACGACCACTTCCTCGGCCAGGACCGCCCGCTGGGCGAGGCCCGGCTGCTGTTCGAGATCGGCGACGGCGCCTCCCTGCGCGCACTGCGCGGCCGGCTGGGCCTGGACGCCGGGTATCTGAGCCGGATGGCGAAGTCCCTGGAGGCGCAGGGCATGGTCCGCGTCAGCGTGCACCCCGACGACAACCGGCTGCGCATGGTCGAGCCGACCCCGGCCGGACGCGTCGAACTCCAGGAGCAGAACCGCCGCGCCGACGTGCTCACGGCGGACCTGCTGACCGGTCTCGACGAGGCGCAGCGCGCGGAGCTGACCGCCGCGATGGCCACCGCCCGCCGTCTGCTGCGGCTCGCGGGCATCACCGTCGAGCACGTCGAGGGCGCCGCGCCCGACGCCCGCGCCTGCCTCGCCGCGTACGCCGCCGAGCTCACCGCCCGCTTCGGCGGCTTCACCGCGTCCGACCTGGTCGGCCCGGCGGAGGTCTCCGGCGCGCGGGGCGCGTTCTTCGTGGCGTACGAGGAGGGGCGCGCCGTGGGCTGCGGAGGGCTGCGCACTCTGGAACCCGGCGTCGGCGAGCTCAAGCACGTCTGGGTGCACCCGGACGCCCGCCGCCTCGGTCTCGCGCGGCGGCTCCTCGGCCATCTGGAGCGGGCGGCGGCGGCGCGCGGCCTGAACGTGCTGCGCCTGGACACGAACGCCGAGCTGACCGAGGCGCGGGCGATGTACCGGGTCTGCGGTTACCGGGAGATCCCCGCCTACGGGGACCACACCTACGCCGACCACTGGTTCGAGAAGCGGCTGTCACCGCCCGGCCGCTGACCCCGGCCCGTCGGCCGTCCACCGCGCGGCCATGTCCCGCACGGCGCCCCGCAGCCAGGCGTGCGCCGGGTCGGCGTCGTGGCGCGGGTGCCAGGCCATGCCGAGACTCAGCGGGGGCAGCGGCAGCGGCACCTCGAAGGGGACCAGGCCGAGGCTCTCGGCCAGCGGCCGGCCCCAGGCGGTGTTGAGGCCCACGAGGTCGGTGTCACGGATGACGAAGAGGGAGGCGGGCAGCGAGCCCACGGCCCCCACCACCCGCCGCCGCAGACCGAGTTCGGCGAGCGCGGCGTCGACCGGCCCGTGCAGCCGGCCGCGCCTCGACACCATGATGTGGTCGGCCTCGCGGGCGTACCGCTCGGGCGTCAACTCGCCCTCCAGCAAAGGGTGTCCGGCGCGGGCCACCCCCACCATGCGGTCCTCGTGCAGCGGTTCGCGGTGCACCTCGGGGGCGGTCGAGTCGATGACCCCCACCTCCAGGTCCGCGGTGCCCTCGCGCAGGAACGGCGCGTCGATGTGGCTCTCGCTCAGGAAGCGCAGGCGGACACCGGGGGCCTCGGCGGCGGCGCGCGCGTAGAGGTACGGGCCGTGGGCGGCCGCGATGGCGTCGTGCCCGAGGATGGTGAAGGTGCGGGTCACCGTCCTGAGGTCGGTGGCCCCGGCCGGCGCGAACAGGGTCCGCGCCCGCTCCACGACCGCGCCCACCTCGGCCCGCACGGCGAGGGCGCGCGGCGTCGGCACCATCCGCCGCCCGGCCCGCACCAGGACCGGATCCCCGAGCGCCTTGCGGATCCTGCCGAGGGTGCGGCTCATCGCCGGTTCCGACAGGTGCAGGCGCCTCGCGGCCCCCTGCACGCTCTGCTCCTCCAGCAGCACGTCCAGCGCCACCAGAAGGTTCAGGTCCACCCCCGGCGGTCCGCCCGCGGATTGCGTCACACGCACTCACCCCTTGCAAAGGTTGCACTGGAAAGCAGGTCGGGACCGAGCCTACGGTGAAAGGGCATCCCACCCCGACGAGCTCCCCTGGAGGAGCCGTGCCCTCGCACGCCCTGAAACGGTCCACCCTCCTCGCGCTGTGCGCCTGCGTGCTGGTCGCGCAGAGCATGGTCGCCGCCATCAACCTCCTCATCCCGCAACTGGCCTCGTCGTCCCTGCACCCCTCCCCCACCGAGATCCTGTGGACCGTCGACGCCTACGTCATCGCCTTCGCCGGTCTGCTGGTCCCGGCGGGCGCGCTCGGCGACCGGTACGGCCGCAAGGGCGCCCTGCTCACCGGCCTCGCCCTGTTCGCCGCGGGCGCCGCCACCAGCGCCTTCGCACCCGACCCGGCCGTGCTGATCGCGGGCCGGGGCGTCTCGGGGGCGGGCGCGGCCCTGATCACCCCGGCGACCATGTCGATCCTCGTCCACCTCGCGGGGCCGCGGCACAGGGCCCAGGCCATGGCGTCCTGGACGCTCGCCCTGGGCCTCGGCGGCCTCGCGGGCAACCTGGGCGGCGGCCTGGTCGGCCAGTTCCTCACCTGGCGGGCGCTGTTCGGCGCGATGGTCCCGCTGGCGGCCCTGCTGGCACTCGCCGTGGCACTGACCACCCCGCGCACCGACCGCTCCCCGCACGGCAACCCCGACCCGCTGGGCACCCTGCTCCTGACCTCCGGGCTGGTCGCGGTCCTCTTCGGCATCATCGAGGGGCCCGGCCACGGCTGGGGATCCCCGCGCATCCTGGGCGCGTTCGGCGCGGGCGCCCTCCTGATCGCCCTCTTCACCGCCCTGGCCCTGCGCTCCCCCGCCCCCCTCTTCGACCCCCGCGTGTTCCGCTCCCCCCGGCTGCGCGCGACCAGCCTCGGCCTGACCACCGGGTTCTTCGGCCTGTTCGCCCTGTTCTTCGTGAACTCGCAGTACCTGCAAGAGGTGAAGGGCTACGAGCCCGCCGTCACCGGCCTCGCGATCGTCCCGCTGATCACCGGCATGGCCGTCGTCCCGAAACTGGCCGCCCGCTGGTCGGCGCACCCGCGCCCGGTCATCGGCGGCGGCCTCGCCCTCGTCGGCCTGGGTCTGCTCGGCGCGTCCACCGTGGACGCCGGTACGCCCTACGCGGTCTACGCCTGCTGGCTGCTGGTCATCTCGGCGGGCACGGGCCTGTCGATGCCCGCTCTCACCCTGGGTGCCGTCACCTCGCTGCCCCACCATCAGGCGGGCCTCGGCTCCGGTCTCGGCACCTCGGCCCGCGAGATCGGCGCGGCCCTGGGCGTCGCGGTGACCGGCACGGTCCTCGCCGGACACACCGGCTTCACGGCCGGCATGGGCCCGGCCCTGCGCACCGTCGCCGTGCTCGTCCTCGCCGCGACCGCCCTCGTCGTGACCGGCCTGCGCGAAGCGTCCCGGCCCGCCCCCACGACGACGGACGCGCGGCCCCCCGTGCGGGAGCCGGCGGCCTGACCCGGCCGAACGCCTGACCCGGACGAGGAGCCTGGACTACGCTGCGTGTCCAGGGCGTCACGGGGAGGAGTACGTCATGCCGTCGCGACGAGCGGTCACCGGGCGGAGCCAGGAACCGCGCCGCCGGTTCGCCGAGGAGCTGCGGCTGCTGCGCGGCGCACGCGGGGAGAGCCTGCGCCGGCTCGGCGAGCGGCTCGGCTGGGACCCGTCCACCTTCGGCAAGATGGAGAGCGGCGAGTCACTGGGCAGCCCCGAGATCGTCGAGGCGCTCGACCAGCACTACGGCACGCCGGGCCTGCTGCTGACCCTGTGGGAACTGGCCCTGGCGGACCCGAGCCAGTTCCGCGAGCAGTACCGGCGGTACATGGTGCTGGAGGCGGAGGCGGTGAGCTTGTGGCATTACGCCGTGAGCACCGTCCATGGCCTGTTGCAGACCCCGGGTTACGCCCGTGAGGTGCTCACCTTGGGTGGGCTCGTGGGGACGGAACTGAACCAGCAGGTCGAAGCCCGCACCGGACGGCGGAAGTTGCTGGAAGGAGAGGACGCACCACCGTTCCGGGCCATCCTCTCCGAGGCGGTGCTGCGGACCTCCCTGCGGGACCCGCGGGAGTGGCGGCAACAACTGGAGTACCTGCTGGCGGCATCCGAGCGCTCGGCCATCACGCTCCAGGTACTGCCCCACAGCGCCGGCCTGTACGGGCTGGTCAGCACCGACATGATGTTCCTGCGGCTGCTGGACGGCAGCACGGTCGCGTACGCCGAGAACGCCCACCGGGGTGAACTCATCGAGGAAACAGGGGCAGTTGAGAGACTGCTGCGGCGCTACGATGCGATGCGTGACCTGGCGTTTTCCCCGGCCGATTCACGGAAGTTCATGATGCGGATGTTGGAGGAAGTGCCGTGCGAGCCATCGATCTGAGCAACGTCACGTGGCGCAAGTCCAGCTACAGCAACCCGGATGGCGGCGCGTGCCTGGAGGTCGCCGAAGGCACCCCCTTCGTCCCCGTGCGGGACAGCAAGGCGCCCGAACGGGGGGCGCTGGTGTTCGACGAGGCGGTCTGGTCCGTGTTCGTCTCGTCGATCACAATGGCGGCGTGGCCGAACCGATGAGCGCGGTGACCGAGTTGGACGACGGCACGCCCGTCAGGTTCGTCCTGACGCCCGCCGCCCCCGTTCCGGACGGCAGTGCCGACCTCCCCGAGGGCATGGGCAGAGCAGTCCCCGTGGCCACCGGCGGCGCCGCCGTGGCCAGCTTCGCGGCGGGGGCGCTGCGCAACGCGCTCAGACCGCTCGGGCCGCTGCTGCAAGAGGTGCACGACGTCGTCTCGGCCGTGCCGGACCCGCCGGCCGAGCTGAGCGTCACCTTCGGCGTGCAGATCGGGCAGGACCTGAAGCTCGGGATCGTGGGCGGGAGCGGTCAGGCGCACCTCACGGTGACCGCCGGCTGGAGACCGGCCCCCGGCACGGAGTGACCCATGGGCTGGTTCAGGGCCATGGGGACGCCCGGCGACGCGGAGGCGGGATCACGCGTGGTCTCCGTGCGCCGGCCGGCGGACGGCAGGACGGCGGGCGCGGCGGTCGTGCTCGGCATCGACACGGTCCTGACCTGTGCGCACGTGGTCAACGACGCCCTGGGCAGGTCGCTCTTCGAGACCCGGACACCGAGGCTGGACGACGTGCTCGTCGCGCTGGACGGGCCGTCGCGGACCACGCGGTACCCGGCGCGCGTGGTGCACTGGATCGCCCCGCGCGCCCTGGACGGCGGGGCGGTCCGGGACGGCGACGGCGAGTGGCTGGGCGATCTCGCGGTGCTCCGGATCGAGGCACCGCTCGGCAGCGTCCCCGCACCCGCTCCCCGCAGGGCCATGACGCCCGGGCAGAAGGTGCGGGCCTGGCACGGCAGCGGGCACGGCGCGACCTTCGCGGACCTGGAGGTCGCCGCGCTGGACGGCCCGATCGGCTACCTGGACGGCAAGAGCACCGGGATGGCCGTGGGCCCCGGCTACAGCGGGGGTCCCCTCTGGTCGGAGGAGGACGGGGCCGTCGTAGGACTCGTCGCCGCCCACTTCATGCCCCCGTGCGGTCCGGACGGGGCCCGTCTGCCGCCCGACCCGCAGCATCTGATCCGGCGCAGCTGGGGCATCCCCTGGCAGCGGGTCGAGGCGGAACTGCGTCCGCTCGGCGCCCTCGGCCCGGACGACGCGTGCGGTCCGGGAGCCCGGCCGGGCGCGGACGGCGAGGGCGCCGAGTCCGACGACCCCGCGCACGGCATGCTGGTCACGGCGCTCAGGAACGCCCTCGCGTCGCCGTACACGCTGGGCGACACCGCCCGTCAGCTCGCGCACGAGTGCGGGCTCGCGCCGGGCAGCCCGGTGACCCCGCCCACCGTCGAGGAGTTCGCGGACTTCCTGGTCGGCCATCCGCGCGCGCTGCCCGCGCTGGTGGAGATCCTGCGGCCCAGGGACCCGAGGTCCGCCGACCGGGTGCTGGTCGCCGGACGGCTCACGGACACCCCCCTGCTGCTCGCGCCGCGCGAACACCGGCGGCTGCACCAGGTGCTGCGCCGGATCGACAGGCCCGTCCTCGCACGGTTCCCCGAGGCGGTGCGCGAGGCGACGAAACGGGTCGCGGTACCGGCCGACGCGGACAGCCTGGACCTCGTCCTCGACCGCCTGGAGACCCTGCCCGGCGACGGCCACTCCGACGACGGCGGCCCCCGGGTCCCGGCGCTGCTGCGGGTCGTCGAGTACGTCGCCGCCCTGTGTCCGCAGCCCCGCAAGGCCGACCTGAGGCTGTGGTCGGACGCGGTGGCCGTACGGCTCGGCATCCCGCCGGCGGCGCTGCGCGAGCGGCGCTCCGACGCCGGGGACTGGGCCCGGATGCTGCGCGGCGGGTCGCGGCGGGTGCGGGTCCTGGCCCGGGTGACGCGGGCCGGGAGCGGGCGGCACCGGCTGCGCGTGTGGTGCGACGAGGGCACCGGGCCGCGGCAGATGACGGTCGACAGCTCGGCCACGTACTCGGCGTCGGGGGCGGCGCGCGAGCTGCTGCGCGTCCTGGAGTCCCTCGCGCCGTCGGTGACCGACGGGGCCAGGCCGCTGGTCGAGGTCCTCGTGGACCGCGGCGACCTCAACCTCCCGGTGGACGAATGGGCCGCGCAGGCGCCCGGCGAGGTCGTGCCGGGGGTGCTCGGGGTGGAGTTCCCGCTGGTGGTGCACTGCCCGGAACTGCTGCGCCGGCACGAGCGGTTCCTCCCGGACTGGCGCGAGCGGTGGAGGCAGCTCGACTCCGGGGAGACGCTGGTCGTGTCGGACCCGGCCCAGGACCCGCACCAGATCTACTACGAGCTCATGGGCCGACTGGACACCGTGCGCGTCTCCGTCGACGTCCCCGCGGGCCCGCGCGAGACCATCGTCGAGATCTGCCTGGCCGTGGGCATACCGGTGGTCGTGTGGGACCGCGGGAACGGCGCCGGCGAGACGTCGTCCCCGGCCGCGGCGGCCCCCTCCGCCCCCTCGCCGGGGTCGCCCTCGGCGTCCTCTCCGGGGTCCTCCTCGGCGGCGGTGTCATCCTCGGCGGCCTCCACCGCGTCTCCCTCTTCGGCCCCCTCCTCCACGCCGTCCCACGTCGTACGGCACATGGCGGAGGTCGCCACCCGTGAACTGCCCGACGGGGTCCGTGTCTACCGGGCCAACGCCAGGGGGACCCGCGCCCCCGAGTTCCCCGGCCGCCCGGTCCTCGCCTGGGCGGACGCCGACCGCACGGTGCCCCGGCTGCACCTGACCGAGCCCCAGGAGAGCCCATGACCTCCGCACAGGACCCCGAGGCGGGCGCCGGCTGGCGCCTCTTCCGCGGTGACGGTGTCCCGCGGGCCGTCGCCCTGCCCTCGGCACCGCCGTGGCGCCGCTTCAGCCCGACACCGGCCGTCCGCCCCGAACTGCCCTACCTGATCGAGCCGCAGCACGCCGACGTGGTCAACGCCGCACTGCATCTGCGCCGCCCGCTGCTGGTCACCGGCCCGGCCGGCACCGGCAAGTCCTCGCTGGCCCGTGCCGTGGCGCACGAACTGCGGCTCGGCGAACTGCTGCGCTGGTCCATCAACAGCCGGTCGACCGTGCGCGAGGCGCTCTACCAGTACGACGCGATCGGACGGCTGCGCGAGACCACCCTCAGCCGGGACCGGGGCGAACGCGAGCCGTCCATAGGGACGTTCATCCGGCTCGGCGCGCTCGGCACCGCGCTGGTGCCCTCCGCGACCCCCCGCGCCCTGCTCATCGACGAGATGGACAAGGGCGACGTCGACCTGCCCAACGACCTGCTCACCGTGTTCGAGGAGGGGTACTTCGACATCCCCGAACTGACCCGGCTGCCCGAGGACATGGCCGAGGTCGAGGTGCAGACCGCCGATCACCGGGGCACGGTGACCGTGCGCCGGGGCCGGGTCCAGTGCGCCGAGTTCCCGGTGGCCGTCATCACCAGCAACGGTGAACGCGACTTCCCGCCCGCCTTCCTGCGCCGCTGCGTCCGGCTCGACCTGCCGGTGCCCGACGAGGCACGGCTGCGGGCCATCGTCAGCGCGCACCTCGGCGAGGAGGCGCTGCGCGAGGCCGACGACCTGATCGACGCGTTCCTGCGCCGCCGGGCGCCCGGCGAACTCGCCACCGACCAGCTGCTCAACGCCGTGTTCCTGCGCACCGGAGGGGTCGACCTCGACGCGGAGGGCCTCCTGGACGCCGTACTGCACCAGCTCACCGGCGCGATGTGAGACGACCGTGAGGGGGATGCGGTGAGCGGGGGTTCGGTGAGCGGGGGTGAGAGCCGGGCCGGGGGCACGCCCGGGGCCGGGGAGGCGGGCGCGCGGCTCGCGAAGGCCCTGCGGGTGCTGCGGGCCGTCGGACACGAACTGGACGCCGACCAGGTGCTCGACGTGCTGTGGCTGGCCCGGACGCTGCCCGCCGCAGCCGCCACCGCGCTCGCCCCGCCCTCCCCCGCCGGGCGACCGGAGGACACCGGACCGCCCGCGCCCGGAGCCGGTGAGCCCGCTCCGCAGCCGCCCGCACCGGACCCCGGCGACCCGGACCTGCCGGACCTCACCGCCCCCGCCCTCCACGGGTCGGCCCGCCCCGCGCCCCCGCCGGTGCCGGACATCCGGCTGCGCCAGGGCGGCGAGCCCGACCGGGCGATGCCCGTGCGGATCCCCGAGAACAAGGCCCTGGCGGCCGAACTGGCGCTGGGCCGCGCGCTGCGGCCGCTGCGCCGCCGCCACCCCAGCCCGCACCGCCTGGAGATCGACGAGGAACGCACCGCCGCCGAACTCGCCGAGACACGGCTGTCCGACGTGGTGCAACGGCCCGTGCAGGAGCGGTGGCTGCATCTGGTGCTGCTCGTCGACGACGGCCTGTCGATGCTGCTGTGGCACCGGCTCGGCGCCGAACTGCGCACCCTCCTCGAACGTCTCGGCGCCTTCGCCACCAGCCGCGTCCTGGGCCTCGACACCCGCAGCGCACGGCAGCCCCGGCTGCACGCGCGGCCCTTCCGGCACGACAGCACACCCGTGCCCCTCAGCGCCGTCAGCGACCCGTCCGGACACACCCTGGTCCTCGTCGTCAGCGACGGCATGGGCGCCTCCTGGCGCAGTGGCGCCCTGCACCGGCTGCTGTCGCAGTGGGCCTCCCGCGGACCCACCGCCGTCCTGCACACCCTGCCGCCCGACCTGTGGGAGGGGTCCGGCATCCGCGCCGAACGCTGGCAGGCCACCACCCGGCGCATCGGCGGCGCCAACACGTCCTGGGACATCACCGACCCGGTCCTCCCGGCCGAGCTCGCCGCCTTCGACGGCGTACCGGTGCCGGTCCTGGAACCGACGGCGGCCTCCCTGCGCGGCTGGGCCCACCTCCTCGCCTCCCCCGGCACCACGGCCCCGCTGTCCCTGCTTGCGCGGCCGGGGCCCGGCGCGGGCGGCCCCTCCCCGGGCCCGGGCGACGCCCAGCACTTCCGCGACGCCGCCACCCCGGAGGCGTACCGGCTCGCGGCGCACCTCGCGGCCGTGTCGCCGCTGACCGTGCCGGTCATGCGGCTCGTGCAGACGGCCGTCCCGTGGCGGGCGCGGACCTCCCACCTCGCGGAGGTCTTCCTCGGCGGGCTGATGCGGCCGCACCCGGCGCCGGTGCCGGGTCCGCTGCCCGCCAAGCACCAGGTCTTCGACTTCACCGACACCTCCCGGCTGGTGCTCCTGGACGCCGTCCCGCAGGCCGAGCTGCTCAGGACCAGCCGGAGCATCGGACGCCGTCTGGAACAGCTCGCCGGGCACTCGCCGGACTTCCCCGCCTGGCTCGCCCACCCGGACGGCACGGCCCGCCTCCCGGGCAGCAGCCGCCCGTTCACCCGTGTCGAACGGCGGCTGCTCACCCGCTTCGGGGTGTCCTTCGAACGCGAGGCCCAGGGGCTGGGGGCGGGGCGCGGCGCGAACGCCGAATCGCCGGACGGCTGGACCTCGCTGCTGGAGGACGACCCCCGGCGCCTCGGACCGTACCGGCTGCTGCGGCGCCGGCGGCTGCGGCGGACCGTGGAGTACGACGCCGTCGACGCGCGGGGCGCGCACGCCCTGGTCCGCACCCCGCGCCCCGACCACCCGGCCGGGGACGCCCTCGCGGCCGAGGCGGAGGCGCTGCGCCGGCTGGGCGGCCAGTACGCCCCCGCGCTGCTCTCCACCGGGCTCGGGGACCGGCCGCCCTGGCTGGCGGTCGCCCCGGTCGGCGAGGGCCCGCAGCAGCCCGGCGCGCCCCGGCTCGCGGAGATCTTCAACGCAGCCCACGCGGAGGGCCGCGCCCCCTTCGACAAGATCACCGCGCTGGTCGTCGGCTGGCACCTCGCCGGCGCACTGGCCCTGTGCCACCTGCACGGGATCGTCCTCGCGGACCTCAACGCCGAGCACATCCACGTGCTGCGCAGGTCGGTCGTCCTCGCGGACCTCTCCGACTGCGCCGTGGACGGCGGTTACGCGGGGACGGGACCGCCGCCGACCCCCGAGGACAACGTGCGCGCGCTGGGCGAGCTGCTCCAGATCGTCAGCAGCAAGGCGGGCTGGGAGCTGCCGGGCCGCCCCGAGGGCATGCACCTGTGGCAGGGCGACACCTGGCGGCAGCTGCGGCGGCGCGTCCTGCGGTGCCTGTCACCGGACCCGGCCGAGCGGCCCACCGCCGCCGAGGTCGCCGACGTGCTGGCCCGCTACATCGCCCAGTCCCGGGTCACCCGCACCGTCCCCCCGGCCGCCGCGGTCAACGCCCTGCCCACCGAACGCGTCCCGCTCGCCCTGCCGCCGGCCGGACCCGGAGCGCCGTCGGGCCCCGGTCTGCCCGGGCCCCTGCGGCCGCCGCGCTTCGGCACCGCCCGCCGCGAGGCGGAGGCCCGGCTGGCCCGGCTGCGGGCGCCGCTGAGCCACGGCAGGCGCCTCACGGTCGTCGGCGCCTACCACTACAGCGGGCGGGCCACCACGACCATGGTGCTCGGTTCGCTGCTCGCCTCGGTCCGCGGCGAACCCGTCCTCGCGCTCGACGGCGCCGCCCACGAGGGGGCCCTGGGACGCTTCCTGACGGACCGCAACCCGGCCACCGTGCGCGACCTCGCGGGACTCTCCGCCGATCCGTCCTACGACGAGGTCCGCGCCCTCACCACCCGGCTGCCGTCCGGGCTGGAGGTGGCCGCGCACCCGTCCGGTCACGCGAACCCCAACCTGGTGCACGCCCAGGCCTACGAACACGTGCTGGCCCGGACGGAGCCGTTCTACTCCTTCGTGCTCACCGACTGGGCCCCGCAGCGGCTCGACGACTCGGCGGACGCCGTACTGGACCTGACCGACCGGCTGATCCTGTGCTGCGGCACCGCCGACTGGTTCCTCACCGCCGCCCGCCAGGTCCTGGAGCGGCTGCGCGCCGCCCGCCGCTGGCGGCTGGCCGACGAGGCGATCGTCGTCGTCACCGAGGTCGAGGGGCCGTCCGCCCGGCGGGTGCCGGCCGGTCTGGCGACCCGTGTCGGGGTGAGCGTGAACCAGGTGGTCGCGGTCCCCTACGACCGGGCGCTGAGCTCCTCGCGTTTCCAGGAGCGGGAGTTGAGCGGGCTGCGGACGCCGACCCTGAACATGTTCGTCGACCTCGCGGAGCGGGTCGTGCGGACCCGGACGCACTGATCCCCGGGCCGCGGAGGCGGCCCGGGGATCAGTGGTGACGCGGGATCAGCGGTGACGCGGGATCAGATGAGGCCGAGGGCGCGGACCGCCTCGCGCTCCTCCGCCAGCTCCTGCACCGACGCGTCGATGCGGGCGCGGGAGAACTCGTTGATGTCCAGGCCCTGGACGATCTCGTACGCGCCGTCCTTGGTGGTGACCGGGAAGGAGGAGATGAGGCCCTCCGGGACGCCGTAGGAGCCGTCCGAGGGGATGCCCATGGAGGCCCAGTCGCCGTCCGCCGTGCCGTTGACCCAGGTGTACACGTGGTCGATGGCCGCGTTGGCGGCGGAGGCCGCGGAGGACGCGCCGCGCGCCTCGATGATGGCCGCACCGCGCTTGGCGACGGTCGGGATGAAGTCCTCGGCCAGCCACTTCTCGTCGTTGACGGTCTCGGCGGCGTTCTTGCCGGCGATCGTGGCGTGGAAGATGTCCGGGTACTGGGTGGCGGAGTGGTTGCCCCAGATGGTCAGGCGCTTGATGTCGGCGACCGTCGAACCCGTCTTCTTCGCGAGCTGCGTCAGCGCGCGGTTGTGGTCCAGGCGGGTCATCGCGGTGAAGCGCTCGGCCGGTACGTCCGGGGCGGCGGCCTGGGCGATCAGGGCGTTGGTGTTGGCCGGGTTGCCGACGACGAGGACCTTGATGTCGTCCGCGGCGTGGTCGTTGATGGCCTTGCCCTGCGGCTTGAAGATGCCGCCGTTGGCCTCGAGGAGGTCACCGCGCTCCATGCCCTTGGTGCGCGGGCGGGCGCCGACGAGGAGGGCGACGTTGGCGCCGTCGAAGGCGACGTTCGGGTCGTCGCTGATGTCGATGCCCTGGAGCAGCGGGAACGCGCAGTCGTCGAGCTCCATGGCGGTGCCCTCGGCGGCCTTCAGCGCGGGGGTGATCTCCAGCAGGCGCAGCTTGACCGGCACGTCCGCGCCGAGCAGCTGGCCGGAGGCGATGCGGAAGAGCAGGGCGTAACCGATCTGGCCGGCCGCGCCGGTGACGGTGACGTTCACGGGAGTGCGGGTCATGGCGTTCTCCGTATGACAGCTGTCGGTGGGGCGTCCCTGCCCCGGGTGGGACGTACAAATGATCGATCTCTTGGTATCAAGAGATCCGACCAGCGGTCAGGCTATCGCGCCTCCGGGACCGCGGACGGCCGGGGCTGTGTGGCCCACCCCACAGAGTGCCCCCGGCGCCGGGTCCCGCCACCGGAGTCCGCGCGGAAAGCGGCGACCGCCGGTCCGGGAGAGGTGGAACCGGGCGGCCGCCGTCGGGGGGAACCGGGTCGTGCCGGCATCCCGTGGGGGTACGTTGCGCGTTCCCCCGGTGGAGGCGGGTATTCCTGTGCGCGCGCTTTTCCCCCGCCGGTGCGGGTCCCGGGCCCCGCACCGGCGGCCGTCGGTCAGGGCGTGCACCCCTGCTCCCCGGAGGCCAGGACCGCGCACGCCGTCGCGTCCGCCGCGGCGCGCACCGCCACCATCGGGGTGTACGCGAGGGTGTCCGAGGCCGCCGTGACCGTGCCGGTCTCCCGCACGGAACCCACGGTCACCCGCACCGAGTCGCCCGGCACGGCCCCGGTGATCCGGCCCCATGCCGCCCCGCACGTACCGCTGAACCGCACCTCGACCACCGTGGTCCCCACGGTCGCGGTCTTCGCCGTCACGGCGCGGGAGTCGGCACAGCCCGTCTCCTCCGCGTCCCGGCCCGTGCACGCGGAGCCCGTGCACAGCACTCCGGAGGGCGGGGGCGCGCTCGGAGCGGCCGGCCCGGGCGAGGACGGCGCGCCGCCGCCCCCCGTCCGCTGCGGACCCCCTCCTCCTCCGCCGCCGAGCAAAAAGACTCCTCCCGCGACGACCGCCGCCACGCCCACGAGACCCGCGAGCAGCATCGGCGTCCGCCCGGAGCCGGGCCCGGGACCGGCCGCGCGGCCCCGCCCCGTGCGTCGCGGCTCCCCGGGCGGCGGGCCGAACTCCCCCGGGCCGGACTCCCCCGGATCGGACTCCCCCGGGGCGCCCCGCGCCGGGGTGACCGGGACGGCCCCTGTGGCCTGCTCGTGCCGCGCCCCGGCGCGGTTGCGGGCCCGCTCCGCCAGCTCCCACATGGTCGTCAGTCGGTCGACGGGCGTGCCCGTGACCTCGGCCAGCGCCACGACCGCGCCCTTGGGAGCGAGCAGCCTGCCGTCGAGGTACCGCTCCCAGGACGGCCTGCCGTACCCCGTGCGCTCGGCCAGCTCCGCGACCCCCAGCCCCGAACGCTCCACGGTCCGCCGCAGCTGCTCGACGAACTCCGCCACCCTCGGGTCGAGCCCGTCCGGCAGCGCCCTCCGACGTGGCATCGGTCCCCTCCCCTCCCTCCGCCCATTCCCCCACGGCCATGCCGGTCCGGTGCCGGGAGGGCCCGGACCCGTGCCCCGTGATCCGTCCCCCGGACGCCGGGCGTGCACCCGCCCGGCGCACCCGCCTCACCCGAAGACGATCGCTCCTCCCACCGCGGTGCACAGCAGGACCAGCAGGAGCACGACCGCGCAGAGCAGGAGACGTCCGGCCGGCCGGTGCGGGGCCGGTGCGGCGGCCTCCTGACGGTCCCACCAGGGAACCGTCGGATCCTCCCGGTACGCCTCGCCCCGGAAGTCCTCGGCAGGACTCACCGGCGCCGGCCGGGGCCAGGCCTCCACGGCCAGTTCCCAGCGCACGAAGTGCCGTTCGGCCTCCGCGCCGAACAGCCCCGCCACCCTGCACAGCGCGGCGACGGCGTGCCGCGGCGGCGGCTGAACGGCGTTGAGATAGCGCTGCCAGGAGGACTTGCTGTACGCGGTGCGCGCACCGAGCGCGGCCAGGCTGAGGCCCGTGGCGTCCTTGAGCTGCCGCAGCTGCTCGACGAAGTGCCGGACCTCCGACGGCAGCCCGTCCGGCAGCGGCTGCCACGCGCCCATCGCGCCCACCTTTCCCTCGGTCCGTTGGGGGGACGACGCACGGCGGCCGGACGGTTCCCGCGGCGGGGACGGCTGTGGCGGGGCGCGCACACCGTGGCGGAACGGTCACTTCCGTGCCACAGCGGAAGGACAGCTGTTGAAGGGGCGGTTCGCGAGGGTGGAACGTGGAGCGCGTCGGCGGCCCGTCCTCCTCGGGGGATGAGGACGGGCCGCCGTACCGCCGTGTGCCGCGTGGGCTCAGCTGCTGACGGTGAAGTGCAGGGTGTCCTTCAGGAACGGGATCTGGAGCCACGGGTTGGGCTGCACCATCAGCGCCAGCAGGACGATCGCGGCGCCCAGCACGGTGTAGGTCACGATGTCCGTGAAGCGGGAGCGGACGGCGAGCATGCCGACGCCGGGCAGCAGCCAGCGCAGCACCGCGCCGACCAGCAGTCCGACACCGATCAGGATCGTGCCGATCCGGAACACGTCGAGCGCGGTCACCAGCAGGCCGAGCGCCACGATGCCCAGGACGAGGATGATCGGCCACTGCCGGGCGGCCAGCGCGTCGCCGGGCGCGGCCCGTCCGCCGCCCTCCGGACGCGCGGTGTCCCGGGTGAACAGCGGGAAACGGCGCGTCGCCCGACGCGGCACCCCGTCCACATCGGGCGCACTGATCGGATCCCGCACCTCGATGTCGTCGACGTCATCGACGTCGCCGGAACCGTCCCCGGCACCATCGGCACCATCGGCACCGCCGCCGGGTCCGGTGCGACCGTCACGTTCGACTCGGTCGCCGGCATCTGCGGCGGATGCCGTGTCGTCGTCGGCGTGGTGGGTGCGACCGGTGCGTTCGCTGCCGTCCGCGGGGGGTGGCGTGGTGGCGCCGGAGCCGTCCGTCCCCGTGGGGTCGACGGTCTCGTCGGTGCGGCCGGCGGTGCTGTCAGTCGACACTGCGCTCAGCCGCCTCCACCACGTTGACGAGCAGCTGGGCGCGGGTCATCGGGCCGACGCCGCCGGGGTTCGGGGAGATCCAGCCCGCCACCTCGCGCACGTCCGGGTGGACGTCGCCCACGATCTTCCCCTCAGCGCTGCGCGAGACGCCCACGTCCAGGACGGCGGCGCCCGGCTTGACGTCCTCGGCCCTGATCAGATGGGCGGAGCCCGCCGCCGCGACGACGATGTCGGCCCGCTTCAGATGCGCCGAGAGGTCCCGTGTGCCGGTGTGGCACTGGGTCACCGTGGCGTTCTCGCTGCGCCGCGTCAGCAGCAGCGGCATCGAGCGGCCGATGGTGACGCCCCGCCCGACGACCACGACCTCGGCGCCCTTGGTCTCGACGCCGTACTCGCGCAGCAGCGTGAGCACGCCGTTGGGGGTGCAGGGCAGCGGGGCCGGCTCGTTGAGGACCAGCCGTCCGAGGTTCGTCGGATGCAGGCCGTCGGCGTCCTTGGCCGGGTCCATGAGCTCCAGGATCCGGTTCTCGTCGATGCCCCTGGGCAGCGGGAGCTGGACGATGTACCCGGTGCAGGCCGGGTCGTCGTTCAGCTCGCGGACGACCGCCTCGATCTCCTCCTGCGTCGCCGTGGCGGGCAGCTCGCGCTGGATGGAGGCGATACCGACCTCGGCGCAGTCACGGTGCTTGCCGGCGACGTACTTCTGGCTGCCGGGATCGGTGCCGACGAGGATCGTGCCGAGTCCGGGCGTCACACCCTTCTCCCTCAGCGCCGCCACCCGGGCGGTCAGATCGGACTTGATCGCGGCTGCGGTGGCCTTGCCATCGAGAATCTGGGCGGTCATGCGACCCATCCTCCCGGATGACGGCCCCCCGGTTCCAATCCGGATGAACCCGGTCAGCGCCGGACCCGTTTCCGGCCACTTTCCCCGGCGGTCCCGGCCGGCGGTTTCGGCCAAGATCGGCAAGGTTGCACTTGCACAAAGCCTGCGGAAAGCGGCTGGACAGGACCATGCCCGGCCAAGAAGCATAGGATTCCGCAGTATGCGGTCGGTGTTGGGGGGCAAACCGCTCATGTGAAGACGTTCCTCCGCGCACTCCGCCTCGTCCCCGCTTTGTGCAACGGAGGAAATCCACCATGAGTTTCGGCCCGCCCAACGACCCCTACGGTCAGCCGCAGCACCCCCAGCAGGGTCAGCCCGGATACGGCTACCCCCAGCAGGGCCAGCCCGGTTACGGCCAGCAGGCGCCGCAGGGCGTTCCCCCGCAGGGGTACGGCCAGCCGCAGCACCCGGGTTACCCGCAGCAGCCGGGCTACCCCCAGCAGGGCTACGGCTACCCCCAGCAGCCCGGCTACGGCGCCCAGCCGCCGTACGCGAACTGGGGCCAGCGCTTCCTCGGGACGCTCGTCGACATGCTGGTCTTCGCGGTCCCGTACGCCCTCGTCATCATCGGCAAGGACACCCCGGCCCTGATGCTGGTCGGCGCCCTCGCCCTGATAGGCCTCGCCATCTGGCAGCTGATCCAGGAGGGCCGCACCGGCCAGACGGTCGGCAAGAAGGCGCTGGGCATCCGCCTGGTGCGCGAGTCCGACGGGCAGCCGCTCGGCGTCGGCATGGCGTTCGTCCGCCGCCTGGCCCACTTCCTGGACAGCCTGGCGTGCTACCTGGGCTGGCTGTGGCCGGCGTGGGACGCCAAGAAGCAGACGTTCGCCGACAAGGTGTGCAGCTCCATCGTGATCCGCACCCACTGACGCGCGCGCCGTACGGCGCAGGAACGCGGATGAACGGACGACGGCCCCGGCCCCCCTGTCGCAGGGGGGCCGGGGCCGCGTCGGCCGCTGGGCGCGGATCAGTGGAAGAAGTGACGCGTCCCCGTGAAGTACATCGTCACGCCCGCCTTCTTCGCGGCCTCGACGACCAGCTCGTCACGGACCGAACCGCCGGGCTGCACCACGGCCTTGACGCCGGCCTCGACCAGCACCTCCAGCCCGTCCGGGAAGGGGAAGAAGGCGTCGGAGGCGGCGTACGAGCCGCGCGCCCGCTCCTCGCCCGCCCGCTCGACGGCCAGCTTCGCCGAGTCGACCCGGTTGACCTGTCCCATGCCGACGCCGACCGAGGCGCCGTCCTTGGCGAGCAGGATGGCGTTGGACTTGACGGCCCGGCAGGCCCGCCAGGCGAAGGCAAGCTCGGCCAGCTCGGCCGCGTCGAGCGCCTCGCCGGTCGCCAGCGTCCAGTTGGCCGGGTCGTCGCCCTCGGCCTGGAGCCGGTCGGTGACCTGGAGCAGCGCCCCACCGTCGACGGGCTTGAGCTCGACGGCGCCCCCGGGACCCTGCGGCGCCCTGAGCACCCGGATGTTCTTCTTCTTGGTGAGGGCCTCCAGGGCCCCCTCCTCATAACCGGGCGCGACGATGACCTCGGTGAAGATCTCCGCGACCTGCTCCGCCATCTCCTTGCTGACCGGCCGGTTGACGGCGATGACGCCGCCGAACGCCGACAGCGGGTCACAGGCGTGCGCCCTGCGGTGCGCCTCGGCGACGTCCGCGCCGACGGCGATCCCGCAGGGGTTGGCGTGCTTGATGATCGCGACGGCCGGCTCGGCGTGGTCGTACGCGGCACGGTGCGCGGCGTCCGTGTCCGTGTAGTTGTTGTACGACATCTCCTTGCCGTGCAGCTGCTCGGCCTCGGCGAGACCGCCACCGCTGCCGTCGACGTAGAGCGCGGCGGGCTGGTGCGGGTTCTCGCCGTAGCGCAGGGTGCTCTTGCGCTCCCAGGTGCCGCCCAGGAAGTCGGGGAACCGCGACTCGTCCACGGGCGCGTAGCTGGACGCGAACCAGGAGGCCACGGCCACGTCGTAGGCGGCGGTGTGCTGGAACGCCTCCGCGGCGAGCCGCTTGCGGGCGGCCAGGTCGAACCCGCCGCCCTGTACGGCCGCGAGGACGTCGCCGTACCGCGCCGGGCTGGTGACGACGGCCACCGACGGGTGGTTCTTGGCGGCGGCGCGCACCATGGACGGGCCGCCGATGTCGATCTGCTCGACGCACTCGTCCTCGGAGGCCCCCGAGGCGACCGTCTCCCGGAACGGGTAGAGGTTGACGACGACGAGGTCGAACGGCGCGACCCCCAGCTCGTCCAGCTGCTGCCGGTGGCTGTCGAGGCGCAGGTCGGCGAGGATGCCGGCGTGGACCTTGGGGTGCAGGGTCTTGACCCGGCCGTCCAGGCACTCGGGGAAGCCGGTGAGCTCCTCCACCTTGGTGACGGGGACGCCGGCGGCGGCGATACGGGAGGCGGTCGACCCGGTGGAGACGAGCTCGACGCCGTTCTCGTGCAGCCCGCGCGCGAGCTCTTCCAGACCGGTCTTGTCGTAGACGCTGACGAGCGCGCGACGGATGCCCCGCTTGCCGCTCTCTGCCGTGACAGTGCTGTCGGCGGTCACTGGATAACTACCTTTCGTCCCTCAATGCGATAGCCGTTGCGGGCGAGCCGCCCCACGACCTCGACGAGCAGCCTTCGCTCGACTTCCTTGATGCGCTCGTGCAGAGCGCTCTCGTCGTCCTCGTCCCGGACCTCGACCACGCCCTGGGCGATGATCGGGCCGGTGTCGACGCCGTCGTCGACGAAGTGGACGGTGCAGCCGGTGACCCGGGCGCCGTACGCGAGCGCGTCCCGCACACCGTGGGCCCCGGGAAAGCTGGGCAGCAGGGCGGGGTGCGTGTTGACGAACCGTCCGCCGAACCGCGCCAGGAACTCCTTCCCCACGATCTTCATGAACCCGGCGGAGACGACGAGGTCCGGCTCGTGGCCGGCCACGGCCTCGGCGAGGGCGGCGTCCCACTCCGCGCGGCTGCCGTAGTCCTTGACCTTGCGCACGAACGTGGGGATCCCCGCGCGCTCGGCACGGGCGAGGCCCTCGACGCCCTCACGATCGGCTCCGACGGCCACGATCTCGGCGCCGTAGGCCCCGGCACCGGCGGTCGCGATGGCGTCGAGGAGCGCCTGGAGATTCGTACCGGATCCGGAGACCAGCACGACGAGGCGCTTGGCCACGGGCTTGGCGGCCACGGTGGGGCCCTTTCTCGGGGGAGCGTCTGTCCGGCCGGTTTATACATTCGTACGAATGCTTCGCGCCCCGGGATACGGGGAAGTCTACGAAGCGGCCGACCGTCAGCAACGATACCGGCACACCGGGCGGCCCCCACGGGACGGGGGCGTGGCCGGAAGGTAGCGTCTGGGGCGACAGGGGCCGGGAACGCGGTGGCGACGCGGTGCGTTCTCCAAGTGACGGCCCAGCAGGGAAGTACCAGCTCCATACCGGTCGACACCGGCCAGACCCGGGCTCGACGCCAAGCTCACGAAGATCACCCGGACCCACCGTCCTGATCAGTAGGGGAAGACGCTCACTTGATGCCGGACCGCAGTCTGCGACTCCTCACGCTCCCCCCGCAGTCACCACAGGGAGGGGAGCGCGGCGCCGTGCTGCTGCGAGAGCGCCCAGCCTCTCCCCCCGACGCCCCCTCGGGCGACAACACGCCCCCCGAGGACGACAACCCCTTCGCACCCCCGCCCGAGGGCACCCCGGACCGGCCCTGGCAGCCCCGGCACCCGGTCGACGGCGGACCCGAGGGCGGACAGGCCCCCTGGGGCGGCCAGTGGAGCGACCGGCAGCCCGGCCGCTCCCCCGGCGGCTTCGGCGAGCGCCCCGGCGGCAACCCCGAGGGCGGCGGCCCCGGCACCGACCCCGGCAAGCGCTGGGACCCCACGGACCCCGCCCAGCGCCGGGCCCGCTACGCCCTGCTCTGCGGCATGTGGGCGTTCTTCTTCGCGCTCTTCGGCTGGCCCTACGTGGCCCTGCTGCTCGGCGCGCTGGCCCTGAACTGGGGCATCGGCGCCCTGCGCGCCAAGCCGCGCACCCCGGCCCCGGACGCCCCGCCGACCGCGGAGCCCGCCGGCCGCCCGCAGCGCACCGCGGCCGTCACCGGCCTGGTCACCGCGTCCCTGGCCCTGGCCCTGGTCGCCGCGAGCTTCACCGCGCAGCTGGTCTACCGCGACTACTACACCTGCACGAACGACGCCCTCACCAACGAGGCGAAACAATCGTGCAGCGACCTGCTCCCGAAGGAACTCAAAACAATCCTGGGCGCCAACACCTGACCCAGACGGGGGGCGCCTGGGGGCTCTTCCACCCCGGCCGGGGCTCTTCCAGCCTGTCCGGCGATTGAGGACGAGGCCCGGCCAGGGCCGAACCGGGGGTCCGGGGGCAGCGCCCCCGGGGACGGGAAGGGAAGGGGCGGCGGGGGCGAAACCTCCCGGGCTCACCGCCCCACCGAGCCCCCCTCACCCTCCCCCGCCTCCCGCAACGCAGCCCACCGAACCTCCCTAGCCGCGTCCGCATGCCACAGGCCCCCCGGCCCCTCTTCCGGCTCCTCCGGGGAAACAGGAACCACGGACTCGACAGAGGCACCGGGCTCATCGGAGGCCCCCGGATCCACCGGGGGCACCACGGGCAAGGCAGGCACCGCAGGTGCAACAGGCACGGCGGGCACGGCGGGCACCGGATCCACGCCGGGCGGAACAATCGCCGAGGACACCACAGGCGCGGCAGGCCCATCCGGCGCCGACACCCCACCAGCGACCGCAGGTCGAGACTGCTCACGCACCTCCACCGGCCCCACCGGCCCCACCGGCCCCACCGGCGAGAAGTCGTACAGCTCAGCCTCTCCCGCACCCCCCACGCCCCCCACCCCACCCCGCCGCACCCTCGCCCCCGCCTCCCGAACCCCTCGCTCCCGGCACCGCCACCCCCGCACCACCACGGCCACCGGCACCCCGACCCCCACGGTCCACAACGCCACCGCACCAGCCACCTGCCACCACACGGGCCCGAACCGCGCCAGCGCGGAGACCCCCAACGGCCCGCCGGACAGCCCCGCGAGACCCCCCGTCAGAACCGCGCACCCCACCCCCGCCGACACCACGACCCCCACGGTCCTCCGCACCGACCAGGCACCCCGCACGGACGGGACGGCGGCGCCCCGGGGCCCAGGTCCGGACCCGAGGCGGGGACTGGGGCCAGGACCAGGACCACGGCCGGGCCCCGCCGCCCGGGCCACGAAGACACCCACCGTCACTCCCGCGACCACCGGCACCACCCCGGCCGCCCAGCCCCACGGCGCCCCGCCCCCCGCCCCCGGCACCGGCACCGCCGCCAGCAGCGGAAACGGCGGCAGCAGGGGCGCCGGGTCGGCCGAGAGCGGCGCCACCACGTGCCCCGTGCCGAGCACGAACCCCGGCCCGACGGCGTACGCCACCCCCCACACCGCCGCGTTCGGCACCAGCGCCACGCACAGCAGCAGCACCGCGAACCGCCCCGACCACCCCTCCGTCAGCTGAAGGAACGCCTCCCGGGCCGCCCCCAGGTGCCACACCGAGGACACCGCGACCAGCAGCGCCCCGCCGCCGAACAGCGCGACCGCGCCGGCCCCCGCCGCCCGCCCCGCGGCTTCGAGCCGCTCCCGGCCCTCCGCACCGGCGAAGAGCCGCCGCACACCGCGCGGGAGCACCGGGAGCACCGGCAACACGCCGTCCACGGACTCACGGGGCCCGCCGTGGGCCGACCACACCCCGGCCCCGGCGGCGAGCACGGCGACCGCCGGTACGCAGACCGCCGTCCACCCCCACGAGGGCCGCAGCGCGCCGCCCGCGGCGTACCAGGCGGCGCCCGACCCGACGGCGAGGTAGCCGAGGACGACGCCCGTCCACGCCGTGCGCGGACTCACGAACAGCGCGCCCCCGTCCCCGACGCCGTCCTCGTCCGCCGCGTCGCGCCCCGCACGCCACACCAGCCACACCGGCAGGGCGAGCAGCAGGAGCGGTGTGACGCCGACGGGCGCGGGCACGCCGGACAGCGTGTCCACCCGCACGAGTTCCGCGCCGTGGGCCAGCAGCCACAGCGCGGCGGCGACGTGCAGCGCGCCGCCGGGCCCGCTGTCGGGATACGGCGAGCTGATCCACAGCACCATCACGAGCACGGCGAACGAGGCGAGCCCGAGCCCGGCCGCGAGCGCCCCGCCCAGGAGGCCGGCGGCCAGCCCGGAGGATCGGTCACGCATCCGGCCGAGCAGGGGCGACAACGACAGTCGGCGAGCGGTCATCTGGGTCACGTCCGTCATGCTCCCAACGACACGCGCTTTCCCGTCGTAACAGGCGAACCACCGCTGTGTCGCTCAATATACGTTTATGTACTTTTTCGGGCGAAGAGGCCTCCTGTGACGCGGTCCCCTGCCCCGCTCCCCTCCCCGGAGCGACGCCGACACCTGCGCGAGGCGGCCTCGTTGACGCAGGCTCAGGTCGCCCGGCGGATCGGTGTCACCCGGGGCACGGTGCGCGCGTGGGAGTCCGGCCGCACGACCCCGCGCGGCCCCGGACGGGAGGCGTACGCGGATCTGCTGACCTCACTGACCAGGACAGTCGCGACAGTCAAGACGGCCAAGGCGGCCAAGGCGGCCAAGACAGTCAAGGCGGACAAGGTGACGAACACCCAGGAGACGGCGCCTCCCACCCGGATGACGGTGTCCCCGCACGAGCAACCGGCCCCGCCCGCGGCGACGGCCGCCCCCGTCGGCCTGACCCCCGCTCAGGCCTTCGACGCGCTCTACGCGTTCTGCGCCCCCGCCCTCGTACGGCAGACCTACCTTCTCTCCGGCCGCCGTGAACTCGCCCGCGAGTCGGTCGAGCGGGCCTTCCAACTGGCCTGGCAGCGCTGGCCCGAGGTGGCGGTGGACCCCGATCCGGCGGGCTGGGTGCGGGCGACGGCGTACGAGTACGCGCTCTCCCCCTGGCACCGGTTCCGCCCCCGCTACCGCCACCCGGAGCCGCCCCCGGCCGACGCGTCCGACCGGGCGCTGCTGGACACCCTGCTGACCCTCCCGGCGCCGTACCGCCGGACGCTCCTCCTCTACGACGGTGTCGGCCTCGACCTCCCGGAGACCGCGGCCGAGACGGAGGCGAGCACCCCCGCGGCGGCCGGCCGGCTGCTGCACGCCCGCGCGGCGGTCGCGGCGCGCCTGCCCGGGCTGGCGAAGCCCGCGGAGCTGCACCGGCGGCTGGCGGAGGTGGCGTCCGCCCAGCGGCTGCGCGCCGCCGGGCCGCCGGCCGTACGGGCGGGCGGCGAACGGCGGGCGCGCTTTTGGACCAGGGCGGCGATCGCGGTCACCGTGGCGATCATCGGCGCGACCGCGCTGACGGTACGGACCGCCCCCACCCGGTACGAGCCCCCGGTCCCCGCCGGGGAGACGGTCCAGGGGGTCCCCCGCCGGGCGGCGCCGGGCACCTTGTCGGGCAAGGAGCTGAAACTGCGCGCGAAGCTGCGGTCCGGGATCCAGCACGGGCCGCAGCGGCTGATCCCGCTGCCCGGGTGAGCCGCCCGGGCCCGAAGACGCCGGTGGGCCCGCCCCCACGAGGGGAGCGGGCCCACCGGCGACCTGCCGGCACCCGGCCGGCCCGGGATCAGCCGGCCGCGAGGATCTCGCGGGCCAGCTTCGCCGTCTCGGTCGGCGTCTTGCCGACCTTGACGCCGGCGGCCTCGAGGGCCTCCTTCTTCGCCTGGGCGGTGCCGGAGGAACCGGAGACGATGGCACCGGCGTGGCCCATGGTCTTGCCCTCGGGCGCCGTGAAGCCCGCGACGTAGCCGACGACCGGCTTCTTCACGTTCTCCTTGATGAAGGCCGCGGCCCGCTCCTCGGCGTCGCCGCCGATCTCGCCGATCATGACGATCAGGTCGGTGTCGGGGTCGGCCTCGAACGCGGCGAGCGCGTCGATGTGCGTCGTGCCGATGACCGGGTCGCCACCGATACCGACGGCGGACGAGAAGCCGATGTCACGCAGCTCGTACATCATCTGGTAGGTCAGTGTGCCGGACTTCGAGACCAGGCCGATGCGGCCCGGCTTGGTGATGTCGCCCGGGATGATGCCGGCGTTCGACTGACCCGGGGTGATGAGACCGGGGCAGTTCGGGCCGATGATCCGGGTCTTGTCGCCCTTGGACACGGCGTACGCGTAGAACGCGGCCGAGTCGTGGACGGCGATGCCCTCGGTGATGACGACCGCGAGGGGGATCTCGGCGTCGATCGCCTCGACGACGGCGGCCTTCGCGAAGGCCGGCGGCACGAAGAGGACGGACACGTTGGCGCCCGTCTTCTCGATCGCCTCGGCGACCGTGCCGAAGACCGGGATCTCGTTGCCGTCGATGTCGACGGACGTGCCCGCCTTGCGGGGGTTCACGCCACCGACGATGTTGGTGCCGTCCGCCAGCATGAGCTTGGTGTGCTTCATGCCCGTGGCACCGGTCATGCCCTGGACGATGACCTTGCTGTCCTTGTTGAGGAAGATAGCCATGGCTGTTTAGTCCCTCGTCCCTTACTTCGCAGCCGCGAGCTCGGCGGCCTTGTCGGCCGCGCCGTCCATGGTGTCCACGCGCTGGACCAGCGGGTGGTTGGCGTCGGAGAGGATCTTGCGACCCAGCTCGGCGTTGTTGCCGTCGAGACGGACGACCAGCGGCTTGGTGACTTCCTCACCCTTGTCCGCGAGCAGCTGGAGCGCCTGGACGATGCCGTTGGCGACCTCGTCACAGGCGGTGATGCCACCGAAGACGTTGACGAAGACGGACTTGACGTCCGGGTCGCCGAGGATGATCTCCAGGCCGTTCGCCATGACGGCGGCGGAGGCGCCACCGCCGATGTCGAGGAAGTTGGCGGGCTTGACCCCACCGTGCGCCTCACCGGCGTACGCGACGACGTCCAGGGTGCTCATGACGAGACCCGCGCCGTTGCCGATGATGCCGACCTCGCCGTCGAGCTTGACGTAGTTGAGGTTCTTCGCCTTGGCGGCGGCCTCGAGCGGGTTCGCCGACGCGTGGTCGACGAACTCCTCGTGTCCCGGCTGACGGAACTCGGCGTTCTCGTCCAGCGAGACCTTGCCGTCGAGGGCGATGACGTCGCCGGAGGCGACCTTCGCCAGCGGGTTGACCTCGACGAGGAGGGCGTCCTCCTCGATGAAGGTCTTCCACAGCGTCACGAGGACGTCGGCGACCTTCTCCGCGACCTCAGCCGGGAACTTCGCGGCCGCGACGATCTCGCGGGCCTTCTCGGGGGTCACACCCTCGTTGGCGTCGATCGGCGTCTTGGCGACGGCCTCCGGACGGGTGGCCGCCACCTCCTCGATCTCCATGCCGCCCTCGACGGACGCGATGGAGAGGAAGGTGCGGTTGGCACGGTCGAGGAGGAAGGAGACGTAGTACTCCTCCAGGATCTCCGGGGCCGTCTCGGCGATCATCACCTTGTGGACCGTGTGGCCCTTGATGTCCATGCCGAGGATGTTGGTCGCGTGCTCCACGGCCTCGTCGGCCGTGGCGGCGAGCTTCACGCCGCCGGCCTTGCCGCGGCCGCCGACCTTCACCTGGGCCTTGACGACGGACTTGCCACCGAGACGCTCGGTGGCTGCGCGGGCCGCCTCAGGCGTGTCGATGACTTCACCGGCCAGCACCGGTACATCGTGCTTGGCGAAGAGGTCCCTCGCCTGGTACTCGAACAGGTCCACGCGCTTCCGTCCCTATCAGTGATCTCGCGGTTCGTTGTCTGCGTGGGCGTGCCGCGAGGGCAACGTGACGTCCGACCGTGTCTGTCACAAGGGAGGCGCACACGGTGTCCGAGCGCGCGGCATGTCCGTCTCGCAGGTTATCGCTGCTTGCAGGAGGCCCCTAAATCGAGGGTCACACCTGAGCGGTGATACCTGTCACATGATGCCGGGCTCACTGACACCCCGTGCCGGATGTGAGCCGGGAGGAGGGCCACGGGGAAGGGCCCCACCGGGTTGGGGTTGGCCCGGTGGGGCCCTCTGAACAGCCCCTTCAGGGCTCGGGGCGGACGATTCCCTTCCCTCGACGGGAATCGCCCGGCCCCTGCCACGAGGCTCCGGCCGGACGGACCGACGGCTTTCGGCCGTCCGGGGGCCTACGGCCTCGTGGAGTCAACCGGTCAGTGCGAGAAGCACTGCCGAAGTATGCGAGGCGGACTGCATGTGACGCGGTGCGCGCCCGCGCGGTTCACGGGACGCACGGTGCTCACGGGACGCACGGTGCTCACGGGACTGCGTAAGTGGCACGCGGTGCGTGGGACGGGGGCGGACGGAGGGGCGGGTGCGGGCCGGAGCGGGGCCGGGGACCCCTGGCGGGGTGGCGGGGCTCGGGCGGAAGGGGCGCCCGCAGCGGGCCGCCGTTTCCGGCGGTGGCTAGCCGGGGAAGACCGGGACGTCGTGACGCCGGTCGCGCGTCCCGGTCACGTCGCGGCGCACCGCACCGCCGGGGACCAGCCGCGGCGGCACGGGGAGAGACGCGGTGACGGCGTGCGCGTCGCCGTGCCGGGACACACCGCCGTCGAGAACCGGGACGCCGTTCAGCACGGCGTCGCGGCCACCGGCGGGGGCTCGGCGCACCGGTCCGGGAACCTGCCTGCGGGCCTGACCGACGTGCACGGGCGCGACACGGTCGCCGTCACGGGCCGCGTGCCCGCCGCCCTGCCCGCCGCCGAGGCCGACCGGCCCGTACGACTCCGTCCCGGCGACCGCGTCCACCACCGTCACGACGTCGGTGTCGGCACCGGCAGCAGCCGTCCGGCCCCCGGGCGCCCCCACGACCGGTACCGGCAGCGTCCGCGCGGGCGCCGCCGGAATCACCGGAAGGGCGGGCAGCTCAGCGAGAACGGGCGGAACCGGAAGCGCGGGCCGAGCGGGAAGGCCGGGCAGGGTCGGGAGAGCGGGCAGGGTCGGGAGGGCAGGCAGGCTCGGAAGGGCGGGCAGGCTCGGGAGAGCGGGTGCGGGAAGGGTGGGCAGCGCCGGGAGGTCGGGCAGGTCCGAGAGGACGGGCAGCCCGGAAAGGCGGGGCACGTCGGCCGGCGCGTCGGTCACCTCGGCCGGCCCGGGCCGGCTCCCGGAAGGACCCGTGGCCTCGGACAGCTCGGTGACACCGGGAGCCTTCGCGGCGGCCGACTGCCCGGTGACGCCGGAGAGCGCGGTGGTGACCAGGGGCCCGGCGGCGGCTCCGGGATCGGCGGTGGCCGGGGCGGCCGGGTGCGGGAGACGTACGGTCGCCGTGGCCGGGGCCGGCGGTCCCCCCGCCGCGTGCGCCTGTTCACCGCAGAGGAACCCGGCCGCGAACAACCCGGCCACCAGCAGCCCGAGTTGCAGCACACGCCGCCCGGCCGCGCCGCGCAGGACGCGCAGAGCGGCGGCAGGCAGGGCCGTGGGCCAGGTCAAGGGGGGCGCTTCCTCCCGTGCGGCGGCAACGTGCCCCGATCCTCGCATGCGTGCCCGGCGTCGCGTCAGGCGGTGTCCGGCACGGGCAGGGGCCGCTTCTCGATCGCCGCCGCCATCACCTCGGGGAACAGATCCGGTGTGCAGGCGAACGCCGGTGCGCCCAGCGCCGCGAGCGCTGCGGCGTGGTCCCGGTCGTAGGCGGGAGCCCCCTCGTCCGACAGCGCGAGCAGCGCGACGAACTGCACGCCGGACGCCTTCATCGCCGCGACGCGTTTCAGCATCTCGTCGCGTATGCCTCCCTCGTAGAGGTCGCTGATGAGCACCACCACCGTCTCCGCGGGCCGGGTGATCTGCTCCTGGCAGTAGGCGAGCGCCCGGTTGATGTCCGTGCCGCCGCCGAGCCGGGTACCGAACAGGACGTCCACCGGGTCCTCGATCCGGTCGGTGAGATCGGCGACTGTCGTGTCGAAGACGACGAGCCGGGTGCTGATCGACCGCATCGACGCCAGCACCGCCCCGAAGACCGACGCGTACACCACCGACGGCGCCATCGACCCCGACTGGTCGATGCAGAGGATGACTTCCTTCTTCACGGACCGCGACGCCCGCCCGTACCCGACGAGCCGCTCCGGCACGAGCGTCCCGTGCTCGGGCAGGTAGTGCCGGAGGTTGGCGGCGATCGTGCGGTTCCAGTCGATGTCACGGTGGCGCGGGCGGGTGACGCGCGTGCCGCGGTCGAGGGCTCCGGTCAGGGCGGCCCGGGTGCGGGCGGCGAGCCGCTTCTCCAGGTCCTCGACGACCTTGCGGACCACGGCCCGGGCCGTCTCCCTGGTGGTCTCGGGCATCGCCTGGCCGAGCGAGAGCAGCGTGCCGACGAGGTGCACGTCGGCCTCCACCGCCTCCAGCATCTCCGGCTCCAGCAGCAGCGCGGACAGCCCGAGCCGTTCGATGGCGTCGCGCTGCATGACCTGCACGACGGAGGAGGGGAAGTACGTGCGGATGTCACCGAGCCAGCGGGCCACGGACGGCGCCGACGCCCCCAGTCCCGCCGAGCGCGAGCGGTCCCGGCCGCCCTTCCGCGCCGCGTTCTCCTGCCCGTAGAGCGCGGTGAGCGCCCCGTCCATCGCGGCGTCGCGGCCGGAGAGCGCGTGGCCGGTGCCGTCCGCCGTGTCGCCCCCGAGCACCAGCCGCCAGCGCCGAAGCCGCTCCTGCCCCGCGTCACCCCCCTCGGCCCCGGTCGCCTCCGCCACGGCCGCCTCGGCCGCTGGCACCTCCGCCACGGACGCCTCGGCCGCGGTCTCTTCGGCCCCGATCACCTCCGCCCCGGTCGCTTCCGCCGCGGGCGCCACCACCCGGGTCGCCTGCACCGCAGACTCCGCCGCCGAGGTCGCCGCCGCCACGGCCGCCGTCACCCCGCCCGTCCCCTCCCCGGTCGTCCCCTCTCCGGTCCTCTCCCCTGTGGTCCCGGCTCCGGTCGTCGTCATGTGCCCACCCCCGTGAGTGCGTCGTCGTCGGTGGTCGTGCCGAGATCCAGGCCCAGCAGCAGCCGCACCACCGGCAGGACGGCGTCCGCGCGCCCCGCGTCGAGCCCGGCCGCGAACCCGGGTCTCCCCGGGCCGGCGCCCGGCCCGTCGCCCGGTGTGCCAGGGCCGCGCCGGACCAGTTCGCCGAGTGTTCTGCGCACCCCCGCCTCGTACGCCGAGAACGTCCGCCGCAGCAGCGGCAGGACATCGGTGAACGCCTCCGCCGGGACGCCCGTGAGCCATCCGTCGACCAGGGCGAGCAGCCGTTCGTCGTGCACGAGGAGCAGCCCGCTGCCCGCCCCGCCTCCGGCGAAGCCCTCGATCCAGGCGGCCGCGTCCGGCGGCGGGGTCCCCCGCGACAGGGCGAGCCCCATCAGCCGCGCCGCCTCGTCCCCGCTCAGCTCCCCCTCGTCCAGCAGCAGCCGCACCGCCCGCCCCCGTACGACCCCCGCGACGCTGTCCCGCGCGCCGAGCACCCGCAGCACCCCGCGCCAGCGCTCGCGCAGCCCGCCGCCCCCGGCCGGGGGCGCCGCCGTCTCCTCCAGCATCGCCACCGCGCCGTGCACCGCGTCCATCTGTCGCCGCATCTCGTCGGCGGCGTCCGCGTCGAGCGAGGCGCAGGCCGGGGGGAGACCGACGAAGATCCGTTCGGCGAGACCCGTGGCCACCTCCGCCAGCGCGCCGGTGCCGGTGCCGCGTACATCGCCGTACCGGAGCGCACGGACGAGGGCGGGCAGGGCCCTGGCCAGATGTCCGACGTCCGTGTCCAGGGCCGCCCGGTCGGCGAGGACCCGCATCACCGTCGGGAGGGCGTCAGGCAGCCCGGCCCGCAGGCAGTGCTCGGCGAGCCCGGTCACCTCCGCGAGGCCGCGCGCGCCGATGGCGTCCGCCTCCGCCTTCGCGGTGGCCGCGGCGAGGACCGTCGTGCCCCACACCCCGGCCTCGGCGGTGCGCACCGCAAGTTCCGGCTCCCACCGCAGCCGCCAGGTCTCCCGGAAGGTCCCCGTGCTGCCGGGTGAGGCGGCCGGCTCGCCCCAGCCGACGCGCAGCAGCCGCAGCCGGTGCAGCAGTCTGCTGCGCTCGGCGTCGTTCTCCTTGCGCAGGTCGAGCGCCAGCTCGCGCTCCTCCGCCTCCGGCCTGAGCCGCAGTCGGCGCTGAAGCCGGTCGAGGTCGCGCTGCAACGGCACGGCGGGGGCGGTGGCGGGCACCTCGCCCAGCACGTCCCCGACGACCAGCCGGTCGTGGATCAGGGCCAGCGGCACGTCCGAGCCCTCGCACAGCACCGCGCGCACGGCGTCGGTCGTCTCGCTCAGCCCGGGCAGCGGCCGGCCGCGCAGCGCGGCGAGCGTCCCGGCGAGCCGGACCGCCTCGATGACGTGCGCCGAGGACACGATCCGGTCCTGCGCGCGCAGCAGGACCGCGACCTTCGTCAGCCAGCGCTCGACCGGCCGGTCCGGCGCACCGAACAGGTGGGCGTACCAGCCCGGCGAGTCGATGCCCGCCCCGTATCCCCCGGCCCGGGCCAGCCTGCGGTGCGTCCACGGCACCCAGGTCATGTCGGCCCTGACCTTGGGCAGCCCCTTGAGCAGCGTGCGGTCGGCGGCGGCGGAGGACTTGCGGCGCAGTGCGGGCACGTGCCACGCCCCGCACACCACGGCGACCGCGTCCGCCCCGAACTCCCGTTGCGCCAGCCGCATCCGGCCGCGCATGTACGCCTCCCGCACCAGGTCCCGGTGGTCGCCGCCCGCTGTCGCGTCGCTGTCGCAGGCCTGCCGCAGCGCGCTCATGGCCTCCTCGAGCGCGGCGAACGGGGCGAACGGGTCCTTCGGTCCCGCCGACCGGTGCTCGACGACGTCCTCCCACCAGCGCTCGGCGTCGTCGTACCCGGCGATCGCGGCCAGTGCGCCGAGCGGATCCCCGCGCACCCCGTCCCCGGCTACAGCCCCCTCCTCGTGCTCCTCGTACGCGTGCCCGTCCCCGGCCCCCCGCCGGTCCTCGGTGCCCGGCTCGCCCTCGGTCCCCCGCCCGCCGCCGGTGTCCCGGGTCCCGGCGCGCCTCTGCGGGTCCTCGCTCTCCCAGGCCAGGGTGTGGGTGGCCGGCAGGTCGATGAAGCGGGCCGGGACGCCGTGCTCCAGGGACCAGCGCAGCGCGACCCACTCGGGCGAGAACTCGGCCAGCGGCCAGAAGACCGAACGGCCGGGCTCGTCGACGGCGTGCGCCAGCAGCGCGACCGGCGGCCTCATGTCCTCGTCGGCGGCCAGCGGGATCAGCGCGTCGGCCTCGGGCGGTCCCTCGATCAGCACGGCCCGCGGCCGGGCGGCGTCCAGCGCCGCCCGTACCGCCCGCGCCGAACCCGGCCCGTGGTGACGCACACCGAGCAGCAACGGCCGTTCCGCCCCCGCGTCGCGGCCGTCACCGCCCTCGGCGCCTGTCATCCCGTCCACCCGCGCCTGCGGGGCCACCTCGTGTCCTCGTCCACCGTCACCCTCCACGCTCCCCGGGCCCGCGCCCGGATTCCCCTGCTCCCCTTGGCCGTGCTCGTCGTGCTCGTCGGGTCCGTCGCGCCCGCGCCGTTCACGCGCTCACCTCCCGGCAGGCCCGGTAGAAGTCCGTCCAGCCCGCCCGCTCCCGGACGACCGCCTCCAGGTACTCCTGCCAGACCACACGGTCGGCCGCGGGGTCGCGGACGACGGCGCCGAGGATGCCCGCGGCCACGTCCGCGGACCGCAGCACGCCGTCCCCGAAGTGCGCGGCCAGGGCGAGACCGCCGGTGACGACGGAGATGGCCTCGGCGGTGGACAGCGTGCCGCTCGGCGACTTCACCCGCGTACGGCCGTCGGCGGTGACTCCGGACCGCAGTTCCCGGAAGACCGTCACCACCCGGCGGATCTCGTCGATCCCGTCGGGCGCGGCCGGCAGGTCGAGGGAGCGCCCGATCTGGTCCACGCGCCGGGCGACGATGTCGACCTCGGCCTCGACGCTCTCCGGCAGCGGCAGCACCACCGTGTTGAACCGGCGGCGCAGCGCGCTGGACAGCTCGTTCACCCCGCGGTCGCGGTCGTTGGCGGTGGCGATGAGGCTGAAGCCGCGGACCGCCTGCACCTCCTGTCCGAGCTCCGGTATCGGCAGCGTCTTCTCCGACAGGACGGTGATGAGGGAGTCCTGCACGTCGGCCGGGATGCGGGTCAGCTCCTCCACCCGGACCGTCGCCCCCCGTGTCATGGCGCGCATGACGGGGCTGGGCACCAGCGCGCCCCGGCTCGGACCGTCGGCGAGCAGCTGCGCGTAGTTCCAGCCGTAGCGGATCGCTTCCTCCGGGGTGCCCGCGGTGCCCTGCACCAGCAGCGTCGAGTCACCGCAGACCGCCGCGGCCAGGTGCTCGGAGACCCAGGTCTTGGCGGTGCCCGGGACGCCGAGCAGGAGCAGCGCGCGGTCGGTGGCGAGGGTGGACACCGCGACCTCGACGAGGCGGCGCGGGCCCACGTACTTCGGTGAGATCACCGTGCCGTCCGGCAGGACGCCGCCGAGGAGATAGGTGGCGACGGCCCACGGCGACAGCTTCCAGCGGGCCGGTCGCGGGTGGTCGTCCTGCGCGGCCAGCGCGGCGAGTTCACCGGCGAAGGCGTCCTCGGCGTGCGGACGCAACGCCTCTGCGGACGGCTTCCCGATGGGTGGGGCGGATGGTGGATCTACGGACACGGACATGGCTGAGGTCCCCTCCGGCTCGGCCGGTTCTGCATCTGGTGTCCACCGTGCACCACGCCACTGACAATGCGATCCGACCTGCGCAAACGCTGTCCCGGCCGGGGACGGCGGACCGATTGTCAGTGGGGGGACCTACCTTCGATGGCATGACTCAGCAGGGGGTGCGCTGGACCGCGGACCAGGTGCTGGCACTGGCGCCTGACTCCACGTCACGCAAAGCGGGAAGCAAACTCGGCGCGGCCGGTCCGTGGTCCGGGACGGGCAGTTCGCCGGAGGGAGCGGTGTGGGGGCTGTGCGAGGGCGGCGGGGGCGCGTCGTACCGGACGGTCGTCGACACGGCGGGCGGCGCGGGTCCGGCGTACGAGTGCAGCTGTCCGAGTCGCAAGTCCCCCTGCAAGCACGCGCTCGGTCTGCTGCTGCTCTGGTCGGGCGGCGAGGGGGCGCCGCCGGCGGGGCGGGCCCCGGACTGGGCCGAGCGGTGGCTCGCGGGGCGCGGGCGCACGGCAGAGGAACGGGCGGCGGGCCGGGCGGGTTCCGCGTCCGGCCCGGCCGATCCGGAGGGGGCGCGGCGCCGGGCGGAGCGGCGCGCCGAGCGGATCACGGCGGGGGCGACGGAACTGGAGGAGCGGCTGGCCGATCTCCTGCGCTCGGGTCTGGCCACGGCCGAACGGTCGGGACACGGGCTGTGGGAGGAGACGGCGGCCCGCATGGTCGACGCGCAGGCTCCCGGACTGGCCGCACGCGTGCGGGAGTTGGGGTCGGTCCCGGCGTCCGGGCCGGGCTGGCCGGCGCGGCTGCTGGAGGAGTGCGCGCTGCTCCACCTTCTCGACCGGGGCTGGCTGCACCGTGAGCGGCTGCCGGACGGCCTGGCCGCGACGGTCCGCGCCCGCGTCGGCCTCCCCTCCTCACCGGTGGGTCCGCCGGTGAGGGACCACTGGCTGGTGCTCGCCCAGTACGACACGCCCGACCAGAAACTGACGACCCGCCGTATCTGGCTGTACGGCACGGAGTCGGGCCGCACCGCGCTCCTGCTCTCCTACGGCGCCGCGGGACGCGCACCGGAGCTCACCCTGCCCGTCGGCCTCGCCCTGGACGCCGAACTGACCGCACACGCGGGCGCCGGGCAGCGACGGGCCTCGCTCGGTGAGCAGTTCGCCCCTCCCGCGCCCACCGACACCCGCCCCGCGGGCGTGACCACTACCGAGGCGGCCGCCCGCTACGGCGAGGCCCTGGTCCACGACCCCTGGCAGGAATCGGTACCCGTGACGCTGGCCGCCGTCGTACCGACCCCGGCGGGCGACTCCTGGCAACTGGCGGACGCCGAGGGCGACACGGCGCTGCCGTTCACTCCGGCGGCGGCCTCCCGCCCCGGCCTGTGGCGTCTGGTCGCGCTCTCGGGCGGCGCGCCCGTCCGGGTGTTCGGCGAGTGCGGCCACCGCGGCTTCACCCCGCTGACCGCCTGGCCGGCGGGCGAGGGAGCGGCGGTACGCCTGTGCTGAACTCCCCGCGGACACCCGGCGCGTACACCCCCGATAACGGCCCCGGCCCCGGCCGCCCTCGACCGTCCGCGGCCGCTGCGACTGCGACTGCGACTGCGACTGCGACTGCGTCAGTAACAGCGACAGCGACAGAAGGGAGCCCCATGAACACCGCCGACCCGTCGAGCCCCGCGCCGCTCTGGGAGGAGCTGGTCGGCGCGGCCCTGCTCGGCACGGACCGCCGTACGCCCGCGGGCACGGCGCCGGGCCGCACCGCGCCCGCCGCCCTGCTGGACGCGGCGGCCGCCGAGACCGTACGCCGACGCGCCGGCCTGCGACCGGGTCCGGCGGCGCCTCTGCCCGAACCCGCCGCCGAGGACCCGCGCCCGGCCCTGCCCGCCGCGGCGGCCCGCCGGCTGCACCTCCTGCTGGCCGGCCGGCCCGGCGCGGGCGGGGGCGGCCGCAGAGGGACGGCCCCCGACCTCATGGAGCTGCTGCCGCAGTGGCTGACAGCGGTGAACGCCCGGGGCTTCGCCGCGCCCGCCGAGTCGCTGCCCGCTCTGCTCGAAGCGGCACGCGGGCGTACGGACCTGCGCCTGGCGGCACTGGAGTTCGCGGGACCGCGTGCCCTGTGGCTGGCCCGACTGAACCCGGACTGGCGGTTCGCGCTGCGTGCGACACCCGGCGGGGGCGGCACCCTGCCGGGCCCCGCGGACACCCGGCGCGTCGAGGCGCTGTGGCGCGAGGGCCTGTTCGCCGAGCGGGTCGCCCTCCTGGCGTCGATCCGCTTCCGCGACGCCGACGCGGCCCGCGAGCTGCTCGCCGCCACCTGGCCGACGGAACGCGCCGAGGACCGGCTGATGTTCCTCGACTCGCTGCGCACGGGCCTGAACGCACGGGACGAGCCCTTCCTGGAGCAGGCGCTGGCGGACCGGAGCCGCAATGTGCGGGCCACCGCCGCGGAACTGCTCTCGGCGCTGCCGGACTCGGCGCTCGCCGCGCGGATGGCGGTGCGGGCGGGCGCCTGCGTGGCGGTCGACCACACCGGCGACACTCCGACGCTCCTCGTGGAGGCGCCTCACGAGTGCGACGCGGGGATGGAACGCGACGGCGTGTCGGCCAAGGCGCCGCCCGGCCGGGGGGAACGGTCCTGGTGGTTCGGCCAGCTGGTCGAGGCGGCCCCGCTCGCCATCTGGCCGGCGCGCCTGGGCGGCCGCGGGCCCGAGCGGATCGTGGCGTTGCCGGTGGCCGACGACTGGCTGGGCGAACTGCACGCGGCCTGGTGCCGGGCCGCCGTACGGCAGCGCGACGCGGACTGGTCGCGGGCGCTGCTCGGGCCGCCGTCCGCACCCGGTGCGGGCGGGCCGGGGGCGGTCTCCCTCGCCGAGCGGGCCAAGCTGCTGGGCACCCTGCCGGTGGCCGAACGGGCCGAGTGGGTCGCCGGTTTCATCGCCGCCCACGGTCTGTCGGAGGCGTTCCAGCTGCTCGGCGTCTGCGCCGTGCCGTGGGCCACGCCGCTCGGCCGTTCCGTCGTCGACGCGCTCAACATCGCTCGGGACGCGGGCAGTTACCCCTGGAGTTTCAGCGGGGTCATGGGCCTGGCCGAACGGTGCCTCGACCCCGCGGAGGCGAACCGGCTCGACGCCCTCCTGGCCGTCCCGGACGAACCGGAGGACGCCTCACCGGGAGCGGGCGGCTACTGGGCGGAGGCGTTCCAGCGGCTGGGCAGAACCCTGCGGCTGCGGGCGGTGATGACGGAGGAACTGGGGCCGCGGGAACCGGCGGCGGGCGAGCCCGAGGAGGGGCCCCCGTGAGCAGCGCAGCGGGTGTCGGCCGGGTCAGGTGTCCCCGAGGAAGCGCCGAACCCGCAGGGCAGGGCCGACCCGCAGGGCACCGCGAGCCCGCCACAGGCGCCGCACCGGCGAGACCGCCGGACGCTCGGCAACCGGACGGGCGGCGGCCGGAGACGCGGCCACCGGACGCTCGGCGCCCGCACCGCGTGCGATCAGGCGCAGTCGGGCGCGCGGTCGGGCGAGGTCGCGTGCGGTCAGGCTCCGGCGGGCTGCCGTACGTTCGCCCGGACCCAGTCCACGATCGAGGCGGTGGTCGCCCCCGGGGTGAAGATCTCGGCGACACCCTTCTCCTTGAGCGGCGCGATGTCCGCCTCCGGGATGATGCCCCCGCCGAAGACCAGGATGTCCGCCGCGTCCCGCTCCTTCAGGAGCTCGATCACGGCGGCGAAGAGCGTGTTGTGCGCCCCGGACAGGATCGACAGACCGATCGCGTCGGCGTCCTCCTGGATCGCCGTGCCGACGATCTGCTCGGGCGTCTGGTGCAGCCCGGTGTAGATGACTTCCATACCGGCGTCGCGCAGCGCCCGCGCGATCACCTTGGCCCCGCGATCGTGGCCGTCGAGTCCCGGCTTGGCCACCACCACGCGGATCGGACCGGCTGCCACACCCATCACTGCCTCCATGAAGCGACTACGTCCATCCTCTACGGCACGGACACCCCGTGCCACACCGCCCGGGGAAGTGAACGAACGTTATCGCCAACATCCCGCAACCGGCAGTTTCGCGGTGTCGACCGAGGGGGAAATCACACGAAGGGACATACACATCGCGCACGGCCCCCTCGCCGAGGGGAACAGGCGCACCGGGAGCCGCACGAGGTCGCCGTACCCTCGCGCCACAGCCGCTGGCGTGGCGGTACTGCGCATCGGAAGGCACGATGGGCACGTAGGACAGGTAAGGCACGACAGCGGGAGCCTCGTCGCCACACCGGCGGGGATCCTCGTCCGTCATCGGTGCAACGGGTGTCACACAAGCCGTACACGCCCCGCACACCGGCCTCGCCCGCCCCACTCCCGCCGTGCCCGATCGACCTCCTCCGACCGCGACTTCCACGAGGGCACACGGGGGACAGAGACGTCCTCAGCGTGCCGACAGGAGGTCGGCCATGAAGGTCACCCGGGCACTACAGCCCCTTCTTCCGCTGTGTCAGCGACTGCTGCCCGACATGCGGACCCTTCCGGGCATCCTGAACCTCTCCAGCCTCCCGAGCCTGCCGAACCTCCCCGGTCTTCCGGGTCTGCCCGGTCTTCCGGGACGGCTGGCCGGACTGTCCCTGGCCCTCCTCAAGGCGACCGCCCTGGACCTCGCGATCCTCGCGGGCCACATGCTGCTCTACCCCTCCGGCATCGTCCAGGAGCGCCGCGCAGCGGTCCGCCCGGCGCTGCCCGGCGCGGCCGGCGCCGAGGACCCGCCGCAGCTGCCGACCCAGGCGCCGCCCCCGGTCGTCCTGCTGCACGGGTTCATCGACAACCGTTCCGTGTTCGTCCTGCTGCGCCGCAGTCTGGCCCAGCACGGCAGGCACCGCATGGAGTCCCTCAACTACTCGCCGCTCACCTGTGACATCCGCACGGCGGCCGAACTGCTCGGGCGGCACATAGAGGAGATCTGCGAGCGCACCGGCAGTTCGCAGGTCGACGTCGTCGGACACAGCCTCGGCGGGCTGATCGCCCGCTACTACGTGCAGCGCCTGGGCGGGGACGGCCGCGTCCGGATCCTGGTCACCCTGGGCACTCCGCACGCCGGCACCCGGGTGGCGCCGCTGGCGAACGCGCACCCGATCGTGCGCCAGATGCGCCCCGGCTCCGAGGTGATCGAGGAGCTGTCCCGGCCGGCGCCCGGCTGCCGCACGCAGTTCGTCAGCTTCTGGAGCGACCTCGACCATCTGATGGACCCGCTGGAGTCGGCCTGCGTCGACCACCCCGACCTGCTGGCGCAGAACGTCCGGGTCACCGGTATCGGCCACCTCGCCCTGCCCGTGCACCCGGCCGTCGCCACCGGGATACGGCAGGCCCTCGACACGGAGCCTTCGGACGCGTCCTCGGGCACACGGACCGGCGCCCGCCGGGGTACCGCCCGCACCGGCCCCCGGACCGACGGCCTCACCGTCGCCTGACCGCATCACAGACGGAATCAACGGCGAAATCAGAGTCGGAATCCGAGTCGGGATCAGCGGCAGAAACAGCGGCAGAATCAGCAGCGAATTAGAACGCTATTCGAACGTAGGGCCAAACCCGCGTCCGCCGTTCCCCGAAACACGGCCGAATGCCCCTTTCCCCCGGGCACGAAACCTGGAGAAGATTGTCGTGCCCGCGTACTGCCGGGTACAGTCGCCGCACTGCTCTGGCAGCCCCTGTTGTCGGCGAAAGAGAAGTTGGTGAACGACCGTCACCCGTCGGGGATCATGACCACCCCGACCCCGGCTTCCGACGCCGATCCGGCGCACTACGCGTCGTACAGCACCCAGGAAGCCCCGTACGACGGCTTCACCGCGTACCACGGCTACGAGACCGGCGCGTACGACGCCACCCCTCACGCCACCGGGCACTTCATGCCGGCCGACCCGCACCACGGCGGGTTCCCGGGCGACGGCACGAACGTCGCCACCGGTTACGGCACCGCCCAGTGGGGCGCCGACGACCACGGCTTCCCCGACACGGGCGCTCACCAGACCCTGAACTACGACGGCTACGCGGCCCAGCACCACGCCGCCGCGTACGACACCGGCGCCTACGACACCACCGCCTGGTCCGCCGACCACCAGCAGCTGTCCGCCGTCCCGCAGCAGGGGTCGGCACCGGACACGAGCGGCCAGTGGGACGCGAGCGCGTGGCTCCAGCCCGACCAGGGCGCGACCCCCGCCGACCCCACCCAGCAGTGGGAATGGGGCACGCAGACCTTCGACACCGGCGCCTACGACGCGACGCAGTGGAACTCCGACGGCGGCGAGGCCACCGGGACGGGCGTCGACGAGTACGAGCAGCAGGCCGAGGTCCCGTTCGACCAGCTGGCCACCGCCACCTTCGAACAGGTCCACCACGACGAAACCGACACGGCCGAGGGCGAGTTGCCCGACGAAGCCCCGCTGCCCCTCCTCGACGGCCAGGAGGAGACCTCCGCCCCGGCCTTCGTCCCGGGCGGACGGGCGGCCGCCCGTGGCGCGAACCGCTCCCGGCGCCGGACGCCCGCGAAACGCTCCGCACTGCTGACCGTCGCCGTGCCCTCGGCCTGTGTCATGGGGGTCGCGGGCATCGCGGCGGCCTCCGTCGGCACGCTGCCCGGCGGTGACGACAAGGACACCGCGGCCTCCGCCTCGGACGCGCAGCCCGTGAAGCCGGTCGCCGCCAACAACAAGCTGGACGCCCAGCTCGAAACCCTCAGCGCCGGCGCCGACGACTTCGCCGACCGGGCCAGCCGCACGCAGGAACGCATCGACCTCAAGGCGCAGCAGGAGGCCGAGCAGAAGAAGGCGGCGGCCGAGGCGGCCCGCAAGGAACGGCAGCGCCCCAAGTACGCCCTTCCGGTCGCGCAGCACGGACTCAGCGCCTACTTCGGCCAGGCCGGCATCAACTGGATGTCCCAGCACACCGGTATCGACTTCCCGGTCTCCTACGGGACGACCGTGATGGCGGCGACCGACGGCACCGTACGGACGCAGTGGAACAGCGCCTACGGAAACATGCTGATCATCACGGCCAAGGACGGCACGGAGACCTGGTACTGCCACCTCTCCAGCTACCGGGTGTCCTCCGGTACGACGGTGAAGGCCGGCGAACCGGTCGCGTACTCCGGGAACTCCGGCAACTCCACCGGCCCGCACCTGCACTTCGAGGTGCGGCCCGCGGGAGGCTCCGCGATCGACCCGCTGCCGTGGCTGCGCAGCCACGGACTCAACCCGACGTAGCAGTCCTTCACGCACACCGGATCCGGGCCCCCGTCGTCGCGGCGGGGGCCTGCCCGCGTGTCAGAGCTTCTCGACCGGCGCGTACCGCAGCAGCAGCCGCTTGGGCTTGACGTCGCCGAAGTCGACCGTGGCCTCCGCGTTGGCGCCGGTGCCCTTCACCCCGACGACCGTGCCGAGTCCGAACTGGTCGTGGGTGACGCGGTCGCCGACGGCCAGCGTGACCACCGGCTTCTCGGCGCCGCGGCGGGTCGCGAAGCCCGAGGCGCCCGAGGCCGAGGAACGCGAGCGGGACGAGGACAGCGAGGCTGCCACGCCGGAGACGGGTCCGGCGGACACGGGGGCGGCCGCTCCTGTCCGCTTCCAGTCCACGTGCGCCGCCGGGATCTCCTCCAGGAACCGGGAGGGCGGGTTGTAGGAGGGCTGCCCCCACGCGCTGCGCAGCGCGGACCGTGTCAGATAGAGCCGCTCACGCGCGCGCGTGATGCCGACGTAGGCCAGCCGGCGCTCCTCCTCGAGCTCCTTGGTCTGGCCGAGGGCGCGCATGTGCGGGAAGACGCCGTCCTCCATGCCCGTGAGGAAGACGACCGGGAACTCGAGGCCCTTGGCGGTGTGCAGGGTCATCAGGGTGATGACTCCCGAGCCGTCCTCCTCGTCGGGGATCTGGTCGGAGTCGGCCACCAGGGCGACCCGCTCCAGGAACGCCGAGAGGCCGGCCGGCGCCGCGGCCTCGCCCTCCGCCTCGCCGGTCTCCTGCTCGAACTCCAGGGCCACGGCGGCGAGTTCCTGGAGGTTCTCGATGCGGGTCTCGTCCTGCGGGTCGGTGGAGGCCTGCAACTCGGCGAGGTAGCCGGTGCGTTCGAGCACCGCTTCCAGGACCGTCGCCGGAGGGGCGCCCGACTCGACGATCGTGCGGAGCTCCTCCATCAGCGCGTTGAACCGCTTCACGGCGTTCGTCGACCGCGAGGCCATGCCGTACGCCTCGTCGACACGCTTGAGGGCCTGCGGGAAGCTGATCTTCTCGCGCTGGGAGAGGGCGTCGATCATGGCTTCGGCACGGTCGCCGATGCCCCGCTTGGGCACGTTGAGGATCCGGCGCAGCGGCACCGAGTCCTCGGGGTTGGCCAGCACGCGCAGGTAGGCCAGGACGTCCCGGACCTCCTTGCGCTCGTAGAAGCGGACCCCGCCGACGACCTTGTAGGGCAGCCCGACCCGGATGAAGATCTCCTCGAAGACCCGGGACTGGGCGTTGGTGCGGTAGAAGACGGCGACGTCGCCCGCCTTCGCGTCGCCCGCGTCCGTCAGCCGGTCTATCTCCTCGGCGACGAACTGCGCCTCGTCGTGCTCGGTGTCGGCGACGTAGCCGGTGATGCGCGCGCCCGCGCCCGCGTTGGTCCACAGGTTCTTGGGCCGGCGGGACTCGTTGCGCTCGATGACCGCGTTGGCGGCGGACAGGATCGTCTGCGTGGAGCGGTAGTTCTGCTCCAGCAGGATCGTCGTCGCGTCCGGGTAGTCCTCCTCGAACTGGAGGATGTTGCGGATCGTCGCGCCGCGGAAGGCGTAGATCGACTGGTCGGCGTCACCGACCACGCAGAGTTCGGCGGGCGGCAGGTCGTACTCGCCCGGGGGGACGTCGACGGGGTGCTCGGAGGTCCCCACCAGCTCGCGCACCAGGGCGTACTGGGCGTGGTTGGTGTCCTGGTACTCGTCGACCAGGACGTGCCGGAACCGGCGGCGGTAGTGCTCGGCGACGTCGGGGAAGGCGCGCAGCAGGTTGACCGTCGTCATGATCAGGTCGTCGAAGTCCAGGGCGTTCGCCTCGCGCAGCCGCGACTGGTACATGGCGTAGGCCTGGGCGAGGGTCTTCTCGAAGCCGTCGGCGGCTTGGGCGGCGAAGTCCTCCTCGTCGATCAGCTCGTTCTTCAGGTTGCTGATCTTGGCGCTGAAGGACTTCGGCGGGTAGCGCTTGGGGTCGAGGTCCAGGTCCCGGCAGACCAGGGCCATCAGGCGCTTGGAGTCGGCCGCGTCGTAGATCGAGAACGACGACGTGAAGCCGAGCTTCTTGCTCTCCCGGCGCAGGATGCGCACGCACGCGCTGTGGAAGGTCATCACCCACATCGCGTGGGCACGCGGGCCGACGAGCTGCTCGACGCGCTCCTTCATCTCGCCCGCGGCCTTGTTGGTGAAGGTGATCGCGAGGATCTGCCCGGGATGCACGTGCCGCTCGGCCAGCAGGTGGGCGATGCGGTGGGTGAGCACGCGGGTCTTGCCGGAGCCGGCGCCCGCGACGATGAGCAGCGGGGTGCCCGCGTGGGCCACGGCGGCGCGCTGGTTGTCGTTCAGCCCCTCGAGCAGCGCCGCGGCGTCCAGCACGGGGCGGGGGGCGCCGCCGCGGTAGTGGGTGTCCCGGTCCGGGGGCACGTCGAACTTCCCGCCGAACAGGTCGTCCGGGACCGACTCCGGTCCGTGGTCGTCCTCGGGCGGCGGCGGGGGCTCCTCCTCATGGGCACGGGGGCCCTGGAGGTCCGCCAGGAAGCTGTCGTCAAAGAGGCTGCTCATCGCTCTCCGAGTCTAGGGGGCACCACCGACAACCGGCCGCCGTCCCGGAACATCTCCCCCTCACCCTCCGGGAGACGCCTGTCACCAAGCGCGACGGGAGGGGCTCCGGCGCCCAAACCTCACCTCAGGTCACGAAAACGTATCGGGCATATCGCCCAGCAACCTTCACACGGGCCACACGAGTTGGCTACCGTGCCGAAAGGGCCGTACGACCCCCGACCGGCGAACCCCGCCGGACCGTGCGGCCTCCGCCCGGTCCGCCGCGTCCGCTCACGCCGGCCGGATCCGGGAACCCGCCGAACCAGGACGGACCGGCCCCGACCCCCTCCGCGGGGCGGGCCGCGGGACGACTTCCCAAAAGTGGTGGCCGGCACCCTCCCCGAGTGCCCGGGCCGCCCGGAGGGACCCCGCCGCCGACCCGGTGGGCGGAGCGTTGGAAGGAGTCGCCTCCCTTGGCGTCGCAGCACCGCAAGCCACGTTCCCCGGGCACGCGCGTGGCGGGCATCCGCACCCCCGGCCTCGCCACCGCCGCCTTCACGTCCGTGGCCCTGCTCTCCCAGACGGCGAACGCCGCTCCGTCGGACGACGGCACGCCGAGTCTGGAGGAGGTCGAGAAGAAGGTCGACGACCTCTACCGCCGGGCGGAGTCGGCGACCGAGAAGTCCAGCACCGCCAGGGAGAGGGCCCCCAGGCAGCGCAGGCAGGCCGACGGCGTCCCGGACGACGTGGCGCAGCGCGCCCGCGGGCGCGAGGAGACGCGCGAGAGGCCCGGCTCCGCCGCCGCGGCCCGGTACCGCACCGGCGCCTCCGCGCCCGAGAAGGCGGCCTCCCTGCTCGCGACCGCCCCCCGGGGCTACTTCGACCAGGACCAGCTGATGAGCCGGCTGAGCGAGCGCCGCAGGAACGCGGCCGACGGCCAGGTCACCGAGCGGTCCTCGGCGGCCGGGCGCCGCCAGGAGGCCGGCGGGAGCGCGGCGGCGCCCACCGACGCGCCGAACGACCTGAGGACCGCCAAGGCCGCCGTGCAGAAGAAGCTCGGGGACGCGCGCGAACTGCTGTCCTCGCTGACCGCCCGGGAGAACGCGCGCCTCGCGGCGGTCGAGCGGCAGCGCCGGGAGGAAGCGGCGGCGGAACTCGCCCGGCAGCAGGCCGCGGCGCACCCCGCGGAACATCTGGAGACCGGCGCCGGACCGGCCGGCGCCCCCTCGCCGACGGGCCCGGACGCCTGGCCGTCCACCACGACAGCCACCGGGACGTTCGACTGGCCCGCCACGGCGACGACGACGGCAGCGGCGGACCCGGGCGGTCGGCCGACGGCGGCGACCGCCACGGCGACGGGGCCGGACGGCCGGCCGACCGCAGCGGCGACCGGCGAGCGGGACGGCCGGCCGACCACGGCGCAGGCCACGGCGACGGGCGACTGGCCGGGCACAGCGGCAGCCACGGAGCCGGCCGTCCGGTCGGACAACACCGCGACGGCGACACACCCACAACCGAACGGCTGGTCCGACACCGCGACGGGGGCAACCCCGGGGCCGGACGGTTGGTCGGCAGCGACGGCCACGGAGCGGGGCACCTGGTCGGCCACCGCGACCGCCACGCCGCAGGACGGCTGGTCCGACACCACGGGGGCAGCCCCGGGGCCGGACGGCTGGTCGGCAGCGACGGCCACGGAGCGGGGCACCTGGTCGGCCACCGCGACCGCCACGCCGCAGGACGGCTGGTCCGACACCACGGGGGCAGCCCCGGGGCCGGACGGCTGGTCGGCCACAGCGACGGCCACGGCGACGGGCGACCGGCCGGGCATCGCGGCCGCTGCGGTGACGGACACCTGGTCGGGAACGACGGCAGCCGCCGCGGAGGCGGACGCCTGGTCGGCCGCGACCGGCGGCACCCCGTCGGCGGACCACGCGTACGTCACCAAGGCCGAGAAGGCCCTCGCCTTCGCCCGCGCGCAGATCGGCAAGCCCTGCGTCTGGGGCGCGGCGGGCCCCGGTTCCTACGACTGCTCGGGCCTCGCCCAGGCCGCCTGGAGGGCTGCCGGCGTCATCCTCCCGCGCACCGCGCACGACCAGGCGACGGCGGGCACCACGGTCCCCCTCGCCGACGCCCGCCCCGGCGACCTGCTCTTCTTCCACGACGACGAAGGTCACGTCGGGGTCCACAGCGGCAACGGCATGATGATCCACGCCCCGGGACCGGGCTCGTACGTGCGCGAGGAGCCGGTGCACCACGACGGCGCGTCGGCCGTCCGCAGCGTGCTGCGCCCTGCCTGACCACCCGGGCGCAGCGGTCAGCGGTCATCCGTCAGCGGTCATCGCTCAGCGGTCACCCCGGGACGGATTTCCGCGACCACGCGCGCGTGCCCCGCTCCCCGCGGCGGGCCGTGCTCCTTAGCATCGGCCGCATGCCAGGCTCCCCCGCTTCCCCGCCCCCGGCACGTTCCTACGGCTCCGCGCTGCTCGTGTGGTGGTCGCGGCGGCCGCCGGCGGCGGGGGCCGCCGTCATGGCGACCGGCATCCTGTCGATCGGTCTGCACCTGACGGGACACGGGACGCTGGCCCGCGTCGCCCTGGTGATGACGGCCGTCGCCTGGCTGGCGCTGGCGGCGGACTTCGCCGTCCGGCTGACGCGCAGGCGCGAGCAGTGGCTGACGGAGGCGCGCTCGCCGGAGGCGCCGGCCGCCGTGGCGGCGACGACCGTCCTCGGCACCGGTCTGGCCACGCTCGGCCGGCCCACCCCCGCCGAAGCCCTGCTGGCGCTGGGGGCGGTGCTGTGGCCCGTGCTGCTGGTGACCGCCGGACGGCGGCTGCACCGGGGCATGCCGGGAACGGTGTTCCTGTGCTGTGTGGCCACCCAGGGGCTCGCCGTGCTGGGCGCGGTCCTCGCCCGCGCGGAGTCGGCCGCCTGGCTCGCGCACACGGCGCTCGTGCTGTTCTGGCTGGGGCTCGTGCTGTACGGCGTCGCCCTGGCCCTCTTCGATCCGCGGCAGGTGGCCGAGGGCGCCGGGGACCAGTGGGTGGCGGGCGGCGCGGCGGCGATCTCCGCGCTGGCGGGGGCCCGGCTCCTCGCGGCCGACGACGGGACCGTGTACCTGTGGAACGCGGACGACACCGGCGTGCTGCGCACGGTGACCGTCGCGATGCTGGTGCTCGCGCTGGCCGGGTACGCCGTGCTGCTCGTCGCCGAGGTGCGGTGGCCGAGAGCGCGCTACGACACGCGCCGCTGGGCGACGGTGTTCCCGATGGGGATGACGGCGGTGGCGGCCCTGTCCGTCGCCTCCGCGGTCGACGTGCCGTCGCTGAAGGGCCCGGGGCAGGTGCTGCTGTGGGTCGCGGTGGCGGCGTGGCCGGTCGTCGCCGCGGGCGCGCTGCTCACGGCCCTGGCGTCCGTCGGGGCGTCCGTCAGGTCCAGAGCACCGCGATGAAGATGTTGGCCACGGTGAGCAGCCCCACGAGGGCGAACAGCGGCTTCTCCACCGTCTCGTCGTCCCGCTTCACGTAGACCAGGCCGAGAATCACGATCAGGAGCGCCAGCTTCACCCCGATCTTGATGTTGTCGACGGGCTGGTCGTCCGCCTGGTTGAGACCGACCAGGATCACCCCGGTCACCAGCATCGTCGCCGCGCCGTGGAGCATGGCCGGGACGAAGCGGGCGGTGCCCCGGCCCATCGCCTTGAGCTGGGTGAGGAAGCCGCCCAGGAGCGCGGCGATGCCGATGATGTGCAGACCGACGAAGAGATGGATGAGTACGTCCATGAGCCGGATGCTAATCAGCGGCCCGGCAGCCCTCCGACACCGGCCCTCCCCCGGCCCTCCACCGAGCCCGTCACCGCGCCCGTCACCGCGCCCGTCACCCGGCCCTCCCCTCCTGGCGGCCGGGCCCGCATATATGCGCCTCATAGCACCCGGGCGCTCCGCCGATTCCCGGAACCGGCGGTTCGGTCAGCGCGCCGCGTCAACCCGACGGACCGCATCGGGATTTCCGCACACATGCGATCACGCCCCGGCCCTCTCGTGTCACTTCCGTACTTCGCGTTACCCAACCGTCACAGCCGGGCCTAGCGTCCTCCCCCAGGTGACCGGCTCCCCACCGCCGCCCGGGCCAGGGGCGGCAGTCGGCCACCACCGCCGAGAAGTCCGGCGGCGTCCCGCTTCCCCAGTGCGGGCCGCCGCCGGACACGCCGGCCACCGCCAGGCGCCGTCCGTCCGCTCCCGCCGACGGTCGCCCGGCGGGCGGCACGGACGGACGCGGCGGACGTACGAAAGGACGTGCAGTCCCACGTGGCAGCGCACCGCAAGCCCCGACAGCGCTCGCTCGGCGGCCGGTCGGCCCGCACGGCGTTCACCCTCGCTCTCGCGGGCGCCGCGACGGCGACGGCCTTCGACGGAACCGGACAGGCCGAGCCCAACCTGACCCCGGCGCAGGTCAAGGCGAAGGTGGCCAAGCTCTACCAGGAAGCGGAGCAGGCCACCGAGAAGTACAACGGCGCCAGGGAGAAGGCGACGGCCGCCGAGGGACGACTGCGGACCTTGCAGGACGAGGCCGCCCGCAAGGAGGAGAAGCTCGGCACGGCCCGGGAGGCGCTGGGTTCGATGGCCGCGGCGCAGTACCGCGAGGGCGGCCTCGACCCCGCCGTGCAGCTGGCCCTCTCCGACGACCCCGACCGGTACCTCGACGGCGCCGCCTTCGCCGAACGCGCCGGGGACCGCCAGTCCGCCGCCGTCTCCCGGGTGCGCGGACAGCTGCGGGAGATCGAGCGGCTGCGCGGCGCCGCACGCGTCGAACTGACCTCGCTGAAGGCCCGCCAGGCCGAGCTGAGGACGTACAAGAGGACGGTCACCAGCAAACTGGAGGCCGCGCGCCGCCTGCTCTCCCGGCTGACCGCACCGGAGCGCTCGGCGATCGGCGAGGCGGCCGGCGGTACGGACGCCCGTACCTCCCGTGCCTCACGCGCCTCGACGGACGGCCGCGACGGTCTCCCGGCGCCGGGCTCCGCCACCGCCGAGGCCCCCGACTCGCGCGCGGCCCAGGCCGTCGCCTACGCCTACTCCAAGCTCGGCAGCCCCTATGTGTGGGGCGCGACCGGCCCCGACGCCTTCGACTGCTCGGGCCTCATCCTGGCCTCCTACCGCTCCGCGGGCGTCTCCCTGCCCCGCACCACCTACGCCCAGATCGGTGCGGGACAGCGCGTCTCCCGCTCCGAACTCCTCCCGGGCGACCTGGTGTTCTTCTACTCCGGCATCTCCCACGTCGGCCTCTACATCGGCGACGGCCGGATGATCCACGCGCCGAACCCCTCGGCCCCGGTGCGCGTGGCACCGATCGACGAGATGCCCTTCGCGGGCGCCACCCGCGTGGTGTGAGGCCGACCGCCCCCTCACACCAGGCGTCGGGCCGTCGCCCAGCGGGTCAGCTCGTGGCGGTTGGAGAGCTGGAGCTTGCGCAGCACCGCCGAGACATGCGACTCGACCGTCTTCACGGAGATGAAGAGCTGCTTGGCGATCTCCTTGTAGGCGTAACCGCGCGCGATGAGCCGCAGGACCTCACGCTCGCGCTGGGTGAGCCGGTCGAGGTCCTCGTCGACCGGCGGGGCGTCGGTCGAGGCGAAGGCGTCCAGGACGAACCCGGCGAGCCGCGGCGAGAACACGGCGTCGCCCTCCTGCACCCGGAAGACGGAGTTCACCAGGTCGGTGCCGGTGATCGTCTTGGTGACATAGCCGCGGGCACCGCCGCGGATCACCCCGATCACGTCCTCCGCCGCGTCCGACACGGACAGCGCGAGGAAACGCACCGGCTGCTCGGCGTCGGCCATCAACGGGGCGCAGCGACGCAGCACTTCGACGCCACCGCCGCCCGGGAGATGGACGTCGAGGAGCACGACCTCGGGCCGGGTCGCGGTGATCACGGTGACCGCCTGGTCGACGTCCGCCGCCTCCCCGACCACCTCGACCCCGGTCTCCTCGGTCCGGCCGATCTCGGCCTGCACTCCCGTACGGAACATGCGGTGGTCGTCGACCAGGACCACGCGCACATGACGCCCGCCCGTGCCGTCGCCGGAGGACTGCGCCGCCCCGGCCCCCTCCGCCGGTCCCGCCGTGCCGTTCGTGTCGGTCGGGTCGCTCATGACGTCTTCTCCGCCCTCTCCATCTCCAGCTCGACCTCCGTGCCGCCGTCCGGGACGGCACGCAGCCGCGCCGTGCCGCCGTGGCGCTCCATACGGCCGATGATCGATTCTCTGACGCCCATGCGGTCGGCGGGTATCGAGTCCAGGTCGAAGCCCGGTCCGCGGTCCCGGACGGACACGAAGACCGTCCTGCCCTCGACTTCGGCGTAGACCTGCACGGCGCCGCCGTCGCCACCGTACTTGGCCGCGTTCACCATCGCCTCACGCGCGGCCTGCATCTGCGCGCCGACCCGTTCGTCGAGGGGGCAGTCACCGACGACCACGACCTCCAGGGGGACACCGTGCTTGTCCTCCACCTCGGCGGCGTTGCGCCGCACCGCCTCGGCGACCGTGGCCGGCTCGTCGGCCTCCTCCTTGCCGGTGCCCTCGGGTCTGTAGAGCCAGGTGCGCAGGTCCCGCTCCTGGGCGCGGGCGAGGCGGCGCACCTCCCCCGCGTTCTCCGCGTTGCGCTGGATCAGGGTCAGGGTGTGCAGCACTGAGTCGTGGACGTGGGCGGCGACCTCCGCGCGCTCCTGGGCCCTGATGCGCATCAGGCGCTCCTCGGAGAGGTCCTGGGTCATGCGGACCAGGTAGGGCCCGGCGAGGAGGGTGATGCCGACGAGGACGGCGAGGGCGGCCTGGAGCACGGAGCCGAGGTGCGCGGCGGAGCCCTGGAGGACGAAGATGCCGGAGACACCGGCCGTGACCAGCAGGACACCGGCGCCCGCCCGCAGCAGCGTGAGCGTACGGCGTCTTCGGCCGACCTCGACCCAGCGCGCCCGCCGCGCGTTGTCCGCCTGGCGCCAGACGAGGGCGACACCCGCGCCGACGAGGACGGCGGGCAGCAGATACGCCTTGGCGCCGCTGCCCAGATTCACATTGCCCACGAAGACCATGGCCACGACGACCATCAGGAGCAGCGCGACGATCTGCCCCTTGTCCGGTTTGCGGGCGACGAGCCGGCGACGGCCGTCGGGCGCGGTCTCGGTGCCGACGAGCGCGGGCGGCTTCTGGCCGCCGACACCGCCGACCCCCAGCGGCACGAAGAACCAGAAGGCGGCGTAGAGCAGGGCGCCGAGGCCGTCCGCCATGAACAGGCCCGCGAAGACGAGCCGCACCCACACCACGGGCAGCCCGAGATGCCCGGCGAGCCCCCGCGCCACGCCACCCAGCCAGCGTCCGTCACTGCTGCGGTAGAGCTTGCGCGGCGGCCGCGGTTCGGCGAGGGGCATGGCTGCGGCTTCCGGCATGCCAACGATGGTCACACGGGCGCCGGTCCGGGGCATCAGGGTTCGCCCCCGAGACGCCCCTGATCTCCACGGCCGGCCTCGTCCGAACGCCTCCCTGCCCCGGGGTCGGGGCCGATATCAGGGTCCGACCAGGGTTGTTCCGACTGCCGCGGGGGCGCCTCTCCCGCCACTATGGACTCATGACAGATCACCAGCACGCCTCGGACGCCGTGCCCGACGGGGGCACGGCGTCCGGCGCGACCGCACCGACCTTCGGCGCCGGGGGCGCCGCGGGCGCGGAGCCTCGCGCGCACGAGCGGGCGGGCGCGCACGAAGAACAGGGAGGGCGCACGGCACGGGCCCCGTCCGGGAGCGGGCCGGAGCCGCGGGACAGGACGACCGTCGAAGCGGCCACCGAGGCGGCGACGGCGGCGGCCGCCGCGGCCCGCACCGGCTCGAGCGCCGAGGACGGTCCCCCGGCCGACGGCGGTGCGGGAGCCGGCGCAGCTGCCGGAGCCGGCGCCGGTGCCGGCGCCGGTGGTGCGGCGGGCGGCGGGGGGTCCGGCGGGAGCCGGGGCCCCGGAGGTGCCGGGCCGCGCTCCGGGGACGGTCACGGTCCCGGGGACCCCCGGGCACCGCAGGAGACGGATGCGGTCGGGCCTCCGCCCAGGTTCCGGCGCGACCGGCAGCACAAGACGCTGGCCGGCGTGTGCGCGGGCCTGGGGCGGCAGTACGACATGGACCCGGTGATCTTCCGGATCACCCTCGCCGTGCTCTCCGCGACCGGCGGCATCGGCCTCATCTTCTACGGGTTCGCCTGGCTCTTCGTCCCCTACGCCGACGACGAGCAGAACGAGGTGCGCAAACTGCTGACCGGCCGGGTCGACGGCCAGGCCCTGGCGGCCGTGCTGTTCGCCCTGGTCGGCTGCGGGGTGTTCCTCTCGATGCTGAACAACGGCAGCGTGCTGACGTTCGCCGTCGTCGTCTCCTTCCTCCTCGCCGGTGCCGCCTACTGGTCCCGGCACCGGGACGCCTCGGACCCCGACCCGCTGGCCGCCCAGGCCGTGGCGGACGCTCCGCCGGAGGCCCAGGCACCGCCCGTACCTTCCGCCTACCCCTCCTGGTGGCGCGACCCCATCGTCAAGGACGGCACGCACGACGGCGGCACGGGCTACCTGTGGGGCCCGTGGGACGCCCGGGACAGGGGCTTCTTCTCGGCCATCGAGGTCGACCTCGTCGGCCACCCGCACCGGCCCGAGGACATACGCACCCCGCGCCCGCGGTACACCGGACCGCGCGGCCCGCGCTGGATCGGCGGCTGGCTCTTCCTGCTCGCCCTGCTCGCGGGTGCTCTCGTCACCCGGCTCACCTGGGACGACCACCCGCTCGGCACCAGTCTCCAGGCCGGTCTGGCGGCCGCGCTGATCGTGCTCGGCACCGGCATCGCGGTCAGCTCGTTCCTGGGGCGGACCGGCGCCGGGTCGGTGTTCCTGGCGATCGTCACGGCGGGTCTGCTGGCCGGAACTGCGGTGCTGCCCAAGGACATCGGCACACGCTGGACCGACACGGTGTGGCAGCCGGCCACCGTCACGGCGGTGCGGGCGGCGTACGACCTGGGCACCGGGGACGGCACGCTGGACCTGTCCCGGATCGACGTCGCGAAGGGACGGACCGTGCGCACCAACGCCGAGGTGGGGGCGGGCCGGCTGCGGGTGATCGTGCCGCCGGACGTGACCGTGAAGGTGAGGATCGACGTGGGGCTGGGAGACATCCAGCTGCCGGGCGACGACAAGAAGGACGTGGACGTGCAGCCGGGCAAGCACAAGGAGGTGACCCTGTCGCCGGTCTCGGGAGGCAAGGACGCGGGGATCATCGACCTCGACCTCCAGGTCGGCGTCGGACAGGCGGAGGTGGCCCGTGCTGCGTCATGAGTTCCGGCCCGGCAGGCTCGTCGCCGGCGCCTTCTTCGTCCTCGCGGGAGTGATCTACGCGGGCGACGCGGGCGGCTTGTGGGAGACGCCGTGGTTCGTCGTGATCCCGGTCGTCATGGCGGGGCTCTGCCTGGCGGGCACCGCGGGTCTGGTGGCCAGGGGCGTACGCAGACGACGAAGCCCGGCCCCCCGGACCGCCACCCCGTACCCGACCGGCCCGGACACAACCCCCTGACCCGGGGACTCCGGCCCCGGGCTCCCAGGAGGCCCGGTGCAGAGCCCCAACCCGCACCCGCCCCCGTACAGGGCTTCCAGCGCTACCCGCGCAGGGACTCCCGGCGTGGGCCCCGGCCGGGCTCTCCCCGAACCGGATTCGGCCGGGCGTCGAACCGGACCCGGCAGGCGTCGGCCGTCCTACCGGGCCAGGGCACCTGCCCGTTGGCGTCGCCTGGAGCGCCACACGGCGTCGAGAGAGAGGACCGGCGCGCCGGCGAGGACGAGCGGCAGCCAGGCCATGAGGTAGGCGAGGTCGTTCCCGTAGTAGTACGGGTCGGAGCCCCAGCTGACCGTCAGCCACAGGCTCAGTGAGATCAGCGCGCCGCCGAGTGCGGCGAGCCGGGTGAGGAGACCGATCAAGGTGCCGATCCCGACGGCGAGTTCGCCGAAGGCCATGGCGTAGCCGAAGCCGACCGGGCTCTTCAGAGCCATGTCGACCAGGGCCGGGATGGCCGAGGAGTCCCGGACGGCGCGCATGGTGTCGCCGATCGAGCCCGCGCCGCTGTCCTTCAGGAAAGCGCCGTCGGTGAGTTTGTCCAGGCCGGCGTAGATGAAGGTGACACCGAGGAAGATCCGCAGAGGGAGGAGGGCGTACCGGGTGGCGGTGTCCCGCCAGTCGCGGCCGCCGCCGTCGAGGTAAGGGGGGTAGGTGTCCGTCCGCATACTGTGAGTCATCGCCCGTAGCCGCCTCTCGCCCGCAGTGGTGGGACCCCTCACCAGACCATACGGACGAAATGGGGGGTGCGCTCAACTGTTTCCACGACCGCGGGGAACCACCGGTTCACTTCACCGGAGCGATTCACTTCAGTCGGTGACGTCGATCGCGTAGCGGTTGGTCTCGGCCCCGGCCGCGGTGACGACCTGCACGTCCACCCGGCCCGGCTCCACGTCCGCCGGGACGGGGACGGTGAGGACGGCGTCGGTGGGGTTGCTGAATCCGCCGGTGACGGGCACGAGGGGGACGTGGACATGGACGGGCCCGATGCGCACGACCATGCGGGAGAGCCGGTCGGCGGTCTGGGCGCCGGGCGGGACGAAGCCGGCGCCGCGGATCTCGATGTCGTCACCGGTACGGATCGGCGCGTCGAGGTCGCCGGCCTCCCGGGCGCGGACGACGGAGAGGATGACGGGGCGGCCGCCCTCCGCGTACTTGCCGGCCAGGTAGGTCGCGGCCGAGACCAGCACCACGACCGCCAGGCCCCAGGGCAGGTCGGGCAGCTGGTCGGGGCGGCGGGCCAGGCGGACGGCGGCGAAGACCAGGGCGACGGCGCCGATCACGACGTACTGGATGTCGGCGAAGGTGCCGCGGCCGGCGTCGTCGGTGAGCAGGTCGGCCGCCCGGGGGCGGGAGGCGCGGACCTTCTGGAGCCGCTGCGCGAGGACGCGCACGCCGACCACCCGGCGCACCAGCACGGCGATCCCGCAGACCACGGCGAGGACGGTCACCACGCCGGCGCCGCGGGAGAGGTCGAGTCCGGAGAGCAGCGCGTCGCGTTCGGCGTGGCCGGAGGCGGCGGCGAGCCGGCCCACCAGGACCAGCACCGCGTAGGCCACGAGCAGCACCCAGGCGGCGGCGACCGCGCGGGAGGTGGACAGCCGGTTGTCCTCGCCGATCACCGGGGCCAGCGCTCCGCCGCGCGCCCGGTGGAACCAGGAGGCGGTGGTCAGCGCGCCGGCGACGACGAGTGCGGCGAGGAGTCCGGCGGTCCGGGCGTCGCTCCAGCCCGCGCCGACGGCGGTCAGGGCCTGGACGACCAGCAGGGCGACGACGGCCGCCCACACGGTGGCCGCCGTGCGCAGCCAGAGGCGGGTGAGCCAGGCCTCGCCCTCGGCGCGGCCGCGTTCGGCGACGAGTTCCGCGGACTGGGTGAGCTCCTCGGAGACCCACTGGCGGGAGGCCGAGACGGAGTGGGCGACGGCGGCCGGCAGACCGTGCCCGGCGGCGAAGCCGTCCCGTTGCAGCAGGAACTCGGCCTCCGCCCGCCGGTGTCCCGCGCGGGCCCCGTGCGGGCAGTCCCCGCAGGTGCAGCCGCCGTCGTGCGCACCCGCTCCCCGGGGCGCCTCCGTGCCCTGTCTCGCCTCCTGCACCGCCATGTCCGACGCCCCGCCTTCCCCACGACCCGATCGGATGGCGGCACTCGGGGGCCCCGGTGTGGACCCCGGCCGCCGCCTGTGAACAACTCCCCCGCGATGACAGCGAATTGTGCCCTACGTGACACCCTCGGTGTCCGGCAGGTCTGGTCAGCGCGGGTGAAGCGGTCGGGGCCGTGTTGACCCGGCTGCGAGAATTCGCGTATGGCCGAGATCATCCAGCGGGACGGAACCTGGGCCTTCGACGGCACGACGGTCAGGATCACACCGGGGCTGCACCGCTCGGTGCCGCTGTTCCGCCGGACGTACGGTGAGATCAGCGTGCCCCTGGAGGCGGTCGCCGGGGTCGCCTTCGAACCCGAACGCAGGCGCGGACGGCTGCGGATGAGGCTGCGCGAGGGGGCCGACCCGCTGTTGCAGGCGACCGGCGGCCGGCTGCCCGATCCGGCCGACCCCTACCGGCTCGCCGTGGACGTGGACCGCTGTGGTGTCGCCGAGTACCTCGCCGAGGAGATCCGGCACGCGCTGCTGCTCGACGAGGTTCCGGGCGAGCCGACCGAGACCTATCTCCTGCCGGGGCCGCCGGTGCCGGTCTCGGTGCGTTCCTCCGACGGCACGGTCTCCTTCGACGGCGCCCAGGTGCGGGTCGACTGGGCGGACACCTCGGCCCGGGTGAAGCGGGCGACGGGCCCGCGGGTGGTCGACGTGGGTGATGTCGTACGGGTCGAGTGGCTGCCCAACTCGGGGTACGAGGACGGCTTCCTGCGGTTCGTGACCCGCGAGACGGTGCGGTCCGGGCTGCCCGCCGAGAAGGATCCGTACGCGCTGGATCTGTGGGGGAACGTGAGTCGCGATCTGCTGACGGCGCTGGTGGCGACCGCGGTCACGGCCCGGCTCCCGCACCCCTTCGCCGGTGCGGGAGGGAAGCGGGAGGCAGGGCGCGAGCGGGGGCACGTGGACGGGGCCCCGGTCCGCGGGCGCGGGTCGACGGCGACCGCCGCGGCCCCTGCCCCGAACCCGGCCGGTCATCACGACGTGCTGCTGCGCCGGCTGCGTGAGCTCGGGCAGCTGCACCGGGACGGGGTGCTCACCGACGAGGAGTTCGCCCGGACCAAGGCGGTCGTCCTGCGCGGCTTCTAGACGAGCGGGGCGGGGGCCGACGGGGGGGGCGGGAGCCGACCCGGGGGGGGGCGACCGGGTGGGGGGTCAGCTCAGGAGATCCGGTTCGCTGCGGCTGATGTCCTGCCAGAGGGGCTGGTAGTTGATCCAGGCCACGAGGTCGCCGCCGAGCTGTTCCCGGGTCGCCACCGCGGCCCGGTGGTCGATCAGGACGGGCCGGCCCGCCGCCTTGGCGGTCAGCTGCACCTGGCTGGAGCGTTCCATCGACAGGAACCACCAGGCGGCCGCGTCGACCGAGTCGCCGACCGTGAGCAGCCCGTGGTTGCGCAGCACGAGGGCCTTGTGGGAGCCGAGCGCGTCGGCGATACGCCGTCCCTCCTCCGCGTCCACGGCGACGCCGGTGTAGGCGTCGTAGAGGGCGTGGTCCTCGTAGAACGCGCAGCTCTCCTGGGTGATGGGGTCGAGGAGTTCACCGAGGGCGGCGAGGGCGCGGCCGTGGACCGAGTGGCAGTGGGCGACGGCGACGACGTCGGGGCGGGCGGCGTGCACCTGGGCGTGCACGGTGAACGCGGCCTGGTTGACGTGGTAGCGGCCCTCGACGACCTGCCCTTCGGCGTTGGCCAGCACCAGGTCACCCACGGTCACGTGCTTGAAGGGCATGCCGAACGGGTTGACCCAGAAGCAGTCGTCGAACTCGGGGTCGCGGGCGGTGATGTGGCCCGAGACGCCGTCCTCGAAGCCGAGCCGGCCGAAGATCCGCACCGCTCCGGCCAGCCGTTCCTTGCGATGGCGGCGTTCGTCCTCGGCCGACTCGTGCATCGGTGGCATGGCGAACCGGAGTCGGTCGGTGGGCAGTGGGGCAGGCGGTGTGGGCCCGTGCATCGGTCCTCCAGCACTGGGTTGCTTGACGAGGCGGAAGTTACCGTCGGTCAGCCCAAAAGGGCAGAGCCGTTATGTAAAGATGACGATTTCCGTCACCTCCGGAGCACACGTTGAGTATCGCCGACCGTCACATCACCGCCCTCCTGCGTCAGGCGGCGACCGGTGACACCATCGAACTCGTCCACCCCTTCGCGGAAGCGGAGACGTTCGGCGCGCTGGTGTACATCGCGGAGTGCTACGGCTTCCGGTACGAGAGCGTGCGCCTCGTCGGCAAGCACCGGGTTCTGCACGTCCGGCTGGTGCGCGATCCCGCTCCGTGGGCGCGGCAGAGGGCGGCGGCGAACTCGGCGGCCTTCCCCGACCCGGGGCCGGGCCGCCCGGTACCCGGCATGTACCTGGGGTCGCTCACCCCGGTCCCCGAGGCGCAGCCGGACGTGGACGTGATCACGGCGCTGATCCGCCACGACGCCCTGGGCGAGGCCGCCGACCGCAGGAAGCTGCTGACCGTCGGCTGGGGCGCGGCGGCGCTGTTCGGGCTGATGGCGCCGCTGACCGGGCAGTACGCGGTGCTGCTCCCGCTCGCCGTGCTGATGCCGCTGATGATGCTGGGCGCCCTGCGGGTGAACGCCGCCCGGCGCACGAAGCTGGCCCGGCGGCTCACCGCGGCGGGCTGCACGCCGGTACGGGACACGGCGGGACGGGAACGCTTCGTACGACCGGTGCCGCAGGGTTTCTGACGGGGATACCGGACAGCGGATGTCGGGTATCGGGGTCACACTCGCCGTATGACAGCGAACTGGGCGGCCGTCGCCGCGACCGGACCCGCACTCGCGCGGACCGCCGAGGAGCGCTTCGGGGCCTTCACGCATCATGTCCTCGCGACCCTCCGCAAGGACGGCTCCCCGCGCACCTCGGGCATCGAGGTCCGATTCCTCGCGGGGGAGCTGTGGCTCGGCATGATGCCGGCCTCGCTCAAGGCCCTCGACCTGCGCCGGGACCCCCGCTTCTGCCTCCAGGCCAATCCGGGCGAGGGCACCGGGATGGGCGGGGGCGACGTACGGATCGCGGGCCGGGCGGTCGAGGTGACGGACGGCGAGGCACGGGCGGCGTACGTGAAAGAGGTGGAACCGCCGCAGCCGTTCCACCTCTTCCGCACCGAACTGACGGAGGTCGTACGGACCTTCGTCGAGGACGACACCTATCTGGTCGTCCAGGTCTGGAAGCCCGGAGAGCCGGTGCGCACCCTCCGGCGGACCTGAGCCACGGCGGGACCCCTCTCGCGAAGGGTCCCGGCAGGGCCTACTCCCATTCGATGGTGCCCGGCGGCTTCGAGGTCACGTCGACGACGACGCGGTTGACGTCCCGCACCTCGTTGGTGATCCGGGTGGAGATCTTCGCCAGGACGTCGTACGGCAGGCGCGACCAGTCGGCGGTCATGGCGTCCTCGGAGGAGACCGGGCGCAGGACGATCGGGTGGCCGTAGGTGCGGCCGTCGCCCTGGACGCCGACGCTGCGGACGTCGGCGAGCAGGACCACCGGGCACTGCCAGATCTCGCGGTCGAGACCGGCGGCCGTCAGCTCCTCGCGGGCGATCGCGTCGGCTTCGCGGAGCAGGTCGAGACGGTCCTTGGTGACCTCGCCGACGATCCGGATGCCGAGGCCGGGGCCCGGGAACGGCTGACGCTGGACGATCTCCTCCGGCAGGCCGAGCTCCTGGCCGACCATGCGGACCTCGTCCTTGAAGAGCTTGCGCAGCGGCTCGATCAGCTGGAACTCGAGGTCCTCGGGGAGGCCGCCGACGTTGTGGTGCGACTTGATGTTCGCCGTGCCGGTGCCGCCGCCGGACTCGACCACGTCCGGGTAGAGCGTGCCCTGGACGAGGAAGGCGACCTCGGGGCCGTCGTCCGCGATGATCTCCGCCTGGGCCTGCTCGAAGACCCGGATGAACTCGCGGCCGATGATCTTCCGCTTCTCCTCGGGGTCCGAGACGCCCTTGAGGGCGGTGAGGAAGCGTTCCTCGGCGTCCACGACCTTCAGCTGGACGCCGGTCGCGGCCACGAAGTCCTTCTCGACCTGCTCGGTCTCGCCCTTGCGCATCAGCCCGTGGTCGACGTACACGCAGGTCAGCTGGGAGCCGATGGCCTTCTGCACGAGGGCGGCGGCGACCGCCGAGTCCACGCCGCCGGAGAGACCGCAGATCGCGCGCCGGTCGCCGACCTGCTCGCGGATGGCGGCGACCTGCTCGTCGATGACGTTGCCGGTCGTCCAGTCGGGGGTCAGGCCCGCGCCCCGGTACAGGAAGTGCTCCAGGACCTGCTGGCCGTGCGTGGAGTGCATCACCTCGGGGTGGTACTGGACCCCGTAGAGCTTCTTCTCGTCGTTCTCGAAGGCGGCGACCGGGACGACGTCCGTGGAGGCGCTGACGACGAAGCCCTCCGGGGCGGCGGAGCAGGCGTCACCGTGCGACATCCACACGGCCTGCTCGTCGGGGGTGCCCTCGAAGAGGGTGGAGGCGGGGCGGGAGACGTGCAGGCCGGTGCGGCCGTACTCACGGGCGCCGGTGTTGTCGACCGTGCCGCCGAGCGTCTGCGCCATCAGCTGGAAGCCGTAGCACATGCCGAAGACGGGGACGCCGGCCTCGAAGATCTTCCGGTCGAGACGGGGGGCGCCCTCCTCGTACACGGACGAGGGGCCGCCGGAGAGGACGATCGCCGCCGGCTTCTTGGCGAGCATCTCCTCGACCGGCATGGTGCTCGGCACGATCTCGCTGTAGACCCGCGCCTCGCGGACTCGGCGGGCGATGAGCTGGGCGTACTGCGCGCCGAAGTCGACGACCAGGACGGTGTCGGGGGCGGCGGCAGTAGGAGTCGCTGATGACACGGGGGCCTTCCGGCGGTGGGGCGGGGTCTCTGTGTAACCCGATTCTACCGAGGCGGGCGCGCGGCCGGACCCGGAGCCGGACGCACCATCGCGTCTCAGGATGCGAGCCGCCCCCGGGAACCGCTTTGGAGCTCGCCCGGCGACCCGGCATACTGGCCGCATGCTCGCGCACCCGACCTTCCTCTTTACCTATGGCAACCGGCCCACCGGCTGCCATGGTCGCGCTGCTTGAGCAATTGACGAGCGACTTCCCAGGCGCCCCGGGCCGACAAGGCCCGGGGCGCCTGTCGTTCTCCTCCCGGGTCCTGCCGCTCCGGGGCGCCGCCCCTCACCACAGGAGCCCCCATGACCCCCATCGACGTGACCGGCGCCCGCACCCCCGAGGCCGCCGACGTGATCACCGGCGCCCGTGAGCGCATCGACGCGCTCGACGACCGGATCATCGGTCTGATCCAGGAGCGGGCGGCCGTCTCCGCCGTCATCCAGGAGGCGCGGATCACCTCCGGCGGCCGACGGGTGAACCTCTCCCGCGAGATGGAGGTCCTCGGCCACTACCGGGACGCGCTGGGCAGGCCCGGCACCTCCCTGGCGATGACGCTGCTGGAGCTGTGCCGGGGCCGCGTCTGAGGTCGGGCGCCAGTTCGGTGCCCCTCTCACCCGTACGGGCGCGTGACCGCCTCCCGGACGGCTTCGTTGGTCCCGTTGTCCGTCCCAGCCAGGGGCGGGCCCGGAATGACCACGCGTGGCTCGCCGGGGCGATGAGGCGTACGGATCGTGCCGTGCGCCGTGGGACCTCGCTCCGGAGAAGTGACCGGACGGCAGGGGACAGCAGCCCGGTCACCCAAGAGAACGGCCGGCCCCGGGGACGCCCGGGGCCGAGCCGACCGGCGGAAAAATGCAAAAATGCACAAGGTCCGGGTCAAACGGTTGCGGGGGCAGCGGTCATCCAGCACGATGCGTAGCGAGCCCCGAAGAGCCTCCGATGGGGCCTCGAAGGGCCCCGAAGAGCCTTGAGTCCCCCCTGCGGCAGCCGCCTCGGGCGTGCTGCCCGTACTGCCGAAGGTCCGGGCAGGCGGCGCGACCCCCCGGCGCCGCCCACCCCCCAGGCACCGGCGCTGCCCTGACGCCGGTGCCGACGAGAGAGAAGGGCCCCGCGGATCCGTCCCGCGGGGCCCTTCGTCATGCTCGGGCCTTTCCTCGCGCCGCGGGCCCTCCGCCCTGCCGTGGTGGCTCGGCGGCGCTTATACGGGACCCCCCCCATGAAAGACGAATTCTTTTCGCCTGCTTTCACGGATCTTTCACTCGATAAACACATTCGGCCGCTTAAAGAACGCTTCTGGCCAAACAGCGTTCCGTGAACTTATGGCCAGTGCTTGTTCCCGTTAGATCACCCCATCCGCCCCACGCTCACCGGAACTTCCGAGGAGACCCACAGGGGGCGCACAGATAGGGGGGATCGCCAGTGGCGATCAAACGGAGGACGATCTTCGTCATAGGGGCGGCCACCGCGGCGCTTGCCGCGGGCACCACCGTCGTCCAGGCCTCGCTGACCGACAACATGTACCCGACCGGGAACTACTTCCACGCCTGCCTCGACGGCGAGATGGGCGACGGGTTCTGCCAGACGGACAACAAGACCCTCACCGTCTACCGGGAGGACAGTCTGACCGCGGCGGAGAAGAGCACCGTCTCCCGCGCGGTCCGGGACTACTACGGGCCGACCGACCTCGTCGTCCAGATCAAGTCCTCCGGCGTCTACCGGGGCGACTCCGAGACGGACGTCATCTACAAGTCGAAGAGGCTGCCGCGCGGCAAGATCGGCATCACCTGGTGCGACGACGCCGTCACCGCGAAGAAGTGCGACCAGCACTTCATCGTCTTCAACAAGGACCACTCGGGCATCGGCTCGGTCAACAAGTCGGACGCGTGCCACGAGACCGGGCATGCCGTCGGTCTGACGCACGGGCCCGACGCGAGCCCCCGGCTCGGCCTCTACGACGACCGCCTGGGCTGCATGTCCTACAACGACGTCTACCGGCTCGGCGCCAACAACAAAGAAAACATCAACGCGACCTACTGAGATCCGACCAGGGGGAATTCCGTGGCAATGAGCACCGGAAAGAAAATAACGGGAACCGTGCTGGGTGCCGCCGTGGCCGGCGTCCTGGCCGGATCGGCCGCGCTCGTCCCGTTGACGGACGACGCGCGCGCCACCGGGGCGCAACGGCACGGCGACGTGGTCCTCGGCGAGTCCAAGGACGCCGTCCCGTCCCGCACCGCGAGCGACTGGGTGTCGTACGGCGACCAGGCCGCCGTCGTCCACGTGGCCGCCGAGCACGAAGGGGCCGCCGACAGCGAGGAGGTGGCGGCCGGCGAGGGGTACCTGTCCCGGACGATCGACCTCCAGGTCAGGGAACGCGTGTGGTCGCGGTCCGGGGCGACGGCCCTGCCCGACTCGCTGTCGATCGTCGCGGACGGCTGGGAGTTCAAGGACGACGGCAAGCTGCGTGTGAGCTCGCAGGACGCGTCGCGCATGGAGGTCGGACACGACTACCTGGTCTCCTTCGCCCACTACTCGGACGGCGAGTGGTCGACGATCGGCACCGGCGCGATCCTGCCCTACGACAACGACGAGGTGGGCCAGGGCGAGTACCAGGGCTCGACGGTCACCGCGTCGGCCTACCGCTCGTCCATGGCGTCGCGCCTGGTCACGGGCGTGCCCGAGCCGATGACCTATCTGGCGGCGGGCAAGAACGCGGCGGGGGTCAAGAGCATGCTGACCACGGCGGTCCCCGACGCCACCGCCGCCCAGAACTACTCCCTGGACGCGGTCGCCCGGGCCCGGCTGGTCGCCAAGGCCGCGGCGGCGGCAGCGGCGGCGGCCGACACCTTCTGCCGGGTGGCGGCGCCGCTGGCGACCGACGCCGCCAGCACGTACACCGCGGGCGAGCTCTCGGACCTCTTGGGCGACCTGGCCGGGATGTCGGACGTGGCGGCGGACGGCACCGTGCTGCGCGCGTACGCGGCGCAGCTGCGCTCCGGCGACACGGCCACCTGGACCTCCAGCGCCATCCGCAGGACGGCGGCCACCCGGATCGGGCGTACCTGCACCATCGACGTCGGCGACCTCCTGCCGACCGACACGGGCGACGCCGAGTGACCGCCTCCCGGTGACCGGGCGGCCGCCTCCCCCGGCGGCCCGCCCACCCGCCGAGCCGTGGCCCGAGCGCTCGGGCCACGGCTCGGCCGCAGGCACTTCCCCCGGAGCCGGCGGGGCTCCCGCCGAACGAACGGGGCTCCCGTGGCGTCACAGTGCTGACCTTCCGACCGACACGAGGGGGAATCCCGTGGCCATGACCACCCGGACGAAGATCGCGGGGGCCGTGCTGGGCACGGTCGTCGCCGGTGCGCTCGCGTTCGTCCCGTTGACCGATGACGGTTCCGCGGCCGACGGCGGGGGCGGCAGCGGCGGCAGCCTCGCGGCCGGCCCGGCGGAGAAGGAGGCGGTGCCCTCGTTCACGGCGACGGACTGGGTGTCCTACGGGGACCAGGTCGCGGTGGTGCGGGTCACCGCCGAGCACGAGCTGCGCGAGCCGGACGAGGACGCGGACACCGACACCGCCGGCGCCGGCGCCGGTGAGGACTATCTCGCGCGGACCGTGGACCTCCAGGTGAAGGAACGGGTCTGGGCCCGTTCCGGCGCGCCGGCGCTGCCGTCCGCGCTGTCGTTCACCGCCGACGGATGGCAGGTGAAGGACGGCGCCAGGAAGGAGCTGGGCTCGCCGGACTCCTCACGGCTCGAGGTCGGCCACGAGTACGTGATCACGCTCGCCCGCTTCTCGGGTGGAGTCTGGGCGCCGCTCGGTTCCGGCGGGGTCCTCCCCTACGACCACGGCCGGGTCGGCGAGGGGGAGTTCCGGGGGGAGACGGTGACGTCCGACGCCTACCGCTCGGCCTGGGAGGCGCGCGCGGTGCCCGGGGACGAGGCTCCGGTGGCGTCGAGGACCGCGGGCAAGCCGTCCTCCGCCGTGCGCGAGGTGCTGCGCGGCGCGAGGCCCGACGCGACCGCCGCGCGGTACCCCGGCCTCGACCCGGTCGCCCGGTACCGCAAGGCCGCGGGCGGCGGGAGCGAGCCCGCCGAGACTTTCTGCTCCGTCGCCGCGCCCCTGGCGGTGTCCGAGGACAGCCGCTACACACCGCAGGAGCTCGCCGCCGTCCTCGGCGACCTCGCCGCGCTGGCCGGGCGGGACGCCGCCTCGCTGCGCGCGTACGCGGCGTCGCTCACGGCGGGTGACGAAACCCCGGCCGCGGTGGACGACGCGGCCCGCGCGGCCTCGGTGACCGGGATCGAGCGGGAGTGCGGGACGGACGTGGGAGAACTCCTCCCGACGGACGTGTGATGCACGCCACATAAAGATTGTGTGAGCTGGGTACAACTGTTCCCCCTCGTCACAGGTCACACCCTGCGAACCAAGGCCCACTCCCACACCCCCATGCGGAAGGCCTCTCCACCCCTATTGACGAGGTCTTTTTCCATGAAGCTTCGCCGCACGCTCGTCACCATGGCCGCGACGGCCGCCATGGTGCCGCTGGCCCTGCTGTCCGCGTCCACCGCCTTCGCGGAGGAGAGCGGTTCGCCGTCGGCCGGTTCCTCGGCCTCGGAGAGCACCTCCTCCTCGCCGTCCGGTTCGGGCGAGTCGAGCCCGTCGGGATCCGCCTCGGAGTCGCAGACCTCGTCCCCGTCGGCGTCGGGTTCGCAGAGCTCCAGCGCGTCCAGCTCCCCCACCGGCGGCTCGTCGCCGTCCGCCTCGGGCTCCGGCTCGGCCTCCGCGAGCCCGTCGGCGAGCGAGAGCGACGGCGGCTTCGACCCGGACCGGGACTGCAAGACCTTCGACGTGGACGAGAAGCTCACGACCGAGATCAAGGGTCTGCCGAGCAAGATCGTCGCCGGTTCCGGCTGGCACGACTTCACCTACGAGGTCGGCAACGACTCCGACGTCGACTTCAAGAACGTCTACATGGCCATGTTCGTGGACTACGCCGACGACACCGACGCCTGGCTGTCCGAGGGCCTCGCCGTCATCCAGGTGAAGGAGGACGGCAAGTGGACCGACGCGTACCAGGACTCCTACGAGGACGAGCACGGCAAGACGGTCAACATCACCGGCTCCTTCCTGGCCCAGCTCGACGAGCTGGAGGCGAACTCCTCCGCCTCGCTCGACCTGCGGGTGAAGGTCAAGTCGTCGGCCCCGGCGGGCTCCGCGCTGGCGCTGACCGACGCGCTGTACGTGGGTGACAAGGCGGACTGCCACTTCAACGGCGACTACTACGACGTCGAGATCCTCGCCGCCGGCAGCGACGCGAACGGTGTCGACGACGCCAAGCCGAACGGCGACAAGCCGACCGGGGACGTCAAGGCACAGGGCGGCGCCAAGCCGATCAGCGGGAGCCTCGCCGCGACCGGTTCCAGCTCCGCACTGCCGATGATCGGCCTCGTCGGCGGGGTCGCCGTGGTGGCCGGCGCCGGCGCGGTGTTCGCGGTCCGCCGCCGCTCGTCCGGCACGCACGCGTAACACCCGACAGACCAGCGAAGGGACCTGCGCTCGGAGGGGGGCGCAGGTCCCTTCGCCCTTTCCCGGCACGAACCGGCCGGGACGAGTCCTCACCCGGGACAGGTCCTCACCCCGGCAGAGGGCCCTGGCGCCCTGCCGGATACGGGCGCCCTACTGCTTCGGCGGCACGGCCGGCATGCCCAGGAACGGCAGGCGCAGCGCCCCGAACGCCTCCGCCGGGACCACCGGGCTGACGGGTTCCACCGGCTTCAGCCGCTCGTACGCCGCTCCCTGCGCCGGACGCGGATCCGTCTCGCCCTTGTTGGGCCAGTACGACATCGCGCGCTCGGCCTGGGCGGTGATGGTGAGCGACGGGTTCACCCCCAGGTTCGCCGAGACGGCGGCGCCGTCCACGACGGAGATGCCGGGGTGGCCGTAGAGGCGGTGGTACGGGTCGATGACGCCCGTCTCGCGCGAGTCGCCGATCGGGCAGCCGCCGAGGAAGTGCGCGGTGAGCGGGGTGCCCATCAGCTCGCCGACGTTGGAACCGGCGAAGCCGTTGATCTCGGCGGCGATCGCGGACGCGGCCCGGGAAGCGGCCCTGATCTGCTTGGGGTTGGGGGCGCCGTGGCCCTGGCGTGCCGTCAGCAGACCCCGGCCCACGCCCGCCGGCTTCAGATACGTCGTCAGCGAGTTGTCCAGGGACTGCATCACCAGCCCGATGATCGTCCGCTCCGACCAGCGGCGGTTGGAGAGCGAGCGCAGCACGAGCAGCGGGTGGCGGGCCGCGTTCGCGAGCCAGCCCGCGACGCGCGAGGAGCCCTCCGCGTACGGCACCTGGAGGATCGACAGGCCGCCCATCGAGTTGGAGCCCTTGCCGTAGCGGACCGGCTCGATGTGGGTGCTGTCGTCGGGATGGACGGAGGAGGTGATGGCGACCCCGCGGGTGAAGTCCACCTTGGCCGCGCCCGTCGCCCTGCGGTAGCGGCGGTCGTCGGTCTGGGCGCCGACCAGTGCCTCCGAGTTGGTCCGGGTCAGCTCGCCCAGCCGGTCGGACAGGTAGGGGAGCTGGCGGTTCGCCTTCATCCGGTGCAGCAGGGTCTGCGTGCCGTAGGTGCCCGCGGCGAGGACCACCCGGCGGGCCGTGAAGACCCGGCCCCGCGCCTTGCGGCGGTCGTCGGTGGGCAGCGTGGCGACCGCGTAGCCGCCCTGCGAGTCGTCCGTCACGGACACCACCGTCGTCAGCGGGTGCACGACCGCGCCCGCCTTCTCGGCGAGGTACAGGTAGTTCTCGTTCAGGGTGTTCTTCGCGCCGTGCCGGCAGCCGGTCATGCACTCGCCGCACTCGGTGCAGGCCTTGCGGGCCGGCCCCGCGCCCCCGAAGTAGGGGTCGTCGGCCTGCTCGCCCGGCTTCGCCCGCGCCGTGCCGTCGGCGTCCTTCCCGTCGCCGAAGAACACGCCGACCGGCGCCATGTGGAAGGTGTCGCCGACGCCCATCCGCTCCGCCGCCGCCTTGAGGTGGACGTCGGAGGGGGTCGTCGTCGGGTTGAGCCGTACGCCCAGCATGCGCCGCGCCTGGTCGTAGTACGGCGTCAGCTCCTCCTGCCAGTCGGTGATGTCACGCCACTGGGGGTCGTCGAAGAAGGGCTTCGGCGGCACGTACAGCGTGTTGGCGTAGTTGAGGGAGCCGCCGCCGACGCCCGCTCCGGCCAGCACCATGACGTTGCCCAGCAGGTGGATGCGCTGGATGCCGTACATGCCGAGCCTCGGCGCCCACAGGTAGTTCCTGAGGTCCCAGGAGTTCTTGGGCAGCGACTCACGGGCGAAGCGGCGGCCCGCCTCCAGGACGCCGACGCGGTAGCCCTTCTCCGTCAGGCGCAGGGCGGTCACCGAGCCGCCGAAGCCCGATCCGACGACGAGGACGTCGTAGTCGTAAGCGTCCTGGGGCACAGGCTCTCCTCGTTGAGAACGGGTGGGGTGGGACGGGTGGAGCGGGAGGGGTGGGCCGCGCGGTCTAGCGGAAGCGGAACGCCTTCATCAGGCGCAGGCTCCGGCTCATGAACTCCGCGTACTTCTCGTCGTCCATGCCCAGCGCGGGCGCCATCGGCAGCAGGCGCTGCTGGGCCACCGTCTGGGCCTCGGTGTACTTGAGGATGCCCTCGGAGCCGTGCCGGCGGCCCAGACCGGACTGCTTCATGCCGCCCATCGGCGACTGGACGCTGCCGTAGGCGGGCGCGTAGCCCTCGTTGACGTTCACCGTGCCGGTACGCAGCCGGGAGGCGACCTCCCTGCCGCGGCGGCCGTCCTTCGTCCAGACCGACGAGTTCAGACCGTACGGCGTGGAGTTGGCGAGCTCGACCGCCTCGTCGTCGGTCGTGAAACGGTAGATCGAGACGACCGGCCCGAAGGTCTCCTCGGTGCAGACGGACATGGGCTCCGTCACGCCGTCGAGGATCGTCGGCTCGAAGAAGTACGGGCCGACGTCCGGGCGGGCGACCCCGCCCGCGACGAGCCGGGCGCCCTTGGCGACGGCCTCCTCCACGTGCCGGGTCACGGTCTCCAGCTGGCGCTCGCCCACCAGCGAGCCCATGTCCGCGCCGTAGGCCAGGGCGGTGCCGAGCCGCATGGCCCTGGTGCGGGCGGCGAAACGCTCCAGGAAGGCGTCCGCGACCGACTCGTGGACGTACAGCCGCTCGATGGAGATGCAGAGCTGGCCCGCCGAGGAGAAGCAGGCCCGGACGGCCCCGGCGGCGGCCTTCTCGATGTCCGCGTCCTCGAGCACCAGCATGGCGTTCTTGCCGCCGAGTTCGAGGGAGACGCCGACGAGCCGGGCGGCGGCGCCCTGCGCGACCTCGCGGCCGGTGCGGGTGGAGCCGGTGAAGGAGACGTAGTCGGCGTGCCGCACGACCTCCGGGCCGATGACGGGGCCCTCACCGAGGACGACCTGGAAGACGTCGGCGGGCAGGCCGGCCTCGACCAGCAGGTCGCGGGCCCACAGGGCGGTCAGGCAGGTCTCGGTGTCCGGCTTCATCACCACCGCGTTGCCCGCCACGAACGCGGGCAGCGCGTCCCCCACCGACAGCTCCAGCGGGTAGTTCCAGGGCGCTATCTGCCCCACGACCCCGCGCGGGTGGCGCAGTTCGGTGACCTTCGTCAGCGTCGGCATGGCGCCCGCGTGCCGCTTGGGGCGCAGGTAGGAGGGGGCCTTGCGGCCGTAGTGCCGGGCGGCGACGGCCACCGCCTGCACCTCCTCGTGGGCGTGCAGTCGGGCCTTGCCGGTCTCCAGCTGGATCAGGTCGAGCACCTCGGCCTGCCGCTCCAGGACCAGGTCGTGGAAGCGGAGCAGGACTGCGGCGCGTTCGCGCACCGGCGTCCGCTCCCACACCGCCTGCGCCCTGCGGGCCGCCTCGAAGGCCTTGAGCACGTCGTCGGGGGTGGACTCGGGCAGGTCGGCCAGCTTCTCGCCGGTGAAGGGCGTGTGGTTGGCCGTACGGCCGGAGCCGGTCACGCCCTTGGTGAGCTGGGCGACCAGCTCGGGGGTGACCACGTCCGCCGCCGTACGCACGCCGAGGGGCGTGGGGGCGAGGGGGTTGGTACCGGTCGTGGTCGTCCCACTGATCTCGGTGCCGGTCTTTTCCGGGGCCTGCGAGTCCGTCATGAGGCGCAGGGTATGACGTGCGGAGGACTTTGGGTACCCGCCGGTAATACCGTTTCACCGACCGCACACATGCTGCCAGCGTTCACTGGCAACAAACCTGCTGATCAGGACGTTGCCCCGGTCGTTCACCCGATCTCCAGGCGGTCGCGCGCCCCGTCGGACACCGCGGTGTCCGGCCGGGCGCCGGACACGCCGAGGGGCTCCGCCGCCCGCCGCAGGACCGCACCGGCCCGCGCCGTGGCCGGCGGGCCCCCGGCCACGGCCGCCAGGGTCGCGGCCACCTCCTCGGGGGCGGGCCGCCGCACCGGGTCGCGCACCAGGAGCCGTCCGAGGAGCGGGCCGAGCGGACCGGCCCGCTCCGGCTCCGGCGGGTCGGCGGCGACGACCGCCGCACGCGTCGACTCCGCCGTCGCACGGCGGAACGGGGACCGTCCCTCGACGGCCGTGTACAGCAGGACACCGAGGGACCACAGGTCACAGGCGGGCCCCGCGGCCCGCCCGGACAGCCGCTCGGGCGCGGTGAACTCCGGCGATCCGGCGAGCGCACCACCGCCGGCCCACCCCTCCTCACCCCCGACGGAGGCCCCGCCGAAGTCGGTGACGACGACCCGGCCGCGGGGGTGCGACCGCCCGGCGGGGTCCGAAGCAGGGGCCGGGGCCAGGAGGACGTTCGTGGGTTTCAGGTCCCGGTGGAGGATGCCGACGGCGTGGGCGGCACGCAGGGCGTCCAGGACGGCGGCGCCGACCCGGGCGGCCTCGGCGGGGTCGAGCGGGCCGCGCTCCAGCACCTCGCGCAGGGACTCCCCGCGGACCAGCTCCATGACCGTCCAGGGAAGCGCGCCCTCGGCGGCCGCGCCGGGTCCGCCTTCCACCACCACGTCGTGGACGGCGACGGCGCTGGGGTGGCGCACCCGGGCGGCGGCCCGCGCCTCGCGGTACAGGCGGTGGGCGGTCCTGCGCCGGAAACCGCCCCGCGGGCCGCCCGGCAGCCGGGGTTCCCGGACGGCGACCTCGCGTCCCGTGACCTCGTCACGGGCCCGCCAGACGGTGCCCGTCACGCCGGAGCCGATCCGGTCCAGCAGCCGGTAACGCCCGCCCACCGTACGGCCGTCCGCGCCGCCGGGATCCCCGTCGTTGCTCATGCCCCATGACTACCACGATCCCCCGGCCCCTCACCCGCTCAGGACGAACCGTCCCACCGACCGCCGCCGCACCCGCACCGCGCCCGCACCGCCGAAGTGCGCGGGGATCACCAACTCCCCTTGCTCCGCCGCGCGTTCGAGCACGCGGGTCCGGCTGGCGGCGGCCCCGGCGGGATCGAGGCAGAAGCAACTGCTGCACCCGGGCCGCTGCCGCGCGCAGCCGGCCTGGGGGGTGTCTGGCGCCGCCCGCTTCAGAGCTTGTCGATCTTCAGGTTGGCGATGGCGACGCGGGCCACCTCGCGGCCCCGGTCGGTGAAGTCGCCCTTGCCCGGGTAGCCGATCAGCAGCTTGTACATGTCACCGCCGGTGGACCGGTAGTAGAGGATCCTCAGCTCGCGCGGGGCGGGCTCCCGGGAGTCGTCGGTGGTGTACACGACCGTGTTCCCGGCCGCCTTGCGCCCCTGGAAGGTCTCGTCGCCGTCCGTCCGGGTCCTCGGCGCCTTGGGCATGTTCAGTTCGTAGCTGCCGGACTCCTTGAAGTCGCCGTCGTCGGCGTACATCTCGGCGGCCGCGGAGGCCTTGATCTCGTGGCCGGTGTCCGTCGCCCTGCGGAGCACCTCCAGGACGACCGAGACCGCGCCGCTCGGATCGGTGTAGCTCACCCGGAGTCCGTCCGCCGGCTTCTCCGGCACGCCGCGCACATAGCTCGCCGGCACCGCCAGCGTCGCGGTGACGTTCTTCTCGTGCTTCGTCTTCCAGCCGTCCGGCAGCGGGCCCGCGAACGGGTCGGCGACCACCAGGTACGCCGTCACCGCCGCGGCGACGACGGCCGCGCCGAGCCCGGTCCACGCCGCGCGGCCGAACCGCCGCCGGGTACGGGCGACCGCCGGGTGCCGCACCTCCTCGGTGGGCCGCGGCGCGGGCGGGTTCGCGGCCGCCTCCAGCAGGGCCCGCACCCGCGCGGCGGGCGGACGGCGCGCCGGGTCCTTCTCCAGCAGGCCGTCGACGGCCTCGGCGAGGGGGCCCCGGGCGGCGGCCGGCGGCGCGGGCACCGCGTTGAGCACGGACTGGAGCGTGGCCGGGGTGTTGCTGCGTCGGAACGGCGACACGCCCTCCGTCGCCGCGTACAGGACGACGCCCAGCGACCAGAGGTCGGCGGCCGGCCCCGGCCGCTGCCCGAGCACGCGCTCGGGGGCGATGTACTCCGGCGAGCCGACGATGCCGCCGGTGTCGGTCAGATTGGTCTCGCCCTCGATCCGGGCGATGCCGAAGTCGGTGAGCACGATGCGCTCGTGGCGGCCGAGGAGGATGTTGTCGGGCTTCACGTCCCGGTGCAGGATGCCCGCCGCGTGCGCCGCCTCCAGCGCGCCGAGCACCTCCAGGCCGACCCGGGCCGCCTCGCGGGCGTCGAGCGTGCCCTCCTGGAGGGCGTCGCCGAGCGAGCGTCCGTGGACCAGCTCCATCACGATCCAGGGCCGGCCGTCGACGACCGCCACGTCGTGCACGTTCACGACGGCCGGATGGTCGAGGCGGGCCGCGGCCCGGGCCTCGCGGCGCATCCGCTCGAACAGGTTGGCCTGTTCGCGTTCGGGAAGGTGGTCCGGGACCCGGGGTTCCTTGACGGCGACCTCGCGGTCCATCGTCTCGTCCTTGGCCCGCCACACCGTGCCCATGCCGCCGTGCCCGAGCCTGCCGAGCAGCCGGTACCGCCCCGCGACGAGCCGCCCGACACCGGGTTCCTGCGGCCCGGCCTGCGACTGCGGCGACTGCGGCGACTGCGGCGACTGCGGCGACTGCGGCACGGACGACGGTGGCTGCGGGTGTGGATGCGGCTGCGCGTGCGGCGACAGCGGGTGCGGCCGGTCCGGCGGCTGCGCCTGGGGGTGCGCTTGGGACTGGGGGTGGGCTTGCGACTGCGGCTGGGGCCGGGGGTGCGACTGGGGGTGCTGTTCCGGCAGGGCCGACTGCGGCCGATCCGACCGGGGCCGGTCCGGCCGCGGTGGCTCCGGCGGCCGCGGTCCGTCCGACCGCGGTCCGTCCGGCCGCGGCGACTGGTTCGGCGGCTGCGGCGGTTGCAGAACAAAACTCGTCGTCTCGTCGGCCTCGTGACCGGCGCCCCCGTGGTGGCTCATGCCTCCATGGATATCGCGCCCGGCAGGCCGGATTCCACCGGTGACGCGTACCGGTCACAGACCCGTGACGCGTGATGTTCCTTATCGCCCTTTTAGGTCGATACGGTGAACGTGTCGACCGCGACGTCGAAGTACTCGCGCGCCTCCCGCACCTTCCCGACCGGCGCCGACACCCACACGTCGTACAGCAGGCCGCCCTCCTCCCAGCACAGGTCGTAGGTGTGCCGGGGCCCCTCGGTGGCGCTGAAGCCGTTCCAGGTGAACTCCCAGAGCGCGGCGGGGTGTCCGCGGTGACCGGTCTGCGTGACGCGGCCGTCGTGGTACCCGGGGTTGCTGTCCGGGCCGTCGGCCGCCGCGCGCCGCATCACGGCCGACGGGCCGCCGGGCTGCCGGGGCGAGACCTTGATGCCGAGCCGGAAGACCTGCCCGGGGGACAGATAGAAGACCCGCTCGCCCTGCGGCAGCCGCGTGAAGTCCTCCGGCACGGCGAGCGCGAACCCGGCCGGGTCCCGCGCCACCCGGTAGCCGGACGGGGCGGTGGGCGTGCCGGGACGGCCGTCGGAGGCGGGGGACGCGGAGCCGCCCGGGACGGCGGCGGTGGGCCCCGCCGACCGGGACCCGGTGGCGGAACCGGACGGGGAGCGGGAGCCCGAGGACGCCCCGGCCGAGGTGGTCGCGGGGCCGCTCACCGGGGCGCCCGGGGCCGAACTCGTGGGCGTGCGGCCGCCGTCGCCGTCGCCCTTCATCAGCAGCGCCGCGGCCGAGATGCCCGCCCCCGCCATCGCGGCGACCAGCAGCGCGGCCACGAGCACACCCCGCGTGGAACGCTCCCGGGCCGCGGTTTCGGGCCGCGGGCGGGGCACATCGGCCTGGGTCGGCGTATATCCCGACGACACCGGTGGCGGCGTGCGCCCGGTCTCCAGGTAGGCGCGCAGCAGCCGCTCCGCCTCCGCGGCACCCAGCCGCCGGTCCGGATCGCGCTCCAGCAGCCCCCGCACGACGGGCAGCAGCGGCGCGGCCTGCTCGGGCGTCCTGATCTCCGCGAAGACGACGGCGTGCAGGATCCCGCCGAGCGAGTCGCGGCGGAAGGGGGACTCGCCGCTCAGCGCCGTGCACAGCAGCGCGCCCAGCGACCACAGGTCGGACTCCGCGCCGGTCCGCGCCCCCGACATCCGTTCCGGCGCGGTGTACTCGGGCGAGCCGACGAACGACCCGGTCTCGGTGAGCGTGGTGGCGCCCGCGACCTGCGCGATGCCGAAGTCGGTGAGGACGACCCGGCCGCCGGCGCTGTCGAGCAGGACGTTGGCGGGCTTGATGTCGCGGTGCAGCACCCCTGCGGCGTGGGCCGCGCGCAGGGCGCCCAGCAGGGCGATGCCGATCCGGGCGACCTCCTCGGGCTCGATCGGACCCCGCTCGGCGATCCGGTCGGCGAGCGAGCCGCCGTCGATCAGCTCCATGACGATGCAGGGGCGTTCGCCGTCCTCGACGACGTCGTGCACGACGATGATGTGCGGGTGGCTGAGCTGGGCGACCGCCCGGGCCTCGCGCAGCGTCCGGTCGCGGCGTCCGCGTGCCTCCTCGGCGGAGAGCGTGTCGTCCTGGGTCAGCTCCTTGACGGCGACACGCCGTCCCAGCAGCTGATCGGTGGCTCCCCACACGATCCCCATGCCGCCGCGCCCGAGCCTCGCGTCCAGCCGGTAACGGCCCGCGATGACCCGTGCGCCGTCCCGGCCCCCCTCGGTCCCCATGGGCACATCATGCCCCACCGGACGCCACGCCTCCGGGGCGCCGTCCGGCCAACTCGCGCGACCGGCCCGCCGAAAGCAGGCCATCGGCGCGCCCCGGCGCGCGGACCCTACGCGGTCGGCTCGCGCCAGCTCCGCAGGACGGACCGGAACTGTTCGGCCGCCGTGGCCCAGTCCTCGGCGGGCGAGGACATGTAGATCACGTACTCGCTGCCGTCGCGGGCCACGTACGTCTCCTCGATCGCGCGCCGCGGCCCGGGGAAGTCCGTGTCCTTGGCCAGCGCGGTCCAGGTGTACTCCCACTCGGAGCCGGCGCGGTCCCGGTAGACGTTCTTCTCCAGGGTGACCCGTCGGTAGTCGACCAGCCGCTGGAGCTGCTGCTCCAGGTCGACCTGGTGCGCGTACGGGTCGCCGAAGTCGGGGGACTTGTCGAGGGCGATGCGGACGAAGTGCTCGCCGCCGTCGGGCGTGTAGTCGATCTGCTTGAGGTCGCCGTCGTCCTGGAACACGACACGCTCCCAGCCCTTCGGCAGGGAGAGCCCGAAGCCCAGGGGGTCGTCCACCGTCTGCCAGGAGTCCTCCCCGCCGGGGGTGGACGACCCGTCCGGGGTGTTCGAGGGACTCGACGAGGCGGACGACGAGCCGGACCCGCCGTCCGCGCGGCGCCCCTCGTCCCACTTCTGCCATGCCACCGCCGTACCCCCGCCGACCAGCGCGGCGAGGACGATCACAAGGGCGAGCAGACGCCGCCGGCGGGGCCGGGCGGGCGGTGCGGCCGGGCCCACGTTCGTCGGTCCCACGGCGGTCGCCCCCGTCACGGGGTGGCCGGTCGCGGGAGGGCCGGGCACCGGGTGGCCGGCCGTGGGACGGCCCGGTACGGGCGTCGCCGCGTCCGGTGCCATCGGCACGTAGGAGGTCCCCGGGGTGGGGGACGACAGGGGGTGCGCCACGGCGTGGTGGTCCCCGGTGGCCCGGTCGGGCCCGCCGAACTGCGTCGGCACGTACGCCTGCGCCGCGCCGGGACGCCGTCCGTCGGCCGCCTCGGCGAGGAGCTGTTCGGCCTCGGCGGTGTCGGGCCGGGCAGCGGGGTCCTTGCGCAGCAGGGCGGCGATGACGGGGCCGAGGGGGCCCGCGTGCCGGGGTTCGGCGGCCTCCTCCTCGACGACGGCCTGGAGCGTGGTCAGCGGCGAGGTGCGGCGGAACGGCGAGCGGCCCTCGACCGCCGTGTACAGCGTCGCGCCCAGCGCCCACAGGTCGGAGGAGGGGCCGGGGTCGTGGCCGCGCACCCGCTCGGGAGCCAGGTAGTCGACGGAACCGACGACCTCGCCCGTCCGGGTGATGGTGCTGTCGCCCTCGATCTGGGCGATGCCGAAGTCGGTGAGGAGGACACGTCCGTCGTCGGAGAGGAGCACGTTGCCCGGTTTGACGTCACGGTGCAGCACACCGGCGGAGTGCGCGGCCCGCAGGGCGCGCAGCACCCACAGCCCGACCCGGGCCGCCTCGGTGGGCTCGACCCGCCCGTCCTCCTTGACGGCGTCGGCCAGCGAGCGGCCCTCGACCAGTTCCATCACGATCCACGGACGGCCGTCGTGCTCCAGCACGTCGTGCACGGTGACCACGGCCGAGTGGTTGATCCGGGCGGCCGCACGGGCCTCCGCCCTGGTGCGCGCCAGCAGAACGGCCTGGTCACTCTCCGCGACATAGAGCGCGGCCGTCAACTCCTTGATGGCGACGGCCCGGTGGAGCAACTCGTCGTGCGCACGCCACACCCGGCCCATACCGCCGCTCCCGATGGCGTCGGCGAGCCGGTAACGACCCGCCAGGAGCAGGCCCTGCATCTGATTCACGTTGCCCCGCAATGCTCTTGACAGGGTCAGCGTAAAGACCGGGGTGCCTCCGGGGAACCGGCGGGGCCCTACGGAGACAGCACTGTGACGGTTGTCGCTTCCACGACCGGACGGGAACAGGACGGTAACCGGACGGGGCCGGTGCCGACCGGACGGCGACCGGTCGGTATCCGTTGCGACCGGTCGCGACGGACGGGACCGTCCGGACGCTCAGCCGGTGTACTGGTAGGTGGCCGACGCCTGCTCGAACAGCCGGGTGACCTCGTCCCGCTCGGCCTCCGGACCCCTCACCTGCACGACGTGGTACCGCCCCGCGATGAGGATCGCGACGTTGCGGACGAACAGCTCACGGCCGCCCGCGCCCGTCCAGGTGAACTGCCCCTCGGCCATGGTCCGCGCGCCCACCGTCGTCGTCCGCAGCCCGGAGGCGGTCGCCCAACTGGAGTCCCGGTACGGCTGGAGCTCGCTCTCTTTTTCCCGCTGGTAGACCATCGGGTCGCTGCCGTTCGCCGAGGCGGTGTCGCGCCCGGGCACGACGATCAGCTCGAAGTCCCCGTGTGCGTAGACGACCTGGCCGCGCCCGTTCTTCGGCGAGCGGTCCCAGCCGTTGGCCACGGCGACCTTGAAGCCGGCCTCGTCGGCCCGGACGGTGAACCCGTCGGCGACGCCCGCCCCGGACCCCCCGGTCTGCGTCTGGGTGGCCTCGGCCCCCGAGGACGCGGACGCCGAGGAACCGGCGCCGGGCGAGGTCTGGTCGGGCCGCGGCTCGCTGCTCGCGTCGGGCGCCTGCCCGTCCGGCGCACCGGTGGCCCCGGTCCGCCGCGAGCCGTCGCTCCCCGCCGCGTCACCCTCGCCCGCCTTCGGCATGAACATCAGGGCGTACGCGATCGCCGCGGCCAGCACCAGCAGGATCAGCACCAGCAGGGTGCGGCCCAGGCTGCGGGGCGAACGGCCCGTCTCCGCGCGGCCGCGCTTGTGCCGCCCGTGCGTCGCGGGCAGCCCGGCACGCCGTCTGCGCACCAGTTCGCCCCTGCGGCGGACGATCGGCAGGCGGCGCGGGTCGGTCGGGGGCGCGGCGACGACGTACGTCCCGGCCTCCGGTTCCGGCGCGGACCGCACCAGCGAGCGCAGCCAGCCGCGCAGTTCCTCGAAGTCCAGCCGCTCGGTGGGGTCCTGGCGCAGCAGCGACTCCACGACCGGCCGCAGCGGTCCGCACTCCTCGGCGAACGCGGGCGGCTCGGCGCAGACCAGCTGCACCAGTTCGGCCGTCGACTCCTCCGGGTAGGGCGCGTGCCCCTGGACGGCCCTGAAGAGCAGCGCGCCCAGCGCCCACAGATCGGTCGCGGGACCGATCGGCGCGGCCATCTGCCAGTTCTCGTGCACCGGGCCGGCCTGTTCGGGCGCCCAGCGTTCGGTGACCGGCCCGACCACCGCCATCCGCGCCTGACGCGCCCGCTCGGCGGCCAGCGCGGTGGCGGGTCCGCGCCGGACGGCGTGCCCCTCGCCCCCGTTCGCCGGCTCGCCTCCCCAGCGGACCCCGCCCCGCCCGTCGTCCGGCGGCGTCCGTCCCGGCCCCGGTGCGTGTCCCTGGGCGGGCCCCTGTCCCTGGACGGGGATGTGCGCCCCGGGGACGGGGGTGAGCGAGGCGTGCGAGCCCGGAGCGGGGGTCTGCTGCGAGCCGCCGGGACCGGGCCCCGCGGCGTAGGCCTGGCCGGACGGTCCCTGCCCGTAGCCGGGCGGCCCCGGCGCCGGTGCGCCCGAGACGCCGTAGGGGTCGGCGATCTGTCCGGGGGGAACGGCGAGCTGCCCGGAGGGGTCGCCGCCCGGGGTCCCGTCGGCGCCGTCCGCGGGGGTGCGGGCGCCGGGCAGGGCCGCGCGGCCGTTCTGCTGGGCCTCCTGCACCCGGGCGGCCGCCCGCGCACCGGCACGGTAGGCGGCGATCGCACCGGCGCGCGCGGCACGGATGTCCCCACCGCTCTCCACGGGCGCCCTGCGGGCCACCGCCCCGCCGCCGGCGGACGGTTCACCCGCCGCGGCGGGCAGCGCACCCGGCCCCCGTGCCTCGATGGCGGCCCGTCGGGCGGCCTCCGGATCGACCGCGCCGCCCGGGGCCCCGGTCCCGGCGGACCCGGCGCCGACGGCACCTCCGAACCCACCGAACCCGCCGGTCCCGCCGGCCCCACCTGTTCTTCCGGCAGCGTCGAAGCCGTGCGGCGCGCCGCGGCCGGCGGATCCGCCGTCCCCGCCGGATCCCGGTCCCACCGCGCCCCGGGCGCCCGCCGGACCCGGCGCCCGCGTGCCCGCCGCCGTGTCCTGCGCGGGGACCGGGTCGTACCCGCACAGCGCCTCTTCCGCCGCGCCGACCGCGAGGCCCGTCAGCATGACCCGCCCGTCGTCGCAGACGAGGACCGTGCGCGCGGTGATGTTGCGGTGCACCCAGCCATGGGCGTGCAGCACCCGCAGTGCCATGAGCACGTCGGAGGCGACCTCGGCGGCGCGGTACGGCGTCAGGGGTTTCTCGGCGAGCAGGGCCGCCAGCGGCCGCGCGGCCACCAGTTCACTCACTATCCACAGCGAACCGCCCTCGGCGAACACGTCGAAGACCTGGTCGAGCCGCGGGTGGTCCGGGATGCTCGCCGTGGCCTGGGCCGCCTCCATCGCCCGCCGCACGACGGGGTCGGCGGGCCGGCGGGTCCCCGCGCCCGGGCCGGAGCCCCGGGTCCCCGGCCGCCGCGCCCCGCGTTCGCGGGCCTGGAAGCCGTCGGGCAGTCCCTCGGCGTCGAGCACCTCGGCCTCGACGACCTCCGGCAACGGGACCTGACGGACCAGCACTTCCTGACCGCTGTAGGTGTCGAAGGCCCGCGTCTCGGTGAGTTCGTACTCGTCCGACGGCGGCAGGGGCAGGCGGTAGCGGTCGACGAGTACCCGACCCGCATAGTCGTCCACGATGCCTCCCCCGGCCGCCCGGTCGGTCAATTCCGTTCGCGTCGCGTGCCGTTACAGCCGTATCCGGCCGAATAGCTGGATGCGTACGGTCCGCAAGCACTCACGATACGTGCCGGAGGCAACCCGCAAAGAGGGGATGCCAGATATCACGCCGAACAACGGCCGCCGGGCACCGCCCGGCGGTTCGTCACTTCTTCGGCGTGAAGGAGTCCGTCAGCGCCTTCCAGGTTCCCTGCCGCAGGTCGCTGCCCCACGCGGCGGACTTCGCCGTGTACATGAGCGCGTACCCGAGCGAGTCGTTCACGACGAATCCGCGGTCGATCGTGCGGTACGCCGTCCCGCCGTCCGTGTAGGTGAACTCCCAGTCGGCCGTGTTCCAGCCGCGGTAGTCCACCTTCGCTATCCGGACCTTCGCGTACTGCGAGCGCGCCATGCCGCGCTCCTGGTTCTTCCAGTCGGCGACGGGGTCGTCCTTGGGCGTGGTCGTCCAGGCGACGAGCAGCTTCTGCCCGTCGGGCCCGGTGAAGCGGTCGCCCGCCGAGTCCGAGGACTTGTAGCGCCACCCCGCGGGCAGCCCGATCGAGTAGCCCTGTCCGCTCTTGTACGTCGTCACAGCGGCTCCGGCGCCCGCGGAACCGGACGCGTCGGCTCCGGCGCCCCCGGCCGCGGCGGTGTTGCTGGACGGGGAACCGTCCGACCCGGCGCCCGTCGACGCGGCGGGCTGCGAGGACGACCCGTCGGTGCGGGTCCCGGTGTCCTCGTCCTCCTTGGTGTCGGCGCTCACGCTGCCGCTCGCCACCGCACGGGACCCACCGTCGTTCCCGGAGCCGCCGGCCGTGTCGTCGCCGCCCCCGAGGGTGATGGCCAGGACGGTGCCGAGCACCGCGAGCACCACGACCACGGCGATGATCACCAGGGTCCGCCTGGGCACCACGTCGGTCAGCGGCGCCCTGGGCACGGGCCGCGGCGGCAGGTCCGGCGGCGTCATCACGGGCCACCCGGAACTGCGCCCGGCGCTCCCGCCGTTGCTCCCCGCAGCGGTACCGGCGGCCGCCCCCGTGCCGGGCCTCGCGGCGGCACCGGAGTCCGAGCCGGAGCGGGCCGCCGGGACGGACGCGGAGCGCGCCGCCGAAGGCGCCGGGGAGGGAGAGGACGAAGCCGTCCCCGACACGGGACCGGCGGCCGGGCCGCCGGTCGACGCCGGGGCTCCTGCCGGACCGGTGGCCGGCCGCGCGGGCGGGGCCACCGGCGCGGCGGACGCGGCGGCCGGTGAAGCGGCCGTCCCGGTCCCCCGTCCGGCTCCGCCCTCCCGTACGCCGTTCCTGCGTGTCCCGGCGGCGTTCGCGGAACCGGAGGAACCGGAAGCGCCGGTGCCGTTCGACGACTTGGCGCGGGCCGCGGCCGCCGAGGTCGCGGCGCCCGCCGCGACGGCGGCCTTGCGCACGGACCGGAAGGCGCCGCGCAGCTTCTCGCCCGCCTCCGCGCCCGCCGAACTCCCCCTGCCGTCCGAGGAGTCCGGAAGCACGGGCAGCGGCACGACCTTCGTCGCGTCCGCCGGTTCGGCGTGCCGCGGCTCCGGCGCGTGGAGCACCGCGTTGAGCATGGCCCGGGCGCCGGCGTCGTCGAGGCGCCGTGCCGGGTCCTTGGTGAGCAGGCCGTAGATGACGTCCCTGAGCGGACCCGCGTTCTTCGGCTCCTCCAGCTGCTCGGTCATCACCGCGGTGAGCGTGGCGATCGCCGAGCCCTTGTCGTAGGGGGGCGAACCCTCGACGGACGCGTACAGCAGCCCTCCGAGCGACCACAGGTCGGCCGCCGGGCCGGGCTTGTGCCCGCGGGCCCGCTCCGGGGAGATGTACGAGGGCGCGCCGACGAGCATGCCCGTGGAGGTGATCGACGGGTCGCCCTCGACCTGGGCGATGCCGAAGTCGGTCAGCACGACCCGGCCGTCCTCGGCGATCAGCACGTTGGACGGCTTCACGTCACGGTGCAGGATGCCCTCGCGGTGCGCCGAACGCAGCACGTCGAGGATGGCCAGTCCGACCTCCGCCGCGCGCTTCGGTTCCAGCACGCCGTCCTCGCGGATGACCTCGGCGAGCGACTTGCCCTCGACGAGCTCCATCACGATCCACGGCCGGTCGTCCTCCTCGACCACGTCGAAGACCGTCACCGCGCTGTTGTTGCGGATCCGCGCGATGGCCTTGGCCTCGCGCAGCGTCCGGGTGATCAGCCGCCGCTTCTCGTCCTCGTCGATGTTCCCCGGGAACCGCAGCTCCTTGACGGCGACCGTGCGTCCGAGGGTTTCGTCCTCGGCGCGCCACACCGTCCCCATGCCGCCGCGGCCGAGTACGTCTCCCAGCCGGTACCGCCCGGCGAGGAGACGTGCGCTCTTGTCCTGACGGGATGCTCCCGCCCGCTCCGCCTCCGACATGCGTCCCCTCATGCAACCCGCCCTGACAGAGCCTTCATTGTCCCTCACCCGACAAGTGCCCGACGCCCAGGGTGCCCCTCGTCCGCTCCCGGTCTCGCCCAGGAGGGGAGCATTCCGGCCAGAAGGTGCAGCGCGCTCCGGCCAGGGGGCCCCGTCCGTCCCTTACGGGAGGCGGGTACCCGGCCTGACGGGGCCTGACCGGACCTGGACGACGAAGATGCCGGCGGGCGACGGACCCGACCCGAACCGAGGTCGGACGAGGCGAGGTGAGGTGAAGTCAGGTCAGGTCAGGTCAGGTCACGTCCGGTCAGTTCGGATCGAGTCGGGTCACGTCACGTCACGTCACGCCGGCCGAGGTCGATTCACAGGGGCACGATGTCGGGGGCGCCCAGCCGGGCCGCGTCGGCCGTCAGGTCGTCGGGCTGGCGCTGGGACTCCCGCTCGGCCTCCACCCGCTTCTCGTAGTGCTGGACCTCGCGTTCGATGTGGTCCTTGTCCCAGCCGAGGACCGACGCCATCAACTCGGCCGCCTCACGGGCGCTGCGCGTGCCGCGGTCGAAGGTCTCGATGGAGATGCGGGTGCGGCGGGTCAGGACGTCGTCCAGGTGCCGCGCGCCCTCGTGCGAGGCGGCGTAGACGATCTCGGCGCGCAGATAGTCGTCGGCGAACTGGAGCGGCTCGCCCAGCGAGGGGTCCTCCGCGACGAGGTCGAGCACCTCCTCCGCCATCGCCCCGAAACGGTTCAGCAGGTGCTCCACCCGCACCACGTGCAGTCCGGTCCGCGCGGCGATCCTGGCCCGCGCGTTCCACAGCGCCCGGTAGCCCTCGGCTCCGATCAGCGGCACGTCCTCGGTGACGCAGTCGGCGACCCGCTGGTCGAGGCCGCGCACCGCCTCGTCGACCGCGTCCTTGGCCATGACCCGGTACGTCGTGTACTTGCCGCCCGCGACGACCACGAGCCCCGGCACCGGATGGGCGACGGTGTGCTCCCTCGACAGCTTGCTGGTGGCGTCGGACTCCCCGGCCAGCAGCGGGCGCAGCCCGGCGTAGACACCCTCGACGTCGTCGCGGGTCAGCGGCACCCTGAGCACCGAGTTCACATGCTCCAGCACGTAGTCGATGTCCGCGCTGGAGGCCGCCGGGTGGGCCTTGTCGAGGTCCCAGTCGGTGTCGGTGGTGCCGACGATCCAGTGCCTGCCCCAGGGGATGACGAACAGCACGGACTTCTCGGTGCGCAGGATGAGCCCGGTGCTGGAGCTGATCCGGTCCCTGGGCACGACGAGGTGGACGCCCTTGGAGGCGCGGACGTGGAACTGACCGCGCTCGCCCACCATCGCCTGCGTGTCGTCGGTCCACACGCCCGTCGCGTTGACGACCTGCCGGGCGCGGACCTCGTACTCCCCGCCGCCCTCGACGTCCTGGACCCGGGCTCCGACCACGCGCTCGCCCTCGCGCAGGAAGCCGGTCACCCGCGCACGGTTGGCCGCCTTCGCCCCGTAGGCCACGGCCGTGCGCACGAGGGTGGCGACGAAGCGGGCGTCGTCCATCTGGGCGTCGTAGTACTGAAGGGCTCCGACCAGCGCGTCCTTCCTCAAGGCGGGTGCGACGCGCAGGGCGTGACTCCTGGTCAGGTGCCGGTGGATCGGCAGGCCCCGGCCGTGCCCGCGGGCCATGGACATCGCGTCGTAGAGCGCGACGCCCGAGCCGGCGTACAGCCGTTCCCAGCCCTTGTGCTGGAGGGGGTACAGGAAAGGCACCGGCTTCACGAGATGCGGGGCGAGCCGCTCCAGCAGCAGTCCGCGCTCCTTCAGCGCCTCGCGCACGAGGGCGAAGTCGAGCATCTCCAGGTAGCGCAGTCCACCGTGGATCAACTTGCTGGACCTGCTCGACGTGCCCGAAGCCCAGTCGCGCGCCTCGACCAGCCCCGTGGACAGACCGCGCGTCACGGCGTCCAGGGCGGTGCCCGCGCCCACCACACCGGCTCCCACCACCAGCACGTCGAGTTCACGCTCGGCCATGGCTGCCAGTGACTCGGCTCGCTGCGCCGGCCCCAGTGTCGCTGTCCTCACCGCTGCCTCCCGCTGTAGATCGCGCCGGCCGCACCCTCAGGGCGAGAGCCGGTTCGTTTCCCCCATGCCCAGATTCTGACCGCGTTGCCCGACTTCAGCCACCACGCACCCCCAGCCTGTGGACAACTCTCGCGGAACCCGAACGGGCGTTCCGGAGAATTCCGCCGGTTCCGGCCCGGTCCGGCGCCGCCCCGAGGCGGCCGACCGACACGACCCGGCCAACACAGTCGATCAATCCCGCATAACGGTCATATTTACTCCTAGTCTGACATTGCGCTCGTCCACTCTGTCCACAGGGCTTGCGCACCTGTCCCACCTCGGTTACTGGGAAGGACGGCATACGCCATGCCCGCAGATCTCGCCGTCATCGGACTCGGCCCGTTCGGCCTGCCCCTGGCCCAGGCCGCCGTGGCCGCGGGAATCCCCACCCTCGGCTACCGCACGGGCCCCGAGGCCGGGTCCCTCAGCCCCGCCGAACTGCGCAGGATGCTCTCGGGAGGCTTCCGGCCCGCCACCAACCCCGCCGAACTGGGCCGGGTGCGCACCGCGGTCATCTGCGCCCCCACCCCGCGCGACGCGGACGGCGGACTGGACCTGAGCCAGCTGGAGACGGCCGCCCGCACCCTCGCCGGGCACCTGCGTCCGCACACCACCGTGATCCTCGAGTCACCCGTGTACCCCGGGGCCACGGAGGAATTCCTGCGGCCGCTGCTGGAGGAGACCTCGGGCCTGCGCGCGGGTCGCGACTTCCACCTCGCCTACTCCCCCAGCCGCGTCGACCCCGGCGGCCGGGTCTTCAACCCGGCCAACACCCCGAAGGTGATCGGCGGCCTCACCCCGGCCTGCACCGAGTCCGCCGCCGCCTTCTACGGCCGTCTCACCGACAAGGTGGTCCGCGCGCGTGGCCTGCGCGAGGCCGAGACCGTGCAGCTGCTGGAGACCAACTTCCGGCACGTCAACATCGCCCTCGTCAACGAGATGGCCGTCCTCTGCCACGACCTGGGCGTCGACCTGTGGGACGTCGTGCGCTGCGCCGAGACCAAGCCCTTCGGCTTCGAGGCGTTCCGCCCCGGCCCCGGCGTCGGCGGCCACTCCGTCCCCCTGGACCGCACCGGCCGCACCGGCAGCCCGCTGCGCATGGTCGAGCTGGCCCAGCAGGTCAACGGCCGCATGCCCCGCTACGTCGTCCAGCGCGCCGCCGCCCTCCTCAACGAGCACGGCAAGTCGGCGCGGGGCGCGCGCGTGCTGCTGCTGGGCGTCACCTACAAGCCCGACCTCGCCGACCAGCAGAACACGCCCGCACGCGAGATCGCGATCCGCCTGATGGAGCTCGGCGCCGCCGTCAGCTACAACGACCCGCACGTCCCGTCCTGGAGCGTCCTGGACCGTCCCGTGCCGCGCGCCGACTCCCTCTACGAGGCCGCCGCCGACGCCGACCTGACGATCCTCCTCCAGCAGCACCGCACCTACGACCTCCAGGGCCTGTCCGTGAAGGCACAGCTCCTGCTGGACACACGCGGAGCCACCCCCACGGGGGCGGCGCACCGGTTGTGAACCAGGGCGCACACGGCCGCCCCGGGCTCCGGGGGCTGGTGGCGTGCGCCACGGCCCGCCGGTAACGTACGGAACAGGCGGAGCCCACCGCAGCGGGATCTGCGGCAGGCTCCAGGATGGATCACGGAGTGTCCGCCCCTAGTTGGTCTTGGGGCGGCCGCTCACCATCCGAAAACAGGCGGAGCCCACCGCAGCGGTCACTGCGGCAGGCTCCAGGATGGATCACGGAGTGTCCGCCCCTAGTGTGTGTGGGGGCGGCCGCTCACCATCCGAAAAGACGCAAGATCCACCTCCTCCGGCACTGCACCGTCCGAAGACGGAGTCGGTCCCAGCGGGTGGGCTTGCGGTGACGTCCCACGGGCGCCCCCTTCCACGACGCCGCCATGACCCGGTGAACGGCACGTTCAGGAACTCGGGCCGGGCCCCGAGGGCCGGGGTCCGGAACCATGTCCTGGGAAGGGGGCACCCCACACAACTGGGGCGCCGACCCGGACGCTATCGCCCGCGACCCCCCTGACCAGCCCGGTTCCGCCCTGAACGCAACCGCGCGCCCCCGTCCCGCGCCATCCGCCCCGGTGCACGCGGGCACGGGAAGGAGACATGCGAAAGGGGCCGGCCACCTCACCCGAGTGAGTTGACCGGCCCCTGCCGATGTCCTGCGGAGAAGCGCCTACCGTCGGTGCACCGAGTCCGCGACCGTCACCTCGACGCGCTGGAACTCCTTCAGCTCGCTGTAGCCGGTGGTGGCCATGGCGCGGCGCAGGGCGCCGAAGAGGTTCATCGAGCCGTCGGGCGTGTGCGACGGGCCCGTGAGGACCTCCTCGATGGTGCCGACCGTGCCGAGGTCGACCTTCTGCCCGCGCGGCAGCTCCTCGTTGACGGCCTCCATGCCCCAGTGGTGGCCACGGCCCGGCGCGTCGGTCGCGCGCGCGAGCGGGGAGCCCATCATCACCGAGTCGGCACCACAGGCGATCGCCTTGGCCAGGTCGCCGGACCAGCCGACCCCGCCGTCCGCGATGACGTGCACGTAGCGGCCGCCGGACTCGTCCATGTAGTCGCGGCGGGCCGCCGCGACGTCGGCGACGGCGGTCGCCATCGGGACCTGGATGCCCAGCACGTTGCGGGTGGTGTGCGCCGCGCCGCCGCCGAAGCCGACCAGGACGCCCGCCGCGCCCGTGCGCATCAGGTGCAGGGCAGCCGTGTAGGTGGCGCAGCCGCCGACGATCACCGGGACGTCGAGCTCGTAGATGAACTGCTTCAGGTTCAGCGGCTCGTGCGAACCGGAGACGTGCTCCGCCGACACGGTCGTGCCGCGGATGACGAAGATGTCCACGCCGGCGTCCACGACGGCCTTGGAGAACTGGGCCGTGCGCTGCGGGGAGAGCGCGGCGGCGGTGACCACGCCCGAGTCGCGCACCTCCTTGATGCGCTGCCCGATCAGCTCCTCCTTGATGGGGGCCGCGTAGATCTCCTGGAGGCGGCGGGTCGCGGTCTCCGCGTCCAGCTCGACGATCTCGTCGAGCAGCGGCTGCGGGTCCTCGTGCCGGGTCCACAGGCCCTCGAGGTTGAGGACGCCGAGGCCGCCCAGCTCGCCGATGCGGATGGCGGTGGCCGGGGAGACGACCGAGTCCATGGGGGCGGCCAGGAAGGGCAGCTCGAAGCGGTAGGCGTCGATCTGCCAGGCGATCGAGACCTCCTTCGGGTCCCGCGTACGGCGGCTGGGGACGACGGCGATGTCGTCGAAGGCGTACGCCCGGCGGCCGCGCTTGCCGCGCCCGATCTCGATCTCAGTCACGTGTGTGGCCTTTCCCTGATGCGTTGCAGCGTCTTCCAGTATCGCCGACGGGCACGACGAGGGCGGCCCCGGAGTCTCCCGGGGCCGCCCTCGGTACGCCCTGCGGACGCCTCACGCGCGCGTGGGGCTCACTTGCGGCTGTAGTTCGGCGCCTCGACCGTCATCTGGATGTCGTGCGGGTGGCTCTCCTTGAGGCCCGCGGACGTGATCCGCACGAAGCGGCCGTTGTCCTGGAGCTCGGGCACGGTGCGGCCGCCGACGTAGAACATCGACTGGCGCAGACCGCCGACCAGCTGGTGGACGACGGAGGACAGCGGGCCGCGGTAGGGCACCTGGCCCTCGATGCCCTCGGGGATCAGCTGCTCGTCGGAGGCGACGCCCTCCTGGAAGTAGCGGTCCTTCGAGAACGACTTGCGCTCGCCGCGGGTCTGCATGGCGCCCAGGGAACCCATGCCGCGGTACGACTTGAACTGCTTGCCGTTGATGAACAGCAGCTCGCCCGGCGACTCCTCGCAGCCCGCGAGGAGCGAGCCGAGCATCACCGTGTCGGCGCCGGCGACCAGGGCCTTGGCGATGTCCCCGGAGTACTGGAGGCCACCGTCGCCGATGACCGGGACACCGGCCTCCTTGGCGGCGAGCGCGGCCTCGTAGATGGCGGTGACCTGCGGGACGCCGATGCCGGCGACGACGCGGGTCGTGCAGATGGAGCCCGGGCCGACACCGACCTTGATGGCGTCGGCGCCCGCGTCCACGAGGGACTGGGCGCCGTCACGGGTGGCGATGTTGCCGCCGATGACGTCCACGCGCGTGTGGTTCGACTTGATCTTGGCGATCATGTCGCCGACCAGGCGCGAGTGGCCGTGGGCGGTGTCCACGACGATGAAGTCGACACCGCGCTCGATCAGCGCCTGGGCCCGCTCGAAGGAGTCACCGGCGACGCCGACCGCGGCGCCGACCAGGAGACGGCCCTCGGAGTCCTTCGCAGCGTTCGGGTACTTCTCCGCCTTGACGAAGTCCTTGACGGTGATGAGGCCCTTGAGGACGCCCTCGTCGTCGACCAGCGGCAGCTTCTCGATCTTGTGCTTGCGCAGCAGTTCCATGGCGTCGACGCCGGAGATGCCGACCTTGCCGGTGACCAGCGGCATCGGCGTCATGACCTCGTGGACCCGGCGCGTGCGGTCGGTCTCGAAGGCGATGTCGCGGTTGGTGACGATGCCCAGCAGCCGCTTGTTGCCGTCGGTGACCGGGACGCCGCTGATGCGGAACTTGCCGCACAGCGCGTCGGCCTCGGCGAGCGTGGCCTCCGGGTGGATGGTGATCGGGTCGGTCACCATGCCGGACTCGGACCGCTTGACCAGGTCGACCTGGTTGGCCTGGTCCTCGATGGACAGGTTGCGGTGCAGAACACCGACGCCGCCCTGGCGGGCCATCGCGATCGCCATGCGCGATTCGGTGACCTTGTCCATGGCGGCGGACAGGAGCGGGATGTTCACCCGCACGTTCCGGGAGACGTACGAGGCGGTGTCGATCTCGTCGGGAGCCATGTCCGACGGGCCCGGCAGCAGCAGCACGTCGTCGTAGGTGAGCCCGAGTGTCGCGAATTTTCCGGGCACTCCGTCGACGTTGGCAGTCATGACACCTTCCCCAAATGGCCTTGATCGGTGCGGATGTCCATGCTAACGGGAAGCGCACCCCTCGAATTCCACGCATTCCACGGTCGGACGGGACTCCCGGCTTCGTATGTTCGTACGGGAACGGTCGGCGCCCTGTTCACCGGCGCCTGTTCCCGGGGGGCCGGCTACTGCTCGGCGAGCGCCCGCAGTCTGCTCAGCGCACGGTGCTGGGCGACCCGGACGGCCCCGGGTGACATTCCCAACATCTGGCCGGTCTCCTCGGCGGTGAGGCCCACGGCGATGCGCAGCAGGAGCAGCTCCCGCTGGTTCTCGGGCAGGTTGGCCAGCAGTTTCTTCGCCCACTCGGCATCGCTGCTGAGCAGGGCGCGTTCCTCGGGGCCGAGCGAGTCGTCGGGCCGTTCGGGCATCTCGTCGGACGGGACCGCCGTCGAGCCGGGGTGGCGCATCGCGGCGCGTTGCAGGTCGGCGACCTTGTGCGCGGCGATGGCGAAGACGAAGGCCTCGAAGGGCCTGCCGGTGTCCCGGTAGCGCGGCAGGGCGAGCAGGACCGCCACGCAGACCTCCTGCGCGAGGTCCTCCACGAAATGGCGCGCGTCACCGGGCAGACGGGACAGACGGGTGCGGCAGTAGCGCAGCGCCAGGGGGTGGACGTGGGCCAGCAGGTCGTGCGTGGCCTGCTCGTCGCCGTCCACGGCGCGATGGACGAGAGCCCCGATCGTCCCCACGGCAGTGACCGCCTCGTCGTCGCGCATCGGTCCATGGTGCCCTGCGGCCGGAGCGGTCGAGGCACCGTGCCCGTCGTTGTGCACCGAAGCGTTATGAGCAGGTGCGCCGGAACTCATCCCCTGCGCCCTCCCGTCCCGCTCGACCGACTCGTCCCCGAGGAACTCCACACCTCAAGGATGCGGCATCCGCGGCGAAACGAGCAGCGGGCACCTCGTACGAGCCGGTGGCACCCCCGCCCGCCGGACCGCGGCGGAGATCTTCGCCAGGCCCGCGGACCGCGCCTGAGCAGGGAGGTTCGCTCATGACCCCGCTCCCCTCAGTGAATGACGGATGTCACCCGAACCCGGTCCGGATCCGTCGGACGGCCCAGGACCCGCCCCCCTCCGGACCGGTCACGGACCGGGACCGCAGGGACGGGCAGGCGGGGACGGGCAGCCGGGGGCGCCTCCTAACGGACGAGTCCCCAGCGGAAACCGAGCGCCACGGCGTGCGCGCGGTCCGAGGCGCCGAGCTTCTTGAACAGCCGCCGGGCGTGCGTCTTGACGGTGTCCTCCGAGAGGAACAGCTCGCGGCCGATCTCCGCGTTGGAGCGGCCGTGGCTCATGCCTTCGAGGACCTGGATCTCCCGCGCGGTGAGCGTGGGCGCCGCGCCCATCTCGGCCGAACGGAGCCGGCGCGGGGCGAGCCGCCAGGTGGGGTCGGCGAGCGCCTGCGTGACGGTCGCGCGCAGCTCCGCGCGCGAGGCGTCCTTGTGCAGGTACCCGCGGGCGCCGGCGGCCACCGCGAGGGCGACGCCGTCGAGGTCCTCGGCGACGGTCAGCATGATGATGCGGGCCCCGGGATCGGCGGACAGCAGCCGCCGTACGGTCTCGACGCCGCCCAGTCCGGGCATGCGTACGTCCATCAGAATCAGGTCCGAGCGGTCGGCACCCCAGCGGCGGAGGACTTCCTCGCCGTTGGCCGCCGTCGTCACGCGCTCGACACCGGGCACGGTCGCGACCGCACGGCGGAGCGCCTCTCGGGCAAGCGGGGAGTCGTCGCAGACGAGGACGGATGTCATGGCCGCCCTCCGCAGCTGATGCGCGTCACCTTGTGCCTCCAGGCTGTTACGAATCGTCACCTGTGCGGTCGACCGTCTCGGACGCATGCCCGAGCGTTTGTGTTTTCAACCGCCACCGCCTTCTCAACGACGGTCACCCGAAAGAGTTACGGGGCTGCATGCATTCTTCGGCACTCTACGTGAGGGGGCGGATACGGAGGCGGCAACCACACGGACCCTCAAGCTTTCATCACAACCGATGCCCCAGATGGCTCCATTTCTTCCCTTTTGCTGGTGTCTGAGGCTAGATTCGCAATGAGTCATATTTTCATCTCCTTAGATCGTAGTTGTACGGTCTTGGGCACCGTAGGGCACCGTATCCGCTCTGAACGGCTACAAGGGGTCACGTAATGGCAGATTTCTCCCGCCTTCCCGGACCGAACGCGGACCTGTGGGACTGGCAGCTGCTGGCTGCCTGCCGCGGAGTGGACAGTTCGCTCTTCTTCCATCCGGAGGGTGAGCGCGGGGCGGCTCGGAGCGCTCGAGAGAACTCGGCCAAGGAGGTCTGCATGAGGTGCCCGGTCCGCGCGCAGTGCGCCGCGCACGCGCTGGCCGTACGCGAGCCGTACGGCGTGTGGGGCGGGTTGACCGAGGACGAGCGTGAGGAGCTCATGGGCCGGGCGCGCAACCGCCTGGTGTCGGCGTCGTCGGGCGCCGGGGACCCCGCGTCGAACACATGAAGGAACGTTTCTTCGAATCTCTGTGAGGCCCCGGTCCCGGTGAACGGCGGGTACGCACACGCGTACCCGCCGTTCGCAGGTCCGCGCCGCCGGGCCGGCCGGGCCGGGCGGGTCCGGCCGCCTCGGGCCGCCGGACGGGCTCAGACGATCCGGGCCGCCGCCCGGGCGAGCTGGTCGAGGGTGGCCGAAACGGCCGGGACCTGCGCCAGATCGGGCAGGGTGAGCGCGACGATCTCCCGCCGCACCGCCGGTTCCAGCGTCACCGCGCGGGCGCCCCGCGGACGGACGGACTCGATCGCGAGCTGGGGCAGGACGGCGACGCCGAGACCGGCGCCCACCAGACCGACCACCGCCGGGTAGTCGTCGGTCGCGAAGTCGATCCGGGGGGTGAAGCCCGCGCTCTCGCAGACCTGGACCAGCTGGCCCCGGCAGCGCGGACAGCCGGCGATCCACGGCTCGCCCGCGAGATCCCCGATGGCGAGCGCTCCCGACGCGCCCGTGCGCGCGAGGCGGTGCCGTTCGGGGACGAGGGCGACGAGCCGGTCCGTCAGCAGCGGCCGCACGACCAGGTCGTCCCACTCGCCCTCACCGCCCTGCCCGGCACCCCCGGCGCCCCCGGCGCCCCCGGCGCGTTCGTAACGGAAGGCGAGGGCGATGTCGCAGTCGCCCTCGCGGAGCAGCTCGACGGACCGCGGCGGCTCGGCCTCCTCCAGGGAGACCCGGGTGCCGGGGTGCGCGGCGCGCAGGGCGGCCAGCGCGGTGGGGACGAGGGTGGAGCTGCCGCTGGGGAAGGACACCAGCCGGACCCGGCCGGCGCGCAGCCCGGCGATGGCGGCGACCTCCTCCTCGGCGGCGGTCAGTCCGGACAGGATGCCGGCCGCGTGCCGCACGAGCGCCTCGCCCGCCTGGGTCAGACGCATCTCGCGCCCGCTGCGGACCAGCAGGGGCGTGCCGACGGACGACTCGAGGGCCTTCATCTGCTGGCTGACGGCCGGCTGGGTGCAGCCCAGCTCGCGCCCGGCCGCCGAGAAGGAGCCGGTGGCGGCCACGGCACGCAGGACACGGAGATGACGGGCCTCGATCATCCCCCGATCATAAGTGAGCCTTGGACCGGTGGGCGAATATCACGTCGACACTTTGATGCGGGTGCTCGTAGTGTGCGTCCATGAGGCTTCTGTCTGTGAACCTGGGCCGTCCGAAGGCCGTGCCGTACACCGATCAGCCGCAGGGACTGACCGGTATCGACAAGCGACCGGTCGAGGGACCCGTGCGGATCGCCGCCCCCGGCCCCAAGGGGGTCGGAGCGAGCGGACTGGCCGGGGACACCGTGTGCGACCTGCGCCACCACGGCGGGGACGACCAGGCGGTGTACGCCGTCGCCCGTGAGGACCTCGACGACTGGGAGCGCGAGCTGGGGCGTTCCCTGGCGGACGGCTCGTTCGGCGAGAACCTCACCACCACCGGGCTCGACGTCTCCGGCGCGCTGATCGGCGAGCACTGGCGCGTCGGACCCGACGTCGTGCTGGAGGTGACCTCCGGGCGGATACCGTGCCTCACCTTCCAGGGACACCTCGGCGAGAAGCGGTGGGTGCGGCGGTTCACCGAGAAGGCGGCCACGGGAGCGTATCTGCGGGTCGTCGTGCCGGGCGAGGTCCGCGCGGGGGATCCGGTGACGGTCGTCCACCGGCCGGACCACGAGGTGACGGCGCGGATGGAGTTCCGGGCCGTCACCACGCACCGGGAACTGCTGCCCCGGCTGCTCGCCGCGGGCGACGCCCTGCACCCGGAGGCGCTGGCGAAGGCCCGCGCGTACCTGGAGAAGTACGGGGCGGCGGCCGACGAGGAGCGGAGCGGGACGGCCGCGGGATGAGCGGGCGCCCGGGGGGCGTGGCACGGGGGCGGGGGTGCGCGGGCGTGCACACCGGGCCTTCACCTTCGGGAGGCCGGGTGCAGGGAACGGACGCCCGCACTCCAGGTCACTAACCTTGCGCCATGACAACGGCTCTGATTACGGGTTCGACCGCGGGCATCGGCGCCGCGTTCGCGCGCAGACTGGCGGCGGACGGGCACGACCTCGTCCTCGTGGCACGGGACACCAAGCGGCTGCGTGAGCAGGCGACCGAGTTGCACGACCGGCACGGCATCGAGGCGGAGGTGCTCACCGCCGACCTCGCCACGGACGAGGGCATCGAGGCGGTGGCCGCCCGGCTCGGCAACCGCAAGAACCCCGTCGACCTGCTGGTCAACAACGCCGGCTTCGGCAACAAGGGCCGCTACCTCGACGTGTCCATGGCCGACGAGCTGAAGATGCTCAAGGTGCACTGCGAGGCCGTGCTGCGGCTGACGTCCGCGGCGACCGCGGCGATGCGCGAGCGCGGCCGCGGGGGCGTCGTCAACGTCGCCTCGGTGGCGGCCTTCGTGCCGCGCGGGACGTACGGGGCGTCCAAGGCGTGGGTCGTGCAGTTCACGCAGGGCGCGGCGAAGGACCTGGCGGGCAGCGGTGTGCGGCTCATGGCCCTGTGCCCGGGGTTCGTGCGCACGGAGTTCCACGAGCGGGCGGGGATGGGCACGGACAACATCCCCGGCTGGATGTGGCTGGACGCGGACAAGCTGGTGGCGGCGGCGCTGCACGACCTGGCGCGCGGGAAGTCGCTGTCGGTCCCCGACCCCCGTTACAAGGCCCTGATGGGACTGGTGAAGGTGACGCCCCGCTCGCTGCTGGGCGGTATCAGCTCGCGGACGGGCCGCAAGTACGGGCCGCAGTGAGCGGCTCCGCGGTGGACGGGTGACGTCGGCGCTCCGGTGGGAAAATGGGCGTGACGAGGACCGGACCCAGGGGGGCCGGAGGCGGCGTCATGACGTTCGTACAGCTCATCGACTGCAGAACCAGCCGGTTCGACGAGATGGACCGGCTGATGGACACATGGGTCGAACAGACCAGGGGCAAGCGGACCGCGACGCACGCGGTGGTCGGCAAGGACCGCTCCGACGCGTCGCACTTCGTCGAGATCGTGGAGTTCCCGTCGTACGAGGAGGCGATGCGGAACTCGAACCTTCCCGAGACGGACAAGATCTTCCAGGAACTGGTGGCTCTCTGCGACGAGTTGCCGACCTTCACGGATCTCGACGTCGTACGGGACGACCAGTTGTACGCCGGGACGGCACGGCGGTTCTTCGAGGCGATCGGCGCGCCGGGTGAACTGCCGCCGCTGGACGGCCTGGTGGCCGAGGAGTACCACGACCACGACCCCGCCAACGAGCAGGACACCGTGGGGATGGACGCGATGCGCCGGGAGATCGGGATGTGGCGCGGCGGCTTCGACTTCGCCTTCTCGCTCGACGACCAGATCGAACAGGGCGACCGCGTGTGCAACCGGTGGACGTGGAGCGGCACCCACAAGGGCGACTTCATGGGGATCCCGGCCACCGGGAAACGGGTCTCCATGACCGGGACGACCGTCTTCAGGTGCAGGGAGGACGGGAAGATCGCCGAAGCCTGGTGGCAGTACGACCGGCTGGGGCTGATGGAACAGCTGGGGGCGCTGGACGCGCTGGAGCAGTAGCCCGCGGCGGTGGAACAGGGCGGACCGGGCGGTGGAACCGGGGGGACAGGACCGGGGCGGGGAGAACGCCGAGGCCCGGCACCCCTTGTCTTCAAGGGTGCCGGGCCTCGGTACTGCCGTGTGTCCTACCGACGCGCTGCGTCAGTGGGCGTGGCCGTGGCCGTGGCCCGCGGCGGCCGGCTCTTCCTCTTCCTTCTTCTCGACGACCAGGGTCTCGGTCGTCAGCAGGAGGGAGGCGATGGAGGCGGCGTTCTCCAGGGCGGAGCGGGTGACCTTGACCGGGTCGATGACGCCGGCCTTGACCAGGTCGCCGTACTCGCCGGTCGCGGCGTTGAAGCCCTGGCCCTTGTCGAGCTCGGCGACCTTGGAGGTGATGACGTAGCCCTCGAGGCCCGCGTTCTCGGCGATCCAGCGCAGCGGCTCGACGACGGCGCGGCGGACCACGGCGACACCGGTGGCCTCGTCGCCGGTCTTGCCCAGGCCGTCCTCCAGCACCTTGGCGGCGTGCACCAGGGCGGAGCCACCACCGGAGACGATGCCCTCCTCGACCGCGGCGCGGGTCGCGGAGATGGCGTCCTCCAGACGGTGCTTCTTCTCCTTCAGCTCCACCTCGGTGGCGGCGCCGACCTTGATCACGCACACGCCGCCGGCCAGCTTCGCGAGGCGCTCCTGGAGCTTCTCGCGGTCCCAGTCGGAGTCGGTGTTCTCGATCTCGGCCTTGATCTGGCCGACGCGGCCCTGGACCTCGGAGGAGTCGCCGGCGCCGTCGACGACCGTGGTGTCGTCCTTGGTGACGGTGACGCGGCGGGCGGAGCCGAGCACGTCGACGCCGACCTGGTCGAGCTTGAGGCCGACCTCCTCGGAGATGACGGTGGCGCCGGTGAGGACGGCCAGGTCCTGGAGCATCGCCTTGCGGCGGTCACCGAAGCCGGGGGCCTTGACGGCGACCGCGTTGAACGTGCCGCGGATCTTGTTCACGACCAGGGTCGACAGGGCCTCGCCCTCGACGTCCTCGGCGATGATCAGCAGCGGGCGGGAGGAGTTGGTCTGGATGACCTTCTCCAGCAGCGGCAGCAGGTCGGCGATGGAGGAGACCTTGCCCTGGTTGATGAGGATGTAGGGGTCCTCGAGGACGGCCTCCATGCGCTCCTGGTCCGTCACGAAGTACGGCGACAGGTAACCCTTGTCGAAGGCCATGCCCTCGGTGAAGTCCAGCTCCAGACCGAAGGTGTTGGACTCCTCGACGGTGATGACACCGTCCTTGCCGACCTTGTCCATCGCCTCGGCGATGAGCTCGCCGACCTGCTGGTCCTGGGCGGACAGCGCGGCGACGGCGGCGATGTCGGACTTCTCGTCGATCGGGCGGGCGGTGGCCAGCAGATCGTCGGAGACGGCCTTGACGGCGGCGTCGATGCCCTTCTTCAGGGCGGCCGGGGAGGCACCCGCGGCGACGTTCTTCAGGCCCTCGCGGACCAGCGCCTGGGCGAGCACGGTGGCGGTGGTCGTACCGTCGCCCGCGATGTCGTTGGTCTTGGTCGCCACCTCCTTCACCAGCTGCGCGCCGAGGTTCTCGTACGGGTCGTCGAGCTCGACCTCACGGGCGATCGTGACACCGTCGTTGGTGATGGTGGGGGCGCCGAACTTCTTGTCGATGACGACGTTGCGGCCCTTGGGGCCGATCGTCACCTTGACCGTGTCGGCAAGCTTGTTGACGCCGCGCTCGAGGGCGCGACGGGCGTCCTCGTCGAACTTCAGGATCTTCGCCATGGGAGCGGTTCAGCCCTCTCGGAAAAAGTGGGAGAAACGAACTGCGCCCCCGGCACCCGGCTTCACAAACACGCGGGGCCAGGAGCGCAGTTCACTGCAAAACTGGGTGAATTACTTCTCGATGATCGCGAGCACGTCGCGAGCCGAGAGGACGAGGTACTCCTCGCCGTTGTACTTCACCTCGGTGCCGCCGTACTTGCTGTACAGGACGACGTCGCCGACCTTGACGTCGAGCGGCAGGCGCTCGCCGTTCTCGAAGCGACCCGGGCCCACGGCGAGGACGGCGCCCTCCTGGGGCTTCTCCTTCGCGGTGTCCGGGATGACCAGGCCAGAGGCGGTGGTCTGCTCGGCGTCGAGCGGCTGGACCACGATGCGGTCCTCGAGCGGCTTGATGGCAACCTTGGAGCTGGTGGTCGTCACGATCCGACCTCCCCCTTCGGAGATCTCACGGGGCTAACTGTCTGAGGTGGCGACCAGGTGGATCCGTCGTCGCGGGTGCCGGACCTGCCCGTCGCTGTTGGCACTCTCCAGGGGGGAGTGCCAGAAGCGAGACTATGACCGCGATTAGCACTCGGTCAAGCGGAGTGCCAATGCTCGTGGCGCGTCGGCGGGATTTCGGCCCTGGACGGGCCTCGTCCCCGAGCGCCGGACGGGCCGAAAACACTCGTCAGACGTAGTTCTCCAGGCGGGCCACCGTCAGGTGCTGTCGCTGGATCTGGCGCAGGAGGCGGGTCGTGCGTTCCCGCAGGCCCGGGCCGGTCGACTCGTCCGGGGCCACCGCGACGACGTCGCCGGGGCGCAGGTGGCGGGGACCGTGGGTGTAGGTGAGGCCGGCCGGGCCCATCGCGGCGCGCCACAGGACGACGGCCGCGATGCCGCAGTCGGCGGCGGCCCGGCGGGTGGTGGCGTCGTAGGCGCCGTGGGGCGGGCGCAGGAGACGGGGGCGCAGGCCGAACCGGGCGCGGAGCTTGTCCTGCTGGCCGCAGATCTCGGCGCGCTGTCCGGCGTACGGCAGACCGCGCAGGACCGGGTGGTCCAGCGTGTGGTTCTGGATGCCGGCGCCGACCGACCGCAGGCGGGCGAAGTGGGCGTAGCCCGGGCCCACCACGCTGTCGGTGAGGAACAGGCTCACCGGGAGGCGCAGTTCGCGGACCATGTCGACGAAACGGGGGTCGCGCTCGGCGCCGTCGTCGTAGGTGAGGAAGACGACCCGGTCGGCGGTCGGCACGTGGTCGACGACCGGCGGGACGGCCGCGCCGGGGCTGCCCGCCAGGGAGCGCGCGGGAGCGGCGGGCGCCGGGGCCAGCGGAGCCGTCAGGCCCCAGCGGCGGTAGGCCTGTTCCGCGGCAGGGCCGTGCGGGCGGACCCGGGCGGCCGCCTTCTTGCCCAGCCGTTCGATGGGGTCGACGGACTGGGCGCAGCCCGGCAGGGCGACCAGGGCGGCCAGGGTCATGAGCATCGCGAGGAGCAGGCGGGCGACCGGCAGCCCCCGCACCGTGGGCCGGGCGCTCACAGGTAGTCCTCCAACCGGGCCACCGCGTAGCCCTTCGCCGTGACCTTGTCCATGAAGCGGCGGACCATGTCGGGCATCGTGCCCTTCCAGTCGCCGCGGCCGCGGAAGTGGCTCAGGACGATGTCGCCGGGGTGCAGGTCCCGGTCCTCCTCGCGGTACTCCCAGTGGTCGACGAAGACCTCCTCGTCCCACAGCGGGGCGTAGCGCACCCCGCAGGTCTTCGCGGCCCGCAGGGTGTCGCGGTCGTAGTTGCCGTACGGCGGCCGGAAGAGGGTGGGGCGCTTGCCGTAGCGCTCCTCGATCACGTCCTGCATGCCGCAGATCTCCCGCTTCTGGCGGGCGTAGGAGAGGGCGGGCAGGTAGGGGTGGTGGAGCGTGTGGTTGTTCAGGCCCACGCCCAGGTCCTGAAGCTTCTTGAAGTAGCCGTAGTCGTCCTTGACCAGGTAGTCGCTGAGGAAGGCGGTGTAGGGGATCTTCAGCTCGTTCATCATGCGCAGGAACGCCGGGTCCTTCTCGGCGCCGTCGTCGATGGTGAGGAAGACGACCTTGTCCTCGGTCGGGACGCCGGTGAAGACCGGCGGGAGACCGAGCTCCTCGTGACCGTCGACCTCGAAGCCCTTGCGGGTGGTGATCTCCGGCTTGTGCGCGGGCGGCGCCGGGGGCGTCAGCGGGACCTGCCCGAGGCCCCAGCGCCTGGCCGCGGCGACGCGGGCCCGGTGCGCGGCGCGGAGCCGGCCGGCGTAGCCGTGCAGGGCGCGGGCGGGCGGCGCCTCGGGGGGTGCCGCCTTCGCGGGCTGCTGGCCCGGCGCGGGGCGGGCCGCGCGGCCGGGACCCTCACCGCCTCCCGAGCAGCCCGACGCGAGGACGGCCAGCGCGAGGACGACGAACACGCTCCGGATCCCCGCACGCCCGCCCGCGCGCCGGATGCCGCTGAGCGCGCGCCGGCGCGGCAGGTGAGAACAGCCGCGCTTGTCATCATCTTGTACGACAGGTCCCATGGCGCCGGATCCTCGCAGCCACCGCCCCGGAACCCGGACCGACACCTCCGCCGGCCGCGCACCATCCACCGACTGGCCCACAGCGGGGCGCCGGCGGTCCGCCGGGCCGACCGACGCCCCGACCGGCCGACCGGGGCCCGGGTCCGCGGGGGCGGGCGGCACCCCCGGGTCCGCGAGGGCGGGCGGCACCCCCAGGTCCGCGGGGGTGGGGCGCGGGCCCGACAATGAGGGGGTGACCGTCCTCGCTCCGCTGCTCACCCCCGAGGGCCGCGCCCTCCTCGAAGCGGTGCGCGGCACCGCTCCCGCCGACGAACTCGCCGTCGCCACCCGGCTGCGCCGCGAGCACCCCACCGAGCTGGTGTCCGCCGCCATCGGCCAGGCCCGGCTGCGGCAGCGGGCCGCGGTGAAGTTCGGGGCCGCGGACGCGGAACGCATGTTCTTCACGCCGAACGGGGTGGAGCAGTCGACGCGCGCGAGTGTCGCCGGGCACCGGGCCGAGCGGATGAAGGCGCTCGGCGTGACCTCGGTCGCCGACCTGTGCTGCGGGATCGGCGGTGACGCGATCGCGCTCGCCCGGGCCGGGATCCGGGTGCTGGCCGTCGACCGGGACCCGGCAACGGCGGAGGTGGCGCGCGCGAACGCCGAGGCGCTCGGGCTGAGCGCCCTGATCGAGGTGCGGGAGGCGGACGTCACGGAGGTGGACACCGGCGGCTACGACGCCGTGTTCGTCGATCCGGCCCGCCGGGGAGGCCGCGGTCGCATCTTCGACCCCGAGGCCTACTCCCCTCCCCTGTCCTGGGCGGTCGGCGCCGCTCTCGCCGCCCCGCGCGCCGCCCTGAAGATCGCACCCGGTGTGCCGCACGAGGCGATCCCCGCCGAGGCGGAGGCCGAGTGGATCTCCGACGGCGGGGACGTGAAGGAGGCGGTGCTGTGGTTCGGGACCGAGCCGGGGGCCGTGCGGGCCACCCTGCTGCCCGGGCCGCGGACGCTGCTCGGCCGCGGACTGCCCGACCCGCACGTGCGGCCCGTCGGGCGGTACCTGTACGAGCCGGACGGGGCCGTCATCCGGGCGCATCTGGTCGCCGACGTGGCCGAGGAACTGGACGGCGGGCTGATCGACGAGACGATCGCCTACGTCACCGCGGACACCCTGCGCCCCACGCCGTACGCGACGGCCTACGAGATCACCGACCGGCTGCCCTTCAACGTGAAGAGGCTGAAGTCCCTGCTGCGCGAGCGCGGGGTCGGGATCCTGACCGTGAAGAAGCGCGGGTCCGCGGTGGAGCCGGAGGAGCTGCGCAAAAAGGTGCTCCCCAAGGGTCACGGGCCGCACTCGGCGACCGTCTTCCTGACCCGGGTGGCGGGGGCGCCGACGATGCTCGTCGGCGCCCCCGCCGGGCAGGCGGTTACTGCCGGTGGAGCGTCTTGAGCGGTGCCAGGTTCGGCTGGGCGCCGACCCGCTCGGGACGCGTGGCGCCCGGGGCGCCGCCGTCGGTGCCCGCGGCGAGAGCCCGCGCCGACGTCGCCGCCGGGACGAGGCCGTTGTAGTACGGGCGGTACGTGAAGTACGCGCTGCCCGCGCTCATCGAGGTGCCCGCGGTGTTCAGCTCCGCCTGGGCGAGCGAGCCGGTGCCGCCGAACCCGACCATGGAGTTGACGCTGGCGGTCTCGCGCACGAGGTAGTTGTTCACCTCGGGCGACAGGGTGGTGGCGCTGCTGCTCCACAGGAGGGGGCCGAAGACGTTCATCGCCGCGGCGCCCGAGACTCCGTCGCGCCAGGCGCCGGAGTAGGCGAGGCCGGTCATGTTCGGCGCGGTCCACCAGAACATGGCGATGGCCACCGAGAGGGAGCCGTCCGTGGTCCCCGAGATCGGGTAGTACGAGTACGTGGACGGCCACCGGGAGAAGGCGGTGTGGGTCAGCGCGTAGCTCGCCGCCGAACCGACCGGGATGATCATGGTCTTGTCGGGGTTGAGGCTGTTCAGGTACGCCTGCACCGACGCGGTCAGCTTGTTGCCGTTGGTGAGGACGATCCCGGCCGCGCTGGCGGAGCCGTCGGAGCCGGCCGCGGCCGCCGCCGAGAGCGCCGCGCGGTACTCGGTGCCGCCGGCCAGGAAGACGTACTTGGGGGCGGAGGTGATGGTCCTGCTCACCATCACCGACGTCGCGTAGCGGTCCGCGCCGGTCAGCCGCACGGGGACGTACCCGAGCGCCTTCACCTGGGCGGCGACCGTGTTGTCCAGGACGGACGCGCTGCCGGTCAGGTAGACGGGCTTGCCCGGCGCCAGGATCCGCTTCAGCTCGTTCTTCGTCGTCGACGAGAGCCCGGTCTTCTGGGTCATCAGCACCGGGCCCTCCTTCCGGCCTGCCAGGGCGGGGGCGGTGACGGCGTACGCCGGGTCGTCCTGGTTGACCAGCACCGCGGACTTGGCGTTCATCAGCCCGGGCTCACTGCGGCCGAGGGTGTTCCAGGTCCAGCGCGACGAGGCGGTCGCGGTGAGGTAGGCGTTGGCGCCCCAGACGCGGCCCGTGCTGTTCTGCCGCAGCGGCTGCCAGCTGGGGTTGCCGACGTGCGTGCCCTGCGTGGCGTCCGTGACCGCGGTCAGCTCGCCGGTCGTCGCGTCGGCGTACTCGACGGTGTGCACGTCGTCGCTGTTCGGCGAGGTGTGGGCGTCGAAGATGATCCGCTTGCCGGTGGGCGACCAGGACGGCGAGGCGAACCGGCGCGGGCCAGTGGTGAGCTGCTTGACGTCGGTGCCGTCGGCCTTCGCCGTGAAGATCTGGGGGTTGCCGTCGGTGTCCTTGCGGACGAACGCCAGCTTGGTGCCGTCCGGGGACCAGGCGGGCTGCTCGGCGTCGGCCAGGGCGAGCCTGACCGTCCGCGCGCCGCTGTCGTAGAGGTACACGCCGGCGGCGGCGGAGCAGCTTCCGGCGCGGCGCTCGAAGGCGACCAGGCCGTTGACGTTCACGCTCGGCCCGGAGTCGCAGACGGTGGCCGGCTCCAGGTTCGCCGGGAGCAGCGGACCGGGCGCCCACGAGGCGTCGGAGGGACCGTAGGCGAGCTGGCCGCCGCTGGCGAAGACGACGTAGCGGCCGCCGTTCCAGAAGGTCAGGTCCTCGTACGGGGCGCTGGAGCGCAGGCCCTCGGCCCACGGCAGGGTGATCTTCTTGGTGCCGTTGGGCAGCACGCTGGAGATCTGGCCGGAGACGCTGAGCACGCGGCTGCCGTCGGGCGCCCAGGTGGCGTAGCTCCCCACGTTGGGGATGGTGCTCGTCTTTCCGGTGACGGGGTCGATGACCAGACCCCCGTCGTTGAGGATCTTGCCCTCGGTGCCCGGCCAGGGCCCGGCGTCGTCGGCGACGGCACCGGGTGCCGCGGCCAGGGTGCCCGCGGCGGCGAGTGCCACCGCGGTGGCGAGCGCCGCGGCGCGGCGGCGCGTGAACATTCTCAAGTTGTCGACCCCCGGGGATCACGTGATGTCGCGATGATGTCGGTGGAGCCGCGCTGCGGGCCCGGTCGGCGCCGTCCCCCGTCGCCTGACCGTCGGCCGCACAGATGTTTCACAGCGGCCGGATCACTCTAGGTCTGCGTCACCCCGATGGGAACGGATTTACGCGCCACACATGTGCGAACTTGCGGGCGTGCCGGTGAGATCCGCCGGGCCGGACATCGGCCCGGACGCCGGCCCGGACCTCGGCCTGGATCAATCGCGGCATCCTTCGGCCCGCGCACGCAGCAGTGCGCGCTCCCGCTCGTTGCCCGTCAGCTCCGCCGCCCGTTCGAACTCGGGCCTCGCCTCCGCCGGCCGGCCCAGTCGCAGCAGCAGGTCGCCGCGGACGCTGGGGAGGAGGTGGTAGTCGCGCAGGGCCGGTTCGCCGGCGAGGCCGTCGACGATCTCCAGGGCCGGTCCCGGCCCGTCCGCCATGGACACGGCGACCGCGCGGTTGAGCTCGACGATCGGGGACGGTGTCCGCAGGGCGAGCAGCCCGTAGAGGGTGGCGATGGTCTTCCAGTCGGTGTCCTCGTAGGTGCGGGCGTGCGCGTGACAGGCGGCCACGGCGGCCTGGAGGGCGTAGGGGCCGGGAGCGCCCGTCGCGGTGGCGCCGGCCCGGTCGAGGGCGGCGATGCCCCTGGCGACGAGCATGCGGTTCCAGCGGCGGCGGTCCTGGTCCTCCAGGAGGACGGGACTGCCGTCCGCGGCGGTACGGGCGGCCGTGCGGGACGCCTGGAACTCCAGCAGGGAGGCGAGGGCGTGCACCTCCGGCTCCTTCGGCATCAGCGCCGCCAGCTGCCTGGCCAGCCGCAGCGCGTCCTCGCACAGCGCGGGGCGCAGATAGTCGTCGCCGGCGGTGGCCGCGTACCCCTCGTTGAAGATCAGGTAGATGACGTCGAGGACCGAGCCCAGACGGGCCTCGCGGTCGGGTCCGTACGGCACCTCGAAGGCGATGTTCCTGGTGGCCAGCGTCTTCTTCGCGCGCACGATGCGCTGGGCCACGGTCGCCTCGGGGACCAGGAAGGCGCGGGCGATCTCGGGTGTGCTCAGCCCGCCGAGCAGGCGCAGGGTGAGCGCGGTGCGGGCCTCGGCGGACAGCACGGGGTGGCAGGCGGTGAAGACGAGCCGGAGCAGGTCGTCGTCGATGGCGTCGGGGTCGGCGGGCTCCTCCGGCGAGGCCACCGGGTCCAGGTTCCGGCCGATCTCCTGGAGCTTGCGGGCGTAGTTCTCCCGGCGCCGGACCAGGTCGACGGCACGGTGCCGGGCGGTGGCGGTGAGCCAGGCGCCGGGGTTGTCCGGCACCCCGTCGCGCGGCCACTGCTCCAGCGCGGCGACCAGGGCGTCCTGCGCCAGTTCCTCGGCGATGCCGACGTCCCGCACGACCCGTGCGACGGCGGCGATGACCCGCGGCGACTCGAGCCGGAACACGGTCTCGATCGCCACACGCGGATCCGGACCCGACCGGCCACCGGAAACGGACCCGGGTTCGTGGGCGGGCCCGGGGCCGCCGGGCCGCCCGGGTGCGGGGACAGGACCGGCGTCGCGGACAGGACCGGGGGCGCGGGCGGGCTCGGCGTCACCGGGTGGGCCGGGCTCCGGGGTGGGGCCGGGGGCGTCGGCGGGGTCGGGGGGCCGGGGGGTGTCGGTGGGGCGTTGTTCCACAACCCACCATCGAACACCCCGGCACCCGCCCGGACCAAGGAACGCCCCGGCGCGCGCCGGGGACCGCTCAGCCCTCGGCGATCTCCCGCACCTCACAGGTGACGGTCCAGAACTCCTCGTGGACCTTGAGGAACCGCTTCGTCCACTCGATCGCCTCGGCCCGGTCCTTGCACTGCATGATCGCGTAGCCGCCGACGGCCTCTTTGGACTCGGTGAAGGGTCCGTCGGTGACGGAGATCCGGCCCCCCTCGTAGTGCACGCGGGCGCCCTGCGCGGTGGGGGTCAGCCCCTCGGTCTGGAGCATCACACCGGCCTTGGTGATCTCCTCGATCAGCTCGCCCATCCGCTGCATCAGCTCGGGGCTCGGGCCCTCGGCGGGGGCGGTGGCCTCGTCGATCCTCACGAGCGACAGGTAACGGGGCATGGTGACTCCTCGGGTGCGGTGGGCCGGGTCCTTCCCGGCCTCTCACCCCTGCGTCGAACGGCGCCGGCCCGGATCGACACCGTCGCCGGAATTCTTTTCGGGGCCGTCCCGGCGGCCTCAGCGCAGGGACTTCCACAGAGCGCTCGCGGCCGGTTCCTGGGCCACCACCCGGTTGGGATCGGAAGGGGCCGCCACGACGGGCATGGTCACCGTCGTCAGGCCCGTGGCCGACAGGCCCTCCAGGCTCCGGGCCAGATCGGTCAGTTCGGCCAGGGAGTCGAGGCCGGTGTCCGTGGTGAGGCTGCCGGTGACCGCGTCGGCGACCGTGTAGAGCCGGGTGGGGGAGGTCAGCAGGTCGGTGGAGGCGATCTGCCGGAGCAGGGCCTTCACCAGGTTCTGCTGGAGGCCTATGCGGCCGAGGTCGCTGCCGTCGCCTATGCCGTGCCGGGTGCGGGCCAGGGCGAGGGCCCGGGTGCCGTCCAGCCGGTGGGTGCCGGCCGCGAGGTGCAGGTGGCTGTCGTCGTCGTCGATGTCCTCGCCGGTGGTGACGGTGACCCCGCCGAGCGCGTCGACGAGCTTCGCGAAGCCCGAGAAGTCGACCTCGACGTAGTGGTCCATGCGGACGTCGGTCATCGCCTCGACCGTCTTCACGGCGCAGACCGGACCGCCGACCGAGTAGGCGGTGTTGAACATGACGCCGTACGCGACCCCCGTGGAACCACCGCCCGGCAACGGGCACGCGGGGCGGGTGACCAGGGTGTCGCGCGGCACGGAGACGACGGTGGCCGTCGTACGGCCGGCGTCGACGTGCACGACCATCGCGGTGTCGGAGCGGGCGCCGGTGCTGTCGCCGCCGCCCAGCTCCTGGTTCTCCTTGCCGCTGCGCGAGTCGGAGCCGAGCACCAGGATGTTCACCGCCCCGGTGGGCAGCGGGGAGGCGGACGCCGATCCGGACGGGGACGGGGTGGTGACCGCCCGCGCGGGACGGTTGTCACCGAGCGCGTTGTCGATGTCGACGCTCTTGATGTTGCCGTTGAGGTGCCAGTACGCCCAGCCCGCCGTCGCGGCGCCCGCCACCAGGACGGCGGCCAGGGTGAGCCCGGCGGCTTTCAGCGCCCTCGCCCGCCGCCCGGCAGGACCGGCCGGAGCGGTGTCCGTCCCGCGGCCCGTCCCGGTGTCCGTTCCTGCGCCCGCGTCGTCCTGTGCCTCGTGTCGCGTCACGGACAGGAACGTAAGTCCGAATTATGAGCGCACTGTTAGGACGGCGGCCCCGTGGAGTATTTCTCGTGGAAATCTCATGCTCCCCGGGCGCGGAGCCGCCGTCGGCACCGCAGACCGTCAGCCCAGGGTCACCACCGGCACCGGATTGCTGCCGCTCCAGCTCGCGTTGAACCCGAAGGACACCGAACCGCCGTCCGGCACCGAGCCGTTGTACGAGGCGTTCACGCAGGTGACGGCGGCCCCGGACTGGGTGCAGTTCGCGTTCCAGGCCTGGGTGATCTGCTGGCCCGCGCCGTACGTCCAGGTGACCTTCCAGGAGGACAGCGCGGCACCCGAGCAGGAGATCGTCACGTTCCCGGTGAACCCGGTGTTCCACTGGCTGCCCACGCCGTACGACGCCGTGCACGCGCCGGTCTGCGGCGGTGTCGTCGTGCCGCCCAGGGCCTCCGCGATGCCGTAGTACGCCGGTTTCGGCGCGTAGTTCGCGTCGTACGGCGTCGCTGCCCCCTGCCCCGGGAAGGTGCTCTCGACCCAGGAGTCCGAGTCGGTGAAGCCCCAGACCGTGAGGTTGACGCAGCGCGCCACCGCCGCGCAGGCCGCGGTGACCGCCTTGTAGTCGGCCTTCTGCTGGGCCAGCTCGGCGCTGTCCGACGGGAGCGTCATCCGGGCGTCCAGCTCGGTGATCGCCACGTCCACGCCCAGGTCGGCGAAGCGCTGGATGTTCTGCTGGAGGGTCGAGGGGACCTGCCCCACGACGAGGTGGGCCTGGAGGCCGACCCCGTCGATCGGGACGCCCCGCTCCTTCAGCGACCTGACCAGGTTGTACAGGGCGGTCGACTTCGCGTTGACGCCCTCCACGTTGTAGTCGTTGACGTAGAGCTTCGCGGCCGGGTCGGCGGCCCGCGCCCAGGTCAGGGCGTTCGCGATGTAGTCGGCGCCGAGGCCGTCGTACCAGAGGGTCGAGCGGTAGGTGCCGTCCTCGTTGAAGGGCTCGTTGACGACGTCCCAGGCGGCGATCTTCCCCTTGTAGCGGCCGGCCTCGGTGGCGATGTGGTTCTGGAGCAGGGTGCCGAGCTGGGCGGAGGTCCAGCTGCCGTTCGTCAGCCAGCTCGGGTTCTGGCTGTGCCAGACGAGGGTGTGACCGCGCACCTGCTGGCCGTGCGCCTGCGCGAAGGCCACGATCTGGTCGGCCTCCGCCCAGTCGAAGGAGTTCCGGACCGGCTCCACCGAGCCCCACTTCATGGCGTTGCCGGGGGTCAGGGAGCTGAACTGGGCCCCGGCGAGGTCGCCATAGGTCCCGGTGAGTCTGGAACCGGTGACCGCCGTGCCGATGACCTTGCCCTTGGCGGCGCCGAGGTCGCGCAGCGGGGTGTCGGCGGCGTGCGCCGCCCCGGTCAGAAGGGCGCCGACGGTGGCGGCCCCGGCGAGCAGAGCGGCGAGACGTGCACGGAACGATGGACTGGAGGATCTCATGGCGGGTACCTCCGAAAGTTTCGGTTGTTCAACCGATTGACTTCGGAGGAGTGTGGGGGTGTCCGCCACACCCGTCAATACGTCAACTTCCGGCCACGGGCAGCCCTGCGGCCACCCACGCCCCACCGGCCGCCACCCACGCCCTACCGACCGCCACCGGCTGCCGCCAGCCCCCAGCCGCCAGCCGCCTACTGGGCGGGTGGGGCCGCGGTGCTCGCCCGCACCACCAGGCTCGTCGCCAGCTCGACCCGGGTCGCCGCCGGCCCCTCCCGGGAGGTCGAGCGCGCCAGCTCCAGCACCAGCCGGGCCGCCGCCTCGGCCATCTCCGTCAGCGGCTGGCGCACGGTCGTCAGCGGCGGCCCCACCCAGCGCGCCACCGGCAGGTCGTCGAAGCCGACCACGCTCACGTCCTCCGGGATCCGCAGCCCCAGCTCGCGGGCTGCCTCGTAGAAGCCGAGCGCCTGGAGGTCGTTGCCCGCGAAGACGGCGGTGGGCCGGTCGGGGCGGTCGAGGAGCTCACGGCCGAGCCGGTAGCCGGTCTCGTGGTGGAAGTCGCCGGTCTTGATCAGCCCGGGGTCGACCGGCAGCCCGGCGGTCTCCAGCGCGGCCCGGTAGCCGTCGATCCGGGCGCGGCTGCACATGATCTGCGGCGGCCCGCTGATCGCCCCGATCCGCCGGTGCCCCAGCTCGACCAGGTGCCGGGTCGCGGCGAGGCCGCCCTGCCAGTTGGTCGCCCCGATGGACGGCACCTCGGCGCCCGGGTCGCCGGCCGGGTCCATGACCACGAACGGGATGGAGCGGCTGGTGAGCAGCGCCCGCTGGGACTCGTCGAGCCCCGAGAGGACCAGCACCACCCCGTGCGGGCGGCGGGCGGCGACCTGGTCGGCCCAGGTCCGCCCGGGCGTGAGCCGACCGGCGCTCTCGCTGAGGACGACGCTCAGCCCGGCGTCGCGCGCCACGTTCTCCACGCCCCGGATGACCTCCATCGCCCAGGCGCTCTCCAGCTCGTGGAAGACCACGTCGATCAGCGGCGAGCGGGTGGCCTCGGCCCGGCGGCGCCGGTAGCCGTGGGCGCGCAGCAGCTCCTCGACACGGGTGCGGGTGGAGGGGGCGACGTCGGCCCGGCCGTTGAGGACCTTCGAAACAGTCGGCGCGGATACGCCGGCCTCACGAGCGATCTCCGCGAGCGTCGCGGTCTGTGTCGGCCGCGCTTCTGTCCGCGTTTCCACGGGCTCCGAGGGTGTCATGGCGGCGATCGTATCGCCACGCGACCTCTTGACGAACCCATGTCGACGCCATAGGTTCCCGGAACATTCGAAGTACAGTCCGAAACATTCGCGCCTCGCTGTCCGTACCGATTGTCCACCTGGTGGCTCACCGACCTCTGACAGGAGTTTCATGACCACCGCCCCCTGGCGTGACCCCGCCCTGCCGGCCACCGCCCGCGTCGACGACCTCCTCCCCCGGATGACCCTGGAGGAGAAGACCGCCCAGCTGTACGGCGTGTGGGTCGGCGCCGCGACGGACGGCGAGGGAGTCGCCCCGCACCAGCACGACATGACCGCCGACCACGCCGACGACTACGACGAGCTGATCACCCGGGGGCTCGGCCAGCTGACCCGGCCCTTCGGCACCGCGCCCGTGGACCCCGCGCTCGGCGCCCGCGCGCTCGCCCGCGCGCAGCGCGAGATCGCCGCGGCCGGCCGCTTCGGCATCCCCGCGGTCGCCCACGAGGAGTGCCTGGCCGGCTTCACCGCCTGGCGGGCCACCGCCTACCCGGTCCCGCTCGCCTGGGGCGCCGCCTTCGACCCGCCGCTGGTGGAGGAGATGGGCCGGGCGATCGGCCGCGACCTGCGCGCCGTCGGTGTCCACCAGGGCCTCGCCCCCGTCCTGGACGTCGTACGGGATCCGCGCTGGGGCCGGGTGGAGGAGACGATCGGCGAGGACCCGTACCTGGTCGGCACGGTCGGCACGGCCTATGTCCGCGGGCTCGAGTCCGCCGGGATCGTCGCCACGCTGAAGCACTTCGCCGGGTACGCCTCCTCCGCGGGCGCCCGCAACCTGGCCCCGGTGCGGGCCGGGACACGCGAGTTCGCGGACGTCACCCTGCCCCCCTTCGAGATGGCGCTGCGCGAGGGCGGCGCCCGCTCGGTGATGGCGGCCTACACGGAACGCGACGGCGTCCCGGCCTCCGCCGACCCCGAGCTGCTGACCCGCCTGCTGCGGGAGGAATGGGGCTTCACCGGCACGGTGGTCGCCGACTACTTCGGCATCGGTTTCCTCCAGACCCTGCACCGGGTCGCGGGCACGCCCGTCCAGGCGGCCCACCTCGCCCTCGCCGCCGGCATCGACGTCGAGCTGCCCACCGTCAAGTACTACGGCGAGGAGCTGGTGGAGGCCGTGCGCGCCGGCGAGCTCCCCGAGGAGCTGATCGACCGGGCCGCCCGCCGCGTCCTGCTCCAGAAGTGCGAACTGGGCCTGCTGGACGAGGACTGGCGGCCGGAGCCCGAGTCGGCCGGGCCCGTGGACCTCGACCCGCCGGCCAACCGCGCCCTGGCCCGCAGGCTGGCTGAGGAGTCGGTGGTCCTGCTGGACAACCCCGACGGGCTGCTGCCCCTCGCCCCCGACACCCGCGTCGCTGTGGTGGGCCCGAGGGCGGCGGACGCGCTGGCGATGCTGGGCTGCTACTCCTTCCCCTCCCATGTCCTCACCCACCACCCCGAGGTGGACCTGGGGATCGCCGTCCCGACCGTGCTGGAGTCGCTGCGGGAGGAACTCCCCGACGCGAAGGTCACGTTCACAGAGGGCTGCGGGGTCTCGGACCCGGACCCGTCCGGTTTCGCGGAGGCCATCGCCCGCGCCTCGGAGGCGGACGTCTGCGTGGCCGTGCTCGGCGACCGGGCGGGTCTGTTCGGCCGGGGCACCTCGGGCGAGGGCTGCGACGTGGCCGACCTCGGCCTGCCCGGCGTCCAGGGCGAACTGCTGGACGCCCTGGTCGCGACGGGCGTCCCCGTCGTCCTCGTGCTGCTCACCGGCCGGCCCTACGCGCTCGGCCGCTGGCACGGCCGGCTCGGGGCCGTCGTCCAGGCGTTCTTCCCCGGCGAAGAGGGCGGCCCCGCGGTGGCGGGCGTGCTGTCCGGCCGGGTGAACCCCTCGGGCCGCCTCCCGGTGAGCGTGCCGCACCTGCCCGGCGGGCAGCCCTGGACCTACCTCCAGCCGCCGCTGGGCCTGGCGGGCGAGGTCAGCAACCTGGACCCGACCCCCCTGTACCCCTTCGGACACGGGCGCTCCTACACCGAGTTCACATGGGAGGACTTCTCGGGGCCGGACGCCGAGATCGGCACGGACGGCTCGTACGACCTGGCCGTCACGGTCCGCAACACCGGGGGGCGGGCGGGCGCGGAGGTCGTGCAGCTGTACCTGCACGACCCGGTGGCGAGCGTGACGCGTCCCGACGTACGGCTCGTCGGGTACCGGCGGCTGGAGCTCGCGGCGGGCGCGGCGGCACGGGTGACCTTCCGCTTCCACGCCGACCTGTCCGCGTTCACCGACCGCGCGGGGCGCCGGGTCGTCGAACCCGGCGACCTGGAACTGCGGCTGGCAACGTCCAGCGCCCGCCCGCTGGGGGTCGCCCGGCTCCGCCTCACCGGCCCGCTGCGCGAGACGGGACCGGGACGGCACCTGCACTGCGAGGTGACCGTCGGGCACCCGTAGGGGTCTGCGGGGGTCGGTCCGGTCGTTCGGAGGGGGCGGGGCGACGGGCTGCATAGGATGGGAGGCCCGCCCCGAGAGGCGCATCCCGTGAGTGAACCGCAAGACGACGTCTGCCCGTTATGCGGCGCGCGCCGGGCCGACGACGGCACACCGGCGTGCGTCTGCGCCCGGCTCGCCTCCGACGCTCACCGCAGCGCGCGCACGGCCGAGGCGGCCGCCGCCGAGGACTTCGACCCGGTGCGCATCCGCCCGTTCGTCGTCCTCGGCGACAGCCAAGGCCAAGGGGAAGGGCGCGAGGTCGGGGACGAGGCCGGGGCCCCCGGGGACGGCACCGGTCCCCCCGGACCCGTCCGCCCCGTCCCGTGGCCCGCGGAGGGCCCCGGCGGGCCGCCGTCCGCGCGCGACACCGCGAGACGCACCGCGGACGGCTCCGAGGACGCCGGCCCGGGGGAACGGACCCCGCCGCGCCGGCCCGGGCGCCGGGTGCGGCTCCTCCTCCTCGCGGGCGTCCTCGCGGCCGCCGTGACCGCGGCCGTGCTCACCGGATTCCTGCTGTACGACGGCCCCGCACGCGAAGGCGTCCGCCCCCAGGGCGTCCGGGCGCCGGTGCCCGAGGAGACGTCCGGGAGCCCGGCGGCCACGATGACCGGAACGCCGTCCACGGCCGCCTCGCGCACGCCGCGACCGTCGCCGTCAGCCTCCCGGACCCACGCACCGCCCTCGACCACACCGGCCGCGCCCTCGCGTTCCGCCGTCCCCGCCCCGGCCCCGTCCGCCGACACGACCGCGACCGCGAGCCCCCGGCCCGGCGCGACGGACTCCGCGCCGTCGGTGCTGCGCCTCGGCGACACCGGGCCCGAGGTCGCCGAACTCCAGTCGCGTCTGCGGCAGAGCGGCTTCTACACCGGAGCCGACAGCGGTACGTACGACCGTCAGGTCGAGACCGCGGTGCGCTCGTACCAGCTCGCCCGGGTCGTCCTCCAGGACGAGTCAGGGGTCTACGGAGCCGCCACCCGGGCGGCGCTGGAAGCGGAGACGGACGAGCCCTAGGCGGGCCCACCGGACCCGCCTGGTCCCCGGACCCGCCTGGCCTACGGGACCCGCCGGGCACCCCGCGCGCGCCGGGCGCTCACGCCCCGTCCGGCACCGCCTCGAACCGCCAGCGGTGCACGGCCCGGCTCACCAACCCGCCGTCGGGTTCCGGGAGTTCCGGCAGGTCGGCGTCCAGGCCGGCGTCCCACCAGGTGATGACGAGCACCCGGTCCTGCGGGGCCCGGAAGGTCTCGCGGCGCACCGGCCGGCCGGCGAGTTCCTGCGCCCGCGCCCACGCGAGCAGCTCCTCGCCCCGCCCGGCGACCGCCCGGGCCTCCCACATCAGCGCGACGGTCATGACGTGGTCCTCACGGGTACAGGTTGTCCTTGCCGGCCTCGTGCGCGTGGTCGTGGTCGTGGGTGCGCCCCGGCACGTGCGGCTCCGTCACCGGCAGCGAGGAGTCCGCCGAGAGGTCCCAGGCGGACGCGGTGCGCCCGCGGGCCACCATCTCCGCGCCCAGCGCCGCCACCATGGCGCCGTTGTCCGTGCACAGCTTGGGCCGCGGGACCCGCAGCCGGATGCCGGCGGCCTCGCAGCGCTCCTGCGCCAGAGCGCGCAGCCGGGTGTTCGCGGCCACGCCGCCGCCGATCATCAGGTGGTCGACGCCCTCGTCCTTGCAGGCCCGCACGGCCTTGCGGGTCAGGACGTCCACGACCGCCTCCTGGAAGGACGCCGCCACGTCACGGACCGGGACCTCCTCGCCCGCCGCGCGCTTCGCCTCGATCCAGCGGGCGACCGCGGTCTTCAGACCGGAGAAGGAGAAGTCGTAGACCGGGTCGCGCGGGCCGGTGAGGCCGCGCGGGAACGCGATCGCCTTCGGGTCGCCCTCGCGCGCGTAGCGGTCGATGACCGGGCCGCCCGGGAAACCGAGGTTCAGCACGCGGGCGATCTTGTCGAAGGCCTCGCCCGCCGCGTCGTCGATGGTCGCGCCCATCGGACGGACGTCGGAGGTGATGTCGGTGGACAGCAGCAGGGACGAGTGGCCGCCGGACACCAGCAGCGCCATCGTCGGCTCGGGCAGCGCGCCGTGTTCCAGCTGGTCCACGCAGATGTGCGAGGCGAGGTGGTTCACGCCGTAGAGGGGCTTGCCGAGCGCGTAGGCGTACGCCTTCGCCGCCGAGACGCCGACCAGCAGGGCGCCGGCGAGACCCGGACCGGCCGTGACCGCGATGCCGTCGAGGTCCTTCGGACTCACCCCCGCTTCCTTCAGCGCCCGGTCGATGGTCGGGACCATCGCCTCCAGGTGGGCCCGGGACGCCACCTCCGGGACGACACCGCCGAAGCGGGCGTGCTCGTCGACGCTGGAGGCGATCGCGTCCGCCAGCAGGGTCGTGCCGCGCACGACGCCGACGCCGGTCTCGTCGCAGGAGGTCTCGATCCCCAGAACCAGGGGTTCGTCAGCCATTGTTCCCGTTTTCCTGTGTCCCTTGTACCGGAGTCGGTACGGATGTCGATGGATCGGTCAGCCGCATCACCAGGGCGTCCACGTTCCCCGGCTGGTAGTAGCCGCGCCGGAAGCCGATGGCCTCGAAGCCGAAGCGTTCGTAGAGCTTCTGGGCGCGCACGTTGTCGATCCGGCACTCCAGCATGACCTCGGCGCACTCGAAGGCGGTGGCCGCGCGCAGGAGTTCCGTCAGCAGCCGGCCGCCGAGGCCGGTGCCCTGGTGGTCGCGGGCGACGGCGATGGTCTGGACGTCGCCGAGGTCACCGGCGGCGGCCAGGCCCGCGTACCCGACGATCCGCTCCTCGTCGCCCGTCGTGTCGACCGCGACGAGATAGCGCCGGGTCGCCTCGGGGCCGCGCGCGTGGGCGAGGTCCGACCAGAACATGCCCCGCGACCACGCGTCCTCGGGGAAGAGGTCCTTCTCCAGCTCCAGCACCGGCTCGATGTCCCACCAGCGCATCTCGCGCAGCACGGGCCGGCCGGGCGGGTTGACGGCATCGGTCACTTGGGGGTGACCACCTTGTAGTTCTTGGGCACCTGGGCGTCCGGCCGGCGCAGGTACAGCGGGCGCGGGGCGGAGAGCTCCTCGCCCGCGGCCAGCTTCTCGGCGGCCAGGCCCGCCAGCGCCGCCGCCGAGACGTGCTCGGGTCCGTGCGCGTGCCGGAAGGTGTCGGGGTACAGCAGCGCGCCCGCGCCGACGGCCGGCAGGGCGGCCACCTCGTCGGCGAGGTCGGCAGGCCGGTCCACGGCGGGGTCCGAGAGCCGGGTGCGGGGGTCGGCGTAGCGCGCCCAGTAGACCTCCTTGCGGCGGGCGTCGGTCGCCACCACGAAGGGGCCCTGCACATCGCAGGCGTAGGCGAGGCCGTCGAGCGTGCACAGACCGTGCACCGGGACGCCGAGCACGAGCCCGAAGGTGTCGGCGGTCATCAGGCCGACCCTCAGCCCCGTGTACGGGCCGGGGCCCACGCCGACGACGATCCCGGTGACGGCGTCGAGACCGAGGCCGGCCTCGTCGAGCAGCCTGTCGACGGCCGGCAGCAGCAGCTCGCCGTGCCGGCGCGCGTCCACCTGACTCGAGGAGGCGATGACGTCCGTGCCGTCGTGGAGCGCGACGGTGACGGCGGGGGTGGCGGTATCCAGAGCGAGCAAGAGCACGCAAACAGCCTACGGCTCCCGTGCCCCCGACACGGCCGTACCGGTCGGAGGCGTGACGACTGCTAACGTCGCCGCGAAACGTGACGTAAGGGACAGATGGGGTGGTCTCCGGTGCCAAGCAGCAGCTCGACCTTCGTGGCCGGACTGACCTCGGCGGCCCTCGCGGTGGTCGGCCTCCTGACCTTCCAGGCTTCGGCGAACGCGCCGGCCGACCCCGCCGAGCCCCTGCGCGGCAGCCTCCCCGCGAGGACGGCCGACGGCTCACCCGGCGGTCCGGCGCACCACACAGGGCTCCCGGCCGGCTCCGGCGCGGGCGAGCGGGTCGTCTACTCGCTCCGCGCGGACCGGGTGTGGCTCGTCGGCCGGCACGGCAGGGCGCTGCGCACGTTCCGGGTCGCCCCCGGCAGCGTGGACCCGCCCCCGGGCAGTTACGCCGTCACCTCCCGCTCGGACGCCGTCACGGGCACCGACGGCACTCCCATCGAGCACGTGGTGCGCTTCACCTCCGTGGACGACGTGCCGATCGGCTTCAGCGCGGCACTGGACGGCGAACTGCCCGAACCCGACCCGAAGGTGCGGACGGGCGGCATCCGCGAGACCGTCGCCGACGGCGCGGCCCTGTGGGACTTCGCGGCGATCGGCTGCGGGGTGGTGGTCGTCCCGTAGGGGAGCCCGGCCGCGACCCGCCCCCCGGGGCCGCCAGGCGTTCCGGTGGGCCTTGGGCGGCCGCCCGGCAGGTGTTCCGACAAGGCGTCGGCAAAATGTTGCGTTACCCGTCCCGTACGTGGTCACATGGTATCAACTTCGTACTTAGGTCTGCCTAACTACGTCCGCCCCCGAACCCCAGGAGGCGTCCATGTCGGTCACCGAGCCCAGGAACCGGCCGCCCCGGCCGCACCCGCTCGCCGGTGTGTCCATGCGCGATCTGCTGGCCTCCTGCGCGGCCGCCGAAGCCGTCTCGACACCTCCTCGGCTGCCCGACCCGTCGCTGAAGGACCGGCCGGCCCGGCATCCCAAGGCGGCCTGAGGGCCCGGCCGGCCACCGGCCCGCGCGCGGCCCGGCGCCCGCCCGCCACCGCCGGAGCACGGCGCCGCCCCGCGAAGACCCGAGCCCGGCGCCCGCCCATGGGGGCCGGGCGGCGGTGCACCCTCACGGCCGGCCGCGGCCCCGGCTCCCGCCACGGGCCGGGGGCGGCTCAGACCGACAGCGCGCCGAGGTCCGTCCCGGCCCACCGCGCCCCGAGGCCGGTCACCGTCACGTGCCGCACCTCGTCGGCGGTGTCGCCGACGGCCCGGTGGATACGCACCTGGAGCCGCTCGTCGGTCAGTTCCTCGACCTTGCCCTCGCCCCACTCCACGACGACCACCGACGCCGGCAGCGACACGTCGAGATCGAGGTCCTCCATCTCGTCGAGCCCGCCGCCCAGGCGGTACGCGTCCACGTGGACGAGCGGCGGACCGTCGCCCAGGGAGGGGTGCACGCGGGCGATCACGAACGTCGGGGAGGTCACGGCGCCCCGGACGCCGAGCCCCGCACCGAGGCCGCGGGTGAGCGTCGTCTTGCCCGCGCCGAGCTCCCCGCTCAGCATCACGAGGTCGCCCGCCCGCAGCAGGGCCGCCAGACGACGGCCCAGCTCGCCCATCCGCTCGGGCGAGTCGACGACGATCTCCGTACTGTTCCCCGCCGGTCCCGGCTCAGCCGGGCTGTGCGGTGCTGCTGGTGCTTCCATAGCCGTTCACGGTAGCCCCTGCGGGCACGGCACCCGCACGGGTCAGGAGGTCGGCGAGGCGGTCGGTGACGACTTCCGGGTGTTCCAGCATCACCAGGTGTCCGGCGTCCGGCACGAGCACCAGCTCCGCGTCCGGCAGCAGGTCGGCGATCGCCTCGCTGTGCTCGCTCGGCGTGACCAGGTCCCCGATGCCGGCCAGGACCAGCACCGGTATCCCGGTGAAGCAGGCGAGCGCCTCCGTCTTGTCGTGGTCGGTGAACGCCGGGTAGAACTCGGCGACCACGTCGATCGGCGTGCCCTCGATCATCCGCTCGGCGAACCGCGCCACCGCCGGATCCACGTCCCGCGACGCGAACGAGTACCGCTTGATGACCCCGGCGAAGAGATCCGCGGTGGCCCGGCGGCCCTTCTCCACCAGGGCCGCCTGCTGCCCGAGCGCCCTGAGGACCCCCGGCAGCACCCGGCGCACCGCGTTCACGCCCGCCACCGGCAGCCCGAAGTTGACCTCGCCTAGCCGGCCGGACGAGGTGCCGACGAAGGCGGTGGCGACGACCCGGTCCCGGATCAGCTCGGGGTGCAGGGCGGCCAGCGCCATCACGGTCATGCCGCCCATGGAGTGCCCGACGAGCACGATCGGCCCCTCCGGCACGGCCGCGTCGACGACGGCCTTCAGATCGCGCCCCAGCTGGTCGATGGTGACCGGCACGCCGTCCCGGGTCTGGGCGTTCCCGCGCCCGGAACGGCCGTGGCTGCGCTGGTCCCAGTGCACGGTCCGCACGACACCGCGCAGGGCCGCCCGCTGGAAGTGCCAGGAGTCCTGGTTGAGGCAGTAGCCGTGGCTGAAGACCACGGTGACGGGGAGCGGGGCCTTGCGCCCGAAGAGCCTGCGCCGCCGGTTCGCCGGCCCGCCCTGCGGCTCGACGTCGTCGACCTCGTAGTACAGCTCGGTGCCGTCGTCGGCGTAGGCCTTGCCGGGAGTACCGCGCAGCCCGCCGTACGGCCCCGTCGAGTCGAGGGCGAGCCGGGCCTTGGCCCGCATGCCCCGCCCCACGGTCATCCGCTCCAGGGCGACACCCGCCGCGGCACCCGCGGCGATCACGCCTATCGCGGTGCCGGCGATACCGGTCGCCCGGCGCCAGCCTCCCGCCGCCCCCGTGGCGGAGGCGGCGACGACCGCCGAAGCCGCGTTCGCCACGGTCCCGGCACCGCTCACCACCACCTCCGCGCCGCTCTCGCTCACGTACCGCTCCTCTTCCGGCCGATGTCCGTGCTCTTGTTGCGGAGTACCCGTCCGGTCACCCGTTCACCTGGACGGGCCGAATGACACGGCTCTCATGGACGGACACCGGTCTCGCCGGCGCGGGTCCCGCCGGCCGGGGTCTCACCCACATAGACGCGGGGAACGCGTGCTCCGATGCGCGTGACGATCTCGTATCCGATGGTTCCGGCCGCCAGGGCCCAGTCCTGCGCAGTCGGTTCACCGCGGTCGCCGGGGCCGAAGAGGACCGCCTCCGCCCCGGGCCCGGGCTCGTCACCGCCGAGGTCGACGACGAACTGGTCCATCGCGATGCGTCCGGCGGCCGTGCGCCACTTGCCGCCGACCAGCACCGGCCCGCTGCCGGAGGCGTGCCGGGGCACACCGTCGGCGTACCCCAGCGGGACGAGGCCGAGGGTGGTCGCGCCCGGGGTGACGTAGTGGTGCCCGTAGCTCACGCCATGGCCGCCCGGGACGTGCTTCACCAGGGCCAGCGAGGCCGTGAGGGTCATCACCGGACGCAGCCCGAAGTCGGCGGCGGCGCCCAGTTCGGGGCTGGGCGACAGGCCGTACATCGCGATGCCGGGGCGGACCAGGTCGAAGTGGGTGTCCGGGAGCGTCAGCGTGGCCGGGGAGTTGGCGATGTGCCGCACCTCGGGCCGCACGCCCCGCTGTTCGGCGTACGAGACCATGTCCCGGAAGCGGTCGAGCTGGAGCGCGGTGGAGGGGTGACCGGGCTCGTCGGCGCAGGCGAAGTGCGACCACAGTCCGGTGACGCGGACCAGCCCCTCGCTCTCGGCGCGCAGCGCCTCGGCCACCAGTTCGGGCCAGTCGGCGGGCTGGCAGCCGTTGCGTCCGAGGCCGGTGTCCGCCTTGAGCTGCACCCTGGCCGTCCGGCCCGCGGCCCGCGCGCCCTCGACGGCCTCGCGCAGGGCCCACAGCCCGCCGACGGAGACGTCGACACCGGCCTCGACGGCCTCGCGCCAGGGCCCGCCGGGCGTCCACAGCCAGCACATGATCCTGACGTGGTCCGGCAGGCCGGCCGAGGCGCGCAGCGCCAGCGCCTCCTCGGGCGTGGCGGTGCCCACCCAGGTGGCGCCGGCCTCGACGGCCGCGCGGGCGCAGGGGACGGCCCCGTGCCCGTACCCGTCGGCCTTGACCACGGCCATGAAGGCCGCGCCCGGCGCCTTGGCGCGCAGGGTGCGCACGTTGGCCCGCAGCGCGGCCAGGTCGATCTCGGCGTGGGCGCGCGCCGGGGCGGCGGGCGGCTTGGCAGTGTCACTCATCGCGCCCAGTGTCTCAGAGGGCTCCGACGGCCCCTAGGTACCGGGCCGGTGCCCCCACACGTAGACCCGGTCGCCGTTCCTCAGCACCCCCCACAGCCTGCGGGCGTCACCCAGGGTGAGGTTGACGCAGCCCATGGACCCGATCGTGGTGTGGATGCTGCCGTAGACGGCGTGGAAGGCCTGTCCGCCGTCGAAGAACTGGGCGTAGGGCATGGGATTGCCGTAGAGCGTGGACACGTGGTTCTTGTGCCGCCAGTAGAC